>JARLGP010000231.1 GCA_031292735.1 Holophaga sp.
GCGGCGCCGGCCCTGCTGGAAGTGTCCGGACCGGAGCTGGCGGCCCGGCCGGCCCTGGCCGAAGAAGTGTTCGGCCCGCTCACCCTGCTGGTGGTCTGCGCGGACGAAGGCGAGCGCCGGGCCGCCCTGGAGGCGCTGCCCGGGCAGCTGACCGCATCGTTGTGGATGGATCCGGACGACACCGGCCTGGCCGGCGCCCTGCTGCCGGCGCTCCAGGCCCGGGCCGGCCGGGTGCTGTTCAACGGGGTGCCCACCGGCGTGGAAGTGGGCCACGCCATGGTGCACGGCGGACCATGGCCGGCCACCAGCGCACCGCAGAGCACCTCGGTGGGCACCCGGGCCATCACCCGCTGGGCCCGGCCGGTGTGCTACCAGGACGCGCCCGAGGCCCTGCTGCCCGCCGCCCTGCGCCGGGACAACCCGCTGGGGATCTGGCGCTGGACCGACGGCGTGCCGGGAACCCGCTGAGCGGCGGAATCTGGCATCATGCTTGGAAAGCCCTCGGTTCGGCCTTGCCCGGAGAAAGCCATGCCCATCCTCGACCCCGCCCGCAGCATCCTTCTCCTCATCGACCTCCAGGGCAAGCTGGTGCACCAGGTGCACCGCCCCGCCCTGGTGCTGGAAGCGAGCCGCCGGCTGATGACCTTCGCCGACCTGTTCTCGGTCCCGGTGGTGCTGACCGAGCAGTATCCCAAGGGCATCGGGCCCACCGAGGCGGGCCTGAAGGCCCAGTTCGAGGGCCTGTCCACCCCCACCTTCCGCCTGGAGAAGACCGCCTTCAGCTGCTGCGCCGATCCGGCCTTCCACGCCCTGCTGGAGCAGGCCCGGCCGGGGCTGACGCCGCCCCGGCGGCAGATCGTGGTGGGCGGCATCGAAGCCCACGTCTGCGTGGTGCAGACCGTGCTGGAGCTGCTGCAGGAGGGCTCCGAGGTGCACGTCTGCTGGGACGCGGTGAGCGGCCGCGGGGAGGAATACCGCCAGTACGCCCTGGAGCGCATGGCCACCTCCGGCGCCACCCTCACCAACCACGAATCGGTGGCCTTCGAATGGGCGCACCACAAGGACCATCCCGGCTTCAAGGCGCTTTCCGCCCTGCTCAAGGAAGGCCAGCCGCAGGGGTGAAGCACCCCCGCGGCGCGCGGGCTAGACGCGGCCGAACACCAGGGCCCCGTTGGTGCCGCCGAAGCCGAAGCTGTTGGACAGCGCGATGTCCACCTTGGCCGCGCGGGCCTCGCCGGCCACGAAGTCCAGGCCCGGATGGGCGCACAGCGGGTCCAGGGACTCCAGGTTGGCGGTGGGCGGCACCAGCTGGTCCCGGATGGCCAGAACGCTGAACATGGCCTCGGTGGCCCCGGCGGCCCCGAGCATGTGGCCGGTCACCGACTTGGTGGAGGACACGCACATCGGGCGTTCGCGGGTGGGGGACATCATCCTGCCGAAGGCCCGGGCCTCCTCCAGGTCCCCGGCGGGGGTGGAGGTGGCATGGGCGTTGGCGTAGTCCAGGCGGTCCGGATGGATCCCGGCCTCGGCCAGGGCGACGGCCATGGCCTGGAAGGCGCCGGACCCTTCGGGCGCCGGGTGGACCAGGTGGTAGCCGTCCCCGGAGGCGCCGTAGCCCAGGATCTCCCCGTAGATCCGGGCCCCGCGCCGGCGCGCCAGATCGTAGTCCTCCAGCACCAGGACGGTCGCTCCCTCACCCAGCACGAACCCGTCCCGGTCCCGGTCGAAGGGCCGGGAGGCCTTCTGCGGCGCGTCATTGCGGGTGGAAAGGGCCTTCATGGAAGCGAAGCCGCCCAACCCCATTTCGCAGACCACCGACTCGCTGCCCCCCGCCAGCATGACCTGGGCCAGGCCCTGCTTGATCAGGTGGAAGGATTCGCCGATGGAATGCGTGCTGGTGGCGCAGGCCGTGACATTGCAAAGGTTGGGGCCCTTGAGGCCCAGCTGGACGCCCAACTGGCCGGAGATGATGTTGGGGATCACCTGGAGGATGAAGAAGGGGCTGATGCGCCGGTAGCCCTTCTCCTGGAAGTTGATGACGGATTCCTGGATTTCCGGAAGCCCGCCCATGCCGCAGCCGATGTTCACCCCCATCCGCTCCGGGTCCAGGGTGGCCCGGACCTGCTCCAGGCCGGAATCCAGGTAGGCCTGCAGGCCGGCGTAGATGCCGAGCTGGGCGTAGCGGCCGAACTTCTTCACATCCTTGGCCGGGAGGGTCTCGGTGATGGGCGGTTCCCCCACCGGAGTGGCCAGCGGGACGGACGGCTTGAAGCCCTTCACCTCGGCGGCGAAGGAGACGGGACAGCCGCCGGCGTCGAACAGGGTGATGGGGGCCATGCCGGAGCGGCCCTGGAGAGCGGCCTTCCAGGATCCTTCCGGTTCCAGGCCCAGGGGGTTGGCGGTCCCCAACCCGGTGATCACGACCCTCTTTGCATCGGTCATTTAGTCTCCTAATCCCAAAGTGGCTTTGCATTCCATCCCGAAACGGCCCTTCGCATGAGCCTAGGGTCGGGCGTCCTCGGATTCCAGCCCATCCTTGCCCTGCCCCGGATACAGGGGCGGAGGCGGCGGCGGGGCGGGCACGTTGGCGCCCCAGACCCGGGAGTCCATGGGCAGCCGCCGCGCCTTTTCCCGGGCCTCCCGCACGGCGTTGATCGCCTCGCTGGTGCTGGGGCTGGTGGGGGCGGTGCCGGGCTTGAAGGCCAGGCGCACCAGGTCGCTGCCCTGGCTGGCGCTGGTGGCGATCAAGCCGGTGGCTCGGTCCACCTGGGCCCATTCCATGCCGTCCGGCACCGGGAACTCCTCCTTGGGGGTGCCCGGCAGGGCGGCCTTCATGAAGCCCACCCAGATGGGCAGGGCCACCTTGGCCCCGTCGGCGCCCGGGAAGATGGTCTTCTTGGCGTCCAGGCCGACCCATACGCCGCAGGCCAGGTGGGTGGAAAAGCCCACGAACCAGGCGTCGGTGTGGTCGTCGGTGGTGCCGGTCTTGCCGGCCAGGGGCCAGCCGATCTCGTTGGTGCGGGCGCCGGTGCCGCGCTGGGCCACCCCCTGCAGGCACTGGATGAGCTGGTAGTTGCTCATGGGGTCCACCACCTGGTCGCCGGGAACCCCGTCGTGGGTTTCCAGCACCCGGCCGGACCGGTCCACGATCTTCTTGATGAGGAAGGGCGGCGGCGCCTGCCGGCCGCCGTTGGCGAAGGTGCTGTAGCCCCGCACCATGTCCTTGAGGGTGAGGTCGGAGGCGCCCAGGGCCAGGCTGGGATAGGGGATGATCCGGCCGCCCACCCCGGCGTTGTGGGCGAAGGCGATGACGTTGTCGATGCCGGTGGTTTCCAGGGTGCGCACCGCGGGCACGTTGCGGGAATCGCGGATGGCTTCCCAGATGGGGATGGGGCCCCAGAAGTCCCGCTCGTAGTTCTTGGGCTCGTAGACGGTGGTGTCCATGCGGAACCGGGTGGGCACGTCCTCCACCATGGAGGCGGGCGTCTTGCCTTCGGTGAAGGCGGCGCCGTAGACGAACGCCTTCATGGTGGAGCCCACCTGGCGCTCCGCCTGGAAGGAGCGGTTGAACTTGGAACGCTTGAAATCGTAGCCGCCGACCATGGCCCGGACCTCCCCGGTCTGGGGCTCCACCGCCAGCAGGGCGCCTTCCACTTCCGGCTCCTGGTCCAGCTCCAGCCGGGTGGGGACGCCGTCGCCGCCGGCCGCCTTCACCAGGAACAGCGGGGCGGCGCCGCGCACCAGGACCGAGCGGATGTTCTTGCCCGCCCAGGAGAAGGCGGTGTCCGGCACGGTCAGCACGGCCTTGCCGATGCGCACGTCGGCGCCCTGGGGGGTCCAGTCCACGATGATGCCGCGCACCGAGTCCCCTTCCTGGAAGTAGCGGTTCCAGCCGGGCAGCGTGGTGCTGTCGGCATTGCTGATGAACTGCACGCTCTCCTTGCGGAAGCCCCGGCGCCGGTCCACGGCGCGCAGGCCGGTGCGCATCGCCTCGTTGGCGGCGGTCTGCCACACCGAGTCGATGGTGGTGGTCACCTCCAGGCCGCCTTCCAGCACCCGGTCCCGGCCGTACTTGTCGTAGAGGTACTTGCGCACCTCCTCCACCGCGTAGGGGGCCACCGCCACCTCCTGGGCGTTCTCCCGGGCCAGGCGGATGGGGCGGTCGAACAGGGCCTGGGCGTCGCTGTCCTTGAGGTAGCCCTCGGCCACCATGCGCCGGAGCACGTGGTTGCGCCGCTGCCGGGCAGCCTCCCGGGCCTTGGGATCGGGGTTGTAAGGATTGTACCAATTTGGGTTCTGCACAAGGCCGGCGAGCAGGGCGCACTCTTCCACGGCCAGCTGGGGGGCGGTCTTGCCGAAGTAGAATTCCGCGGCCGCCTCGATGCCGTAGCGGCCGCCGCCGAAATAGACCTCGTTGGCGTACTGCTCGAAGATCTGCTTCTTGGTGTAGGCCATCTCCAGCTTGCGGGCCAGGATGATCTCCTTGAGCTTGCGGTCCAGGCGCCGCTGGCGCTTGGCGGTGACCGTGCGCACCAGCTGCATGGTGAGGGTGGAGGCGCCCTCCCGGCGCTGGCCGAAGCTGGTGATGAAGTTGAAGCCGGCCCGCAGGATGCCGCGGGCGGAGATGCCGCCGTGGTTCATGAAGTCCGCGTCCTCGGTGGCGATGACCGCGCCCACGAAGGCCCGGGGGATGTCGCCGAAGGGGATCACCACCCGGTTCTCCTCGGCGAAGGCGCCGATGACGTCGCCGTTGCGGTCCAGCACCTTGGTGATGGTCTTGGGCACCCGCAGGGCGAAGTAGGTGAGGAAGCTGTCCACGTCCCGGGACATCACGGACCAGGCCACCGCCAGCGCCAGCACCCCGGCCCCGGCCGCGCTCACCAGGGTCCAGACCGCCCAACGCCAGGAACTCTTGCGGGGGGGTACGCTTTTCCGCGGGTTATACACCTTGGTTGCCATGCTCCCAGGTTAACCTAAGGGCATGGCCCGACCCACCCTCGTTATTGTGGCGAAATCAAGATCCAACTGGCTCTCGAACACGCTTCGGGAAACGGTTCCGCCGTTCCTGGACCGGGGCTGGCAGGTTGTCGCCCATCCCAAGATCCAGAGCGCGTGGCTGGCCGCGGATCTGCCCGCCAAGGCCTTCACCGGGGACCCCCTGTTCGGCGCCGACGGCGAGGTCCCGGAGCTGTGCCTGGCGCTGGGCGGCGACGGGACCCTGCTCACCGCCGCCCGCCACGCCGGGGTCCGGGGCACGCCCCTGCTGGGCATCAACCTGGGCTCCCTGGGGTTCCTCACCTCGCACCCCTCCGAACAGGCCTCGGCGGTGATCGCCGACTACTTCCAGGGCTGCTTCAGCGCGGAAACCCGCACCATGCTCGACTCCCAGGTGGTGCGCGGCGGCGAGATCCTGCCCGGGCGGCCGGTGCTCAACGACGTGGTGCTGGTGAAGGGCCTGGCGGCGCGGATGATGGAGTTCCGGGTGCAGATCGACGGCGGCGATGCCGCCCACCTGCGGGCCGACGGCCTGATCGTGGCCACCCCCACCGGTTCCACCGCCTATTCCCTGTCCGCCGGCGGCCCCATCCTGCACCCCGCCCTGGACGCCCTGGTGATCTCCGCCATCTGCCCCCACGCCCTGACCCTGCGCCCGATCGTGGTGCCCGGCCACCTGCCGGTGTCCATCACCATGGTGCAGGCCGAGGACGCCCACCTGAGCCTGGACGGCCAGGTGGAGCACGGCCTGCTGCCCGGCGACCGGGTGGAACTGTGCAAGTCGGAGCGGACCATCACCCTGCTCCAGGACGCCAACTTCTCGTTCTTCCGGCTGCTCCAGGAAAAGCTGCACTGGTCCGACCGCTAGTTCAAGGTGCCTCCAGAAGGCTTGCAGGCGACGTTCCCCAGCCCTCGACCTGGGGCACCTGGTCGAACGTCGCGAAGCTCCGTGCCCCGAAGGCCTGCCCGTCGGCACAGATGAGGCATTCGCCAAGATCGGCCTTGCCCTCCTCGAACCGCACCAGGGCCTGGTGCAGGGTCTCCGCGTGGGTTACCGTCACGCCTTGGGCTTCCATCAGGGTTCGGATGACCCTGGCCACATCCTTGCGCGGCAGTTTCCTGGCCCGGAGCACCCAGGCCATTTCCAGCACCGCGAAAGCGGACACGACCAGCCCCGGTCCCTGGCTGGCCGCCTCCATCAGGCTCTTCGCCAGGGAATGTTGCCCGGGATCATCTCCCAGGGGGCCTCGGACCAGGACGTTGGTATCAACGCTGACGGGCGGCATCATCCAGGCCTTCCACGGATTCCATGATCGCCGCGTCGATAGCCGAAGTCCCGGCCGGAACCACTCCGTCCAGGGAATGGAAGAAGGCATCCAGTTTGCCCCGAACCGGCCGCACGGTGATCGTGCCATCGGACTCGAGGGTGACGGCAAGCGCTGAACCGGGATGCAGACCGGCCGAGGTTCGAATGGCCCGGGGCAGGACCAGCTGGCCCTTGGTGCTGAGATTGACCAGCTGGGACAGGGTCATGCAAGCCTCCAAGGACCAATGTAAGACGTTCCAGCTTACCCGCAAGAGGGGCGCTCCCGGCTTCCTACAATCCGCCGCGCAGGTTGGCGCAGGTCCACAGCGCCCCCTCTTTTTCCCTCAGCAGCGCCACCAGCCGGCCCTGGTGCAGGCCGCGCACCGGGGCGTCCGGGTCCGGGAAGCCCTCGGGCATGGCCCAGGCCGGCTCCCCCAGGTCGCCCATGGGCACCGGCCGGCCGTGGAGCAGGTGGTCGGCTTCCACCTCGTCCAGCACCCGGGAGCGGCACCATGGCACCAGGTCCTCGCCCTGGACCAGGGTGCGCGGCCCGGAGGGATCGCTCCAGGGGCCGATGGCGGTGCGGGTGAGGGCGGACAGGTGGGCGGGACAGCCCAGCCGCCGGCCCAGGTCCCGGGCCAGGGCGCGCACGTAGTAGCCGCCCCGGCAGGTGAGGCGCAGCACCGACGAGCGGGGCAGATCATGGGCGACCCAGGCCGCCTGGTGCAGGAACACCCGGGACGGCGGCAGGTCCACGGTCTCGCCCCGGTGGACCTTCTTGTAGGCGGCCTCGCCGCCGATCTTCTTGGCGCAGGTGGCGGGGGGCACCTGGTCCTGCCAGCCCATGAAGGGCGCCAGCGCCTCTTCCAGGGCCCCGGCCGCGGGGGCCGGGCCTTCGGCCACCACCAGGCCCAGGTGGTCGCAGGTGTCGGTCTCGCTGCCCCAGGCCAGGGTGGCCAGGTAGGTCTTGGGCAGCGGGTGCATGAGCTCCATCAGCCGGGTGGCCTGGCCCGCCAGCACCAGCAGCAGCCCGTCGGCGAACGGGTCGAGGGTGCCGCCATGGCCCAGGGCCAGCTTCTTCTGGCCGTCTTCGAAGGCCTCGTGCTTGAAGCCCCGCACCACGTCGAAACTGCTGCCGCCCACCTCCTTGTGCACGAGGTAGAGACCGGGGTTCAAGCGTCCCCCTCGGCCGGGAGCTCATCGGGCACGGGTGGGCGGGCGGCCTCCTCTTCCTTGATCTGGGCGAAGATCGCCTCGATCTTGTTGCCCTGTTCCAGGGTGCTGTCCGGGAAGAACTGCAGCTCGGGCACCCGGCGCATCTTGAGCCGCTTGGCCAGGTGGCTGCGCAGGAAGCCGGATGCCCGGCCCAGGGCCTTGCGCGAGCGGTCGGTCTGCTGTTCATCGCCCAGGACCGTGTAGTAGACCCGGGCAATGCTGCGGTCGCCGGTGAGGCGCACCGCGGTGAGCGTGAGGAACCCCAGTTCGGGATCCCGCAGTTCCCTCTGGATGAGGGTGGACAGCATGAAGTGGACTTGATCTTCCAATTGTTCGGGGCGCAGCATGGTTCAATCCCTTGTGCAGAGGATTCAGTGTAACCGGGCCTTCGTGAGAGGATGGCCGAGGAATAAGGGGCACAGACGTGAACGAGTGGTTCAAGGATTGGTTCGACAAGGACTACGCAGCCATCTACGCGCACCGGGACGCGTCCGAGGCGGAGGCGGCGGTGGCCATGGCCCTGGCCCTGGCCCCGCAGCTGGGCGCCGGTCCGGTGCTGGACCTGGGCTGCGGCGGCGGGCGCCACCTGGCCGTGCTGCGCCGCAGCAACCCGCTGGCCTTCGGGCTCGACCTGTCCCGGGACCTGCTGGGCCTGGCGCCCGGGGAGCTGCGCCCCTGGCTGCTGCGCGGGGACATGCGCCGGCTCCCGGTGAAGCCGGCCTCCCTGGCGGGGATCTGCATGTGGTTCACCCCCTTCGGCTATTTCTCCGACCCGGAGAACCGGGAGCTGTGCCGCCACCTGCGCGGCCTGCTCCGCCCCGGCGGCGTGCTGGTGCTGGACTACCTGAACGCCCCCTTCGTGCGCGCCCACCTGGTGCCCGCGGACCTCACCCGGCACGGCGATATCGAGGTGAGCAGCCGGCGCACCCTGGAGGGCGACCGGCTGGTGAAGCGGATGACCCTCACCCATCTCGAAAGCGGCAGCACCCGGGAGGCCATGGAGTCGCTCCGGCTCTACGAGCCCGCGGAACTGCGCGCCATGGCCCTGGACTGCGGCCTGCAACTGCGGCGCGAAGCCGGCGACTACCAGGGCGCGCCCTTCACCGAAGCGGGCTCCGCCCGGTGGATCGGTTTCCTCAGCCGGCCCCAGTCCGATAAGATGGACCCGAACCCCTAGGGAGGCTGCCATGAGTTTCAGGACCCTGCGTGACATCGATGTCAAAGGCCATCGGGTGTTCCTGCGCGCCGACCTCAACGTTCCGCTCAAGGACGGCGCCATCACCGACGCCACCCGGATCCGCGAAACCCTGCCCACCCTCAACCACCTGCTGGCCGGAGGCGCCTCGGTGGTGCTCTGCTCGCACCTGGGACGGCCCAAGGGCACGGGCTTCGAGGCGGAATTCAGCCTGGCCCCGGTGGCCGCGTGGCTGAAGGCCCAGGGCCTGGACCTGGCCCTGGCCAGCGGGGTCACCGGCCCCAAGGTGGAGGCCGAGGCCGCGGCCCTGCGCCCCGGCCAGGTGCTGCTCCTGGAGAACCTGCGGTTCGACAAGGGCGAGACCAAGAACGATCCCGGATTCGCCAAGGCCCTGGCCCGGCTGGCGGACACCTACGTCAACGACGCTTTCGGCTCGGCCCACCGGGCCCACGCCTCGGTGAGCGGGATGGTGGCCGACTTTCCCCCGGAGCGGACCGTGGCGGGCTTCCTCCTGGAGAAGGAGCTCACCGCGCTGGGCAAGGTGATGGACCAGCCCGAGCGGCCGCTGCTGGCCATCATGGGCGGCTCCAAGGTATCGGACAAGATCGGCATCATCCGCCACTTCTTCGGCAAGGCCGACACCATCCTCATCGGCGGCGCCATGAGCTTCACCTTCCTCAAGGCCATGGGCGTGGCCATCGGCAACAGCCGCTGCGAGGAGGACAAGCTGGAGCTGGCCAACACTCTGCGCCAGGAGGCCGAGGCGGCCGGCACCCGGCTGCTGCTGCCCCTGGACCACATGGTGGCCGCCACCATCGACGCCGACGCCGAGTGCGACATCACCCAGGACCAGGCGGTGCCCGACGGCAAGATGGGCCTGGACATCGGCCCCGAGACCGTGGCCATCTACACCGAGGAGATCCGCAAGGCGCGGACCATCCTCTGGAACGGACCCATGGGCGTGTTCGAGCTGGACCCCTTCGCCAGCGGCACCCTCACCCTGGCCGAAGAGATGGCCGACGCCGCCGACCGGGGCGCCTTCGTGCTGGTGGGCGGAGGCGACAGCGTCACCGCCGCGGCCAAGGCCGGGGTCACCCGGCGCCTGAGCCACATCTCCACCGGCGGCGGGGCCAGCCTGGAATTCCTCAGCGGCATGGAGCTCCCCGGAGTCGCCGCCCTGCAGATCAAGTAACCTCGGAGTCAAACCATGAAGATGGTCGTTGCCAACTGGAAGATGAACCTCCTGCGCCAGGATGCCCTGGCCTTCTGCCGGGAGCTCCAGGCCTCGTACCGGCCGGTGGCCGGCGTGGTCGCGGCCATCGCCCCCCCCTTCACCCTGATCTCCGAGGTGAGCCGCCAGCTGAACGGCCTCCTGCCGGTCCACGGCCAGAACGCCCACGCCGAGCCCAAGGGCGCCTACACCGGCGAGGTGTCCATGGCCCAGCTCCAGGACGCCGGCTGCACCGGCGTGCTCCTGGGCCACAGCGAGCGGCGCCAGTACTTCGGGGAAACCGAAGAGACCCTGGTGCCCAAGCTGCGCGCCGCCCATGCCCAGGGCCTGCTGCCCATGCTCTGCGTGGGCGAGACCCTGGCCCAGCGGGACGGCGGCTCCACCCTGGACGTGCTCCGGCGCCAGCTGGCCATCCTGGCCCAGGTAGGCCCGGGCCCCCTCGCCCTGGCCTACGAGCCGGTGTGGGCCATCGGCACCGGCCGCCGGGCCGAGGCCGGCCAGATCCAGGAGGTGCACGGCTTCATCCGGATGCAGCTGGCCAGCCTGCTGGGCAAGGCCGGCCAGGAGACCCCGATCCTGTACGGCGGCAGCGTCTCCCCGGACAATTTCGCGGAGATCCTGGGCATTCCCGAAGTGGCCGGCGGCCTGGTGGGCGGAGCCAGCCTGGAAGCGGGCAAGTTTCTGAAACTGGTGGCCCTGGCCCAGGCCTGAAACCCGGGGCTATCCGGGGGACGGGCCCACGGGAACGTGCGGGCATTCATGCACCCGTTCGATTTCAGGCCTCGGCCCGGGTCCTGGCAGCCTTCTCGCCGGCCTTGAACGTGGTCACGAGGTCATGAGTCACGCCTCGCAGGAGGTCAGACAGGCTGCGCCCCTGAGCCTCGGCCAGAGCTTCCAAGGCTTCCTTCTCGGACCGGTCCGTGCGGAAGGTCACCAGTTCGGTTTCTACCTTCGGCTCGACCGCACGTGGCCGGCCCATGCGCACCACGGGGCGACCGGCTGGGGCATCCTTCAGCTCCTTGGCCCAGAGTTCGGCCTCAGCGGCACGCTCGACAAGGGGCTTCTTGAGCTGCCCCTTGGGCAGTTCACCAGCACCCTGGATCACCTCGTCCCAACTTATGGCCTTCTTCAGCTTGCTCATGTTGTCCCCCTTTTCTGCCGATCCCCGGCAGCGTAGCGGTAGCCTGTCACGGGCTCCAGAAGCCACGCGGCTTTGTCCACTACTTCCACCACTAACCGATAGCACTTGCCGTTCACGGTTCCCTGCAGCATCAAACGTCCGAAACGACTGCTCACCATGGAAAGGTCCTCCGCGTCCATCAGGGCATCCAGCGTTTCCCGTCTGACACGGTGTTTGATGAAAATGTAACCTTCCGACGCAGAGGTCCATTGCAGCCTAGGTTTCCTGTTCACCCTGACCTCGCCCTTCTCAATAAGTGTAATACACTTTTGTCGCCAAGCCAGCCCTTTGGTCTTATTCCCGGCCCTCCTCCGCCGCCCTTGGCAGCCGCCCTGGGTGCAGGCCCGTATGGTAGGTCTACCGGAACAGGTGAACCAGCGAGGCGAAGGCGGCCACCAGCCCTTCCCCGTCGGACCGGACCGGCGCCTGGCCCCAGGCGCCCATGTCCGGGGTGGAGCCGGCCACGGCCAGGCGGCGCCGTTCGTCCTCCTCCTGGACCTGGCGCAGGTGGCTCTTCTCCAGCCCTCCGGCCTCGACGAACTCCAGCACTTGCCGCAGTTCGTCCCGATCGAACCACAGGCCGTGATCCTTGCACACGTCCAGCACCACCCCGGAGATGTGGCCGTAATTGGTGCGGTTCATGAGCTTCCCGCACTGGGGGCAGGGCCGGTAGCGCACCGCGCCCAGCTGCACGGCCACCTTGGGGCTTTGGCCGGGCAGCGCCCCCAGCACCTCGCCCCGTTCGGCCCGGTCGCCGGCGATCTGTTCGAAGTTGTGCTGGCCCACCCAGACCCCGCCGCAGGCGTGGCACTGGTCCAGGCTCACCCCGCCCACGGCGGTGGCCTGCAGGGGGGCCCGGCAGCCGGGGCAGGCCAGCGCCGTGCCGCTGGCCTGGGTCCGCTGGATGGCGGCGCCGCAGCGGGGGCAGTGGCTGGCGTGCACCCCCACCATGCCGAAGCAGCGCGGACAGGCCAGGGTGGCCAGCTGGCTGCCGCAGTAGGGACACTTGACGTCATCCTCCCCCACGGCGGCCCCACAGGATTGGCAATTCAGGGTCTTGGCATCCATGCCCCAGTATCCTACCCGGCCCAGTAAGATGGAAGCGGAGGCAGGCATGCTTATCTTGATGGAGCCGACCGCGACGCTGGAGCAGATCCAGGCGGTGATGGCCGTGTTGGACGGGGCCGGGATCCGCGCCTACGTCCAGGAATCCCCGGTCACCACCAGCATCATGGCGCCGCACGCCTCCCAGGCGCTGAAAGCCGACCGCATCGAGCCCATGGGCGGGGTCGACCGGGTGGTGCCCATCACCTCGCCGTTCAAGCTGGCCTCGGCGGACGGCGCTCCCGGGCGGACCGTGGTGGAGGTGCGCGGAGTGCAGGTGGGGGCCAAGGAGCTGGCGGTCATGGCCGGGCCCTGCGGGGTGGAAAGCCGGGAGCAGCTGTTCACCGTGGCCCGCTACGTGGCGGAAAGCGGCGTCAAGCTGCTGCGGGCCGGCGCCTTCAAGCCCCGCACCAGCCCGTACGCGTTCCAGGGCCTGGGCACGGAAGGTTTGCGGCTGCTGGAGCAGGTGCGGCTCGAATTCGATCTGGGCATCGTCACCGAAGCCACCGAAGTGGAAACCTTCGACGAAGTGGAGCGCACCGCCGACCTGATCCAGGTGGGCGCCCGCAACATGCAGAACTTCGCCCTGCTCAAGCGGGCCGGGCGTTCCTCCAGGCCGGTGCTGCTCAAGCGGGGCCCCGCGGCCACCCTGGAGGAATGGCTGTTCGCCGCCGAGTACGTGCTTTCCGAAGGCAACCGCAACGTCATCCTGTGCGAGCGGGGCATCCGCACCTGGAGCCTGCACGCCCGCAACACCCTGGACGTGAGCGTCATTCCCGCCGCCAAGATGCTCAGCCACCTGCCGGTCATCGCCGATCCCAGCCACGCCACCGGCCGCCGGGACCTGGTGATCCCCTGCGCCCGGGCCGCGGTGGCCGCCGGCGCCGACGGGCTGATCGTGGAGACCCACTGCAAGCCGGACCAGGCCCTCAGCGACGGGCCCCAGGCCCTGCTGCCTTCGGATTTCTTCCAGATGCTGGACCAGACCCGGAAGATCCGCGAGGTGCTGGTGCAGGCCGGGCCGGGGGTGTTCTAGGGAGCATCCGGAAGCCCTAGGAGCGCTCACGCCATGTACGCCCCGAAGTTCTTCCGCGAAGAGGATCGAGAGAGGGTCCTGGCCGGGGAGGAGATGAAGGGAGCCGTCGGTTTCGTCGAGGCTGTCAGGCGCATCGAAGCCGGGTACAAGCTGAGCCAGAACCGGGACAACGAGGATCACGCCACCATCATCCGGGAACCGGAGAAGCGCGGGGATCCGGATTCGGCGCGGGTGGCTGCTGAAATGCGAAGGAACCGTCCACCGGAATGAACCCGGCACCGGGGGTTCCGGAGCCGCGTTGAGCCCCGCCGGCGCGCGGCGAGGGCTGACGATGCTCCATTAGGCGCCGTCACGGAATAACATCGCCATTCCGCGACCTTCCCCTACGGCGCCTTATGCCGGGGCCGCACGAAACGGGAATGGCTATTCCTTGACAACGGCTTAGGGCAATAGTTTGATGGCTTCGATGAAACGCCATTCGAAGGTTAGGTCGCGGGCGGTCACGAATAACCAGGTAGCCTGGCCATTGCTCTCCGGCACCGTGCTCCACAACTCGACGTAGAAGAAGGAGTTTGCCTCGGCACCCAAGGTGGCAGTGACGGTGATCGGGCCAAGGCCAGGCAGCTGCTGTTCGATGGAAGCCAAGGCTGCCTTGGCAGTGTCCGAATCCGCAGGGAACGGCTTGTAGGGACCGGCTGGGGGAAGACCAATAGGAGGGGTGTGGGGAGGCTGGGCCACAAGCCCAGTCAGTGGACAAAGGAATACGGCCAGAATGGTCTTGTTCATATTCTTCCTGCTCAACAGTGTTGATAAAAGTTTCAAAATCAAGGTTTACCCATAGCTAGATCACCGCAGTCATTCCAAGAATAGTGATATTCAGGCAAGACTTCGTCAATAGCTGGATTAGTATGGTTGTTATATGATGGGTTGATCAGCCAATGGTTGAGATCTCACCGCCCGTCAGTGCCAGGCCATTGGATGAACCACGAGCAGCCTCGGCGTTTCCATGACCCCATCCTGGAGCTTCTGACAAGCCCGTGGATAGATAATGGCCTTGCCGCTAGCTTGTCCGGGTCTCCCGCCTGCCCGCCACCAGGAACGACAGCCCCAGCAGGATCGCCCCGCAAACAATGAAGCTGTCCGCCAGGTTGAAGGTCCAGTAGTGCCAGCCCCAGAACACGAAGTCCAAGAAGTCCACCACCATGCCGTGGCGGATCCGGTCCAGGCCGTTGCCCAGGGCGCCGCCGAGGATGAGCCCCAGGGCGATGCGCTGGACCAGCACGGTGCCGGGCTTCAGGAACTCCCAGCCGAAGTAGCCCAGGGCGGCCACTCCGGCCAGGCCGAAGATGACGCTGCGCACCATGGGCGGAGCTCCGCCCATGGTGCCGAAGATGGCGCCGGGATTGTAGCTCATGGTGAGGTAGAAGAAGCCGGGAATGACGGTGCGGGCTTCATGCAGGGGGATGGCGGCCATGATCCAGGCCTTGGAGGCCCAGTCCATCCCCAGCGCGGCCAGGGGCAGCAGGAGCCAGACGGGGCGGACTCCCTTCATGCCTGGGCCTGAACCACGTCCCAGCAGCGGGGACAAAGGTCGACGTCCTCGCCCTGGCCGTGGCCGCCCTTGTGATTCCAGCAGCGGGGGCACTTCCGGCCGTCATGGGTGGCCACCTCCACCTGCAGGTCGGGGCCGGATTCCAGGGTGAGCCCGGACACCACCAGCAGGTCCTCGGGCGCTTCGCCCAGGCCCTCCAGCACGGCGCGGTCTGCCTCGTCGAGGATCAGCCGCACCGCGGCGTCCAGGCTGGTGCCGATGGTCTTGGCGGCCCGGTACGGCTCCATGGCCCCCTGCACCGCTTCCCGGATCTGCCAGAAGCGCTCCCACGGGGCGGACACCGGCTCGTCGCTGCCTTCGGGGAAGCGCGATTCGAACACGTGGCCTTCCACTCCGGGGATGTTCTCCCACACCTCGTCGGCGGTGAAGGTGAGCACCGGGGCCAGCAGCACGGCCAGGCCCTGGGCCAGCTTCCAGCAGGCGCTGCGGCAGCTGCGCCGCCGCGGGGAATCCAGGGCGTCGCAGTAGAGCCGGTCCTTGATGATCTCGAAGTAGCGGCCCGACAGGTCCAGCTGGCAGAACCCGAGCAGGGACTGGGTGACGTCCAGGTACTGGAAGGTGCGGTAGGCCGTGGTCACCTGGCCGGACAGGCGGCGGAAGGAACCCATCACCCAGCGGTCCAGGGGCGCCCACTGGTCCTCGGGCACCAGGTCGCGGGCCGGGTCGAATTCGGCCAGGGCCCCCAGCAGGAAACGCAGGGTGTTGCGGATCTTGCGGTAGGCGTCCGCGGAACGCTCCAGGATCTGCTTGGAGATGCGCACGTCCTCGTTGTAGTCCACGCTGGCCGACCACCAGCGCAGGATGTCGGCGCCCAGGGTCTTGAGGATCTCCTCGGGGGTGACCGTGTTGCCCAGGCTCTTGGACATCTTCTGGCCCTTGCCGTCCAGCACGAAGCCGTGGGTCACCACGGTGTCGTAGGGCTTGGTGCCGGTGGCCGCCAGGTTGAACAGCAGGGAGGAGTGGAACCAGCCCCGGTGCTGGTCGGTGCCTTCCAGGTAGATGAAGTGGCCGTAGTCCTCCTGGCTCAGCTGCGGGAAGATCTCGCACACCACCTCGGCGCTCACCCCGGAGTCGATCCAGACGTCCAGGATGTCGGTCTCCTTCTGGAACTCGGTGCCGGAGCACTTGGCGCACACCGCGTCCTTGGGCTTGAGCTGCTCCAGGGGCATTTCCGCCCAGACTCCCACCCCGCCCTCGGCGATGGCCGCGGCGGCCTTCTCGAACAGCTCGGGCAGCACCAGGGGCTCGCCGCATTCGCTGCAGCGCAGCACGGTGATGGGGGTGCCCCAGGAACGCTGGCGGGAGATGCACCAGTCGGGCCGGCCGGCGATCATGGCGTAGATGCGGTTGCGGCCCGAGGCGGGCACCCAGGTGGTGTTCTCCACCCCTTCCAGCCCCAGCTCGCGCAGGGTCTTGCCCTTGCCTTTGAGCTCGTCGTCCATGGTGATGAACCACTGCTCCGTGGCCCGGAACAGGATGGGGGTCTTGGTGCGCCAGCAGTGGGGATAGCTGTGCACCAGCTGCTGTTCGTAGAGCAGCGCGCCCGAGGCGCGCAGCCGTTCCACCATCAGGGTGTTGCAGTCGAAGACGTTGCGCCCTTCCAGCTCCGGGTCGTTGACCAGCGAGGTGTAGCGCCCGTCCGGCCCCACCAACTGCAGCAGGCCCAGGTGGTGGGCCAGGTTGAAGTCGTCCACCCCGTGGTCCGGGGCGATGTGCACCAGCCCGGTGCCGGCTTCGGCGGTGACGAAATCGGCCAGCAGCACCGGCGATTCCCGGTTGAGGTAGCAGTGCCGGGCCTTGAGGCTCTGGAAGCTGGAGCCCCGGCGGGTCTCCTTGATGTGCAGGGGGATCCCCAGACGCTTCTGGAAGTCGTCCAGCAGCGGCACCGCCACCACGTAGTAGCGGTCCTCGGCCTTCACCACCGCGTACTCCATGTCCGGATGCATGGCGATGGCCAGGTTGGCCGGCAGGGTCCAGGGGGTGGTGGTCCAGATGGGCAGGAACAGCGGGGTGGGCAGCTTCATGCGCCGGGCTTCGGCGTCGTCCACCGGGAAGGCCACGCCGATGGTGGTGGTGGTGACGTCGGCATACTCCACTTCGGCCTCGGCCAGGGCGGTGCGGGCGCCGTAGCTCCAGTGCACCACCTTGAGCTTGCGGGTGACCGCCCCGCATTCGAACAGCCGGCCCAGGAGCCGGACCACGGCGGCCTCGTACTTGGGCGCCATGGTGATGTAGGGGTCGCTCCAGGTGCCCAGGACGCCCAGCCGCTGGAAGCCCTGGCTCTGGGCATCCACCCACTTCTGGGCGTAGGCCCGGCACTTGGCCAGGAATTCGGTGCGGCTCATCTCCCGGCGCTTGGGGCCCAGGTCCTTCTCCACGGCGTGCTCGATGGGCAGCCCGTGGCAGTCCCAGCCGGGGATGTAGGGGGATTCGTAGCCGTCCAGCCAGAGCGACTTCACCACCATGTCCTTGAGGATCTTGTTGAGGGCGTGGCCCATGTGGATGGCGCCGTTGGCGTACGGCGGGCCGTCGTGCAGGATCCTGCGGCCGCGGCCGGTGCCGGCGGCGTTGTCCGCCCGGCGCCGGGCTTCCACCCGCTCGTAGACGCCCTCGGCCTTCCAGCGCTCGAGCCGCTTGGGTTCCCGGTTCGGCAGGTCCGCCTTCATGGGGAAATCCGTCCGGGGAAGGAAAACGGTATAGCGTTTCTTGGTCGGTTCGCCCATGGCGCCCTCGTGCGCAGAGGGGATCCACCCGAGGATCCCGTGGTTGGAAACCCTTAGTCTATCCAGGATCCCGCCGCGGATCACTCCGTAAAGTCGGCCTTCATGAGCGCATCGTCAATGGTGATGAAGATGTTGCCGGTCTTGGGTTCGAGGGTGATCCCGTACGGCGTGGAGATCCGGGCCGGCAGAGGGCCGGGAACGTTCTCGTTGGCGGTGGCGCTGCCCATGATGGTGCTGGCCAGACCGGCGGAGGTGATCATGCAGACGGTGCTGCCGCCGGCGTTGGTGACCAGCAGGTTGCCGCCGGCGTCCAGGGCGATGGCGCTGGGCCCGTTCAGCCGGGCCGCGGTGCCGGTGCCGTCCACGCTGCCAGGCTTGCCGGCGGCTCCGACGAAGGTGCTCACGGTGCCGCCGGCCAGCTTGCGGATGGTGTGGTTGCCGGAATCCGCCAGGTAGACCGTGCCGTCCGCCGCCACCGCCAGTCCCGCCGGGGCGTTGAAGGACACCCCGGATCCTTCGGCGCCGTCCGCGGCGCCCGTCACGCCGGCGGTGCCGGCCAGGGTGGTCACGGTATGGTCGGCGGCGATCCGGCGCAGGGTCTGGTTGCCGGTGTCGGCCACCAGCACGTTGCCGCTGGCGTCCAGGGCCACGCCGGCCGGCCCGTTGAACTGCGCGGGGCCGCTGGAGCTGTCGCGGGAGCCCGGGCTCCCGGTGCCGGCCAGGGTGCTCACGGTGCCGTCGGCCAGCACCTTGCGCACCGCGTGGTTGCCGGTGTCGGCCACGATCACGAAGTCCTTCCCGTCGCCGTCCACCCCCGCGGCCAGGGCGGTAGGCTGGCGGAACCGCGCGGCGCTGCCCGCGCCGTCGGTGAAGCCCGGCGTCCCGGAGCCGCCGGCCAGGGTGCTCACGGTGCCGTCCGGGGCGATCTGCCGGATGGTGTGGTTGCCGGAATCCGCCAGGTACAGGTTGCCGCTGGCGCCCCGCACCACGCCGCGGGGCCGGCGCAGGGTGGCCGCGTCGCCGGGCCCGTCGGCGGCGCCGGGGTTGCCGGGCTTGCCGGAATAGGTGACCACCGGCGCCGGCGTTTCGCCGGTGTCCACCTCGCGGAGGGTGGCGTTGCCGGTGTCGGCCACGTAGAGGAGGCCGTTCGCGTTCAGGGCCAGGCCCTGGGGCTGGTTGAACAGCGCGGAGGTCCCGTCGCTGGAACCGGTCCGGCCGGCGGTGCCGGCCAGGGTGGCCACGGCGGCATCGCCCGGCTCCACCCGGCGCAGGGTGCTGTTGCCGGTGTCGGACACGTACAGGGACCCGTCGCTGCCCAGCACCAGCGCCATGGGACCGGAGAACCGCGCGGCGCCGCCCGAGCCGTCGGCGTTCCCGGCCGCGCCGCCGGGATCCCCGGCCAGCGGTTCCGTGGTCCCGTCCAGGGCGACCCGGCGGATCCGGTTGTTGCCGGCGTCGGCCACGTAGAGAAGCCCGGCGCCGTTGCCGATCCAGGCCAGGCCGGCGGGCGCGTTGAACAGGGCGATGCCGGGCTGGACGCTGGCGCCGGCCGTTCCGTCCTGGTTGCCGGGCACCCCGGCGATCCCGGTGAGGGTGGTGACCGTGCGGGTATCGAGGTCGAGCCGGCGGAGGGTGGCATTGCCGGTATCCGTCACGTAGGCCACCGACCCGCCGGCGTCGATCCCGGCCACGATCCCGCCGGGGCGGTTGAACCGCGCGGCCTGGCCGACCCCGTTGGCGCTGCCGGCCTGGGCCGCGCTGCCGGCCAGGGTGGACACCTCGCCGCCGGACGTGACCATGCGGATTTCGTTGTTGCCCGCATCGGCCACCAGCACATTGCCGCTGGCCGGATCCAGCGCCAGCGCCGCCGGCAGGTTGAACCGGGCCGCGGCGCCGGTGCCGTCGGCGCTTCCGGGCTGGCCGGGTTCCCCGGCCAGGGTGGTCACCTCGCCGTCCGGGGCGATGGCCCGGATGGTGTGGTTCAGGGTGTCGGCCACCAGCAGGTTGCCGGCACCGTCCAGGACCAGCCCGGACGGGCCGTGGTAGCGGGCGCTGGCCCTCGGCCCGTCCATGTCGCCTTCGCCGGAAGGGGTCCCGGCCAGCCGCGCCAGGCTGCCCACCAGCACCCGCACGACGGCGGTGGCCTCCTTGCCGGCGGCGTTGGTCACCGTGAGGGTGAATTCCGTGCTGCGCTCCAGGGTCCCGGTGTCGATGGGCGCCCCGCTCTCAACGGCGCCCACCCCGTTGTCCACCTCGGCGGTGCCCTCCGGGCCGGCGTCGAACACCGCCACCAGCTGGGTGGTGGTGTCCGGGCCGATGATCCCCGGGCTGGCGGCGAACAGGGTGATGGTGGGCGCCGGCACCACCGTGACGGTGACCGGGTCGGAAGAAAACGACTCCCCTTTGCTGTCGGTGACCGTCAGGGTGTAGGTGGTGGTGACGGACGGGGTGACGGTGAGGCTGGTGCTGCCCGCGGGGACCGGGATGTCCGGCTGGTTCGGCGCGGTGACCATCCCGGTCCCCCCGGAAAACTGGAAGGAAAGCACCGCGGACTGGCCCGCGTCGATGCTCTCCTTGTCGGCCTCGAAGCTCTCCACGGTGGGCCCGCCCAGCAGGAAGGTGAGGGTGGCCGAGGTCACCTTGGTGCCGGCCAGGTTGGTGACGGTGCAGGCCAGGGTCAGTTCCCCGAACGCCGCGGTGGTGAAGGTGACGGTGCTGCTGGTGGCTCCGGCGGTGAGGGTCCCGCCCCCCTTGTTGATGGTCCAGAGGTAGGTGCACCCGTCCTGGGCCTGCACCGAGGCCTGGAGCCCGGTCATCCCGGGTTCCACCGTGGCCGGCGGCACGATCACCGGCTCCTGGGGCGGCGGCACCACCACGACCGTGATCGAACGGCTCTGGTAGGCGCCGTTGGCGGCGCTGTCGGTGAGGGTGTAGGTGGTGGTCTCCTCGGGCTGGATAATGACTGGCACATCATCAGTCACCGGCCCCACACCGTGATCCACCACCCCCACCCCGTTGCTGAAATCGGCGGTGAGGGTGGTGGTGGCGCCGGCGGTGATGACCCCCTTGGCGGCGCTGAAACTGTTGATGGATGGGCCGGGCAGGGTCGGCCGGGTGTAGCCCCCGCAGTGGACGGCCAGCAGCAGCAGTCCCGTCCCGGCGCACAGCACGATGGAAGTTTTCATCATCTCAAGGCCCATTAATTAATAATGGTAACCTTTCGAGAGAGGTGCGCAACCCTGCCGGACGTCCCGGAGCCGATGGGATGGAATGACCTACTCCATTCCAGGCGTCCCCGGCATAAAAGGACGGTCAGTCCACCCGGAAATGGCAGCCGCGGGACACCGGGTTCTGGATGGCGGCCTTGAGGATCAGCCGGGCGCAGATGATGCCGTTGCGCAGTTCCAGCAGGCTGCGGGAAAGCGGGGCTTCCTGGTAGAAGGCCTCGATCCGGTGGTAGAGGTAGCCCATGTCGCCGCGGCCGCGCTGCAGCCGGGCCCGGGTGCGGATGATGCCGGCGTAGTTCCACAGCGTGCTGCGGATGCTGGTCCAGTCCTGCTCGATGAGCAGCGGGTCCGGCACCTTGCCGCGTTCGGCGTGCTTCCAGGGTTCCAGGCCGTCCGCATCGGGCATGGCTACCGTCCGGCAGTCCGCCACCGCGGCCTCCCCGGCCCGGTAGCCCCACACCAGCCCTTCCAGCAGCGAGGTGGAGGCCAGCCGGTTGGCGCCGTGCAGGCCGGTGCAGGAGACTTCGCCCACCGCGAACAGCCCCGGCAGGCTGGTGCGGCCGTCCAGGTCCACGTTCACCCCGCCGCAGAAATAGTGGGCCGCCGGCACCACCGGGATGAGCTGGTTCAGGGGCTCCAGCCCCGCCTCCCGGCAGGTGGCCATGACCGTGGGGAAGCGCGCGTCCAGGTCCAGCTTGGCGCGCAGCGGGGCCAGGTCCAGGTACATGCAGACCTCGCCGGAGAAGGCCATCTCCTGGAAGATGGCCCGGCTCACCACGTCCCTGGGGGCCAGTTCCATGCCCTCCGGCGCGTACTTGGCCATGAACCGCTCGCCCTGGCGGTTCACCAGGTGCGCCCCCTCGCCCCGCAGGGCTTCGGTGAGCAGGGTGCGCGGCTTGCCCGGCACGAACAGGGTGGTGGGATGGAACTGCAGGTACTCGCAGTTGACGATCCGGGCGTGGGCCCGGTAGGCCGCGGCCAGACCGTCGCCGGTGGCCGAGGCGGGATTGCTGGTGTGCAGGTACAGGTAGCCCAGCCCGCCGGTGGCCAGCACGGTGCGCTTGGCCAGGCACATGCGAACCTCGCCGTCGGGCTCCAGCACGTAGGCGCCGTACACCTGGGTCGGGTCGTAGACCGCGCGCGGATCCCGGCCGTGATGGGGCACGGTGAGCAGGTCCACCAGGGAACGGCCCTCCAGCACCCGGATCCGGGGATGGGCGGTCACCTTTTCGGACAGGGCGGTCTGGATGGCCTTGCCGGTGGCGTCCTTCACGTGGTAGATGCGCCGGGCGCTGTGGGCCGCCTCGGCGGTGGGCTCGGGATCCAGGTTGGCGGTGTGGTCGAACGGAACGCCCAGGGTCTTCCACAGGAAGTCCCGGCACAGCCGCGGGCCCTGCTCGGCCAGCTGGGCCACCGCCTCGGGCCGGCACAGGCCGGCGCCGGCCGCTTCGATGTCGGAGGCCAGCAGGGCCGGGGAATCCCCCGCCTCCGCCGGAGCCAGGCCGATGATCCCGCCCTGGGCGTAGCGGGTGTTGGAGAGGCCCAGGGGATCCTTGAGCACCATCACCACGTCGGCGCCCAGTTCGGCGGCACGGAGGGCCGCGGAACAACCGGCGATGCCCCCGCCCAGGACCAGAAGGTCGCACTTGATCATGTCAGCTCCAAAGTTGGTCTGGACATGGCCCAAAGCGGGTCGAGGGCCATGTCCCCATCGTAGTGATCCAGCCAGGCCATGCGTTCCGCCGCCGCAGCCGTCGCACCCTGGAAGTCCAATCTGCCCCAGGGCGTGGCCAGGGCGCCGGCGGCCGGGTCGAGGGCCGCCAAGGCGTCCCTCCATAGGCTGATCATCCCGCCGGCATTGTGCACTTGCAAGTGATGGAAGCCACCGGCCAGCATGATCAGCCCCTGCAGGCCGGTCTTGAGCGGTGGTTCCGCCTTGAGCCACAAGGGCTCCAGGGCGTCATGGCATTCGTGGAACAGGGCCGCGTTGAACAGGGCGGCCCCGCAGGCCATGCCGTAGCGCCCGTCCTCAGGCTGTCCGAGCATGGCCAGCAGCGCCACCCCCATGCGCAGGCTCACCAGGGCGGCCATGGGATCCCAGATGCGGTGGGGCAGCCAGCCTTGCTCGGCGCGGTCGGCGGTGGTGGGCAGCAGGCGCAGGGCCTCCTCGAAGGCCGCGCGCGGATCCCGCACCCCCAGCGCCTCCAGCATGGGCGCCGCGCCGGCCAGCAGCACCGGTTCCGGCACGCCGAGCGGATGGGTTTCCCGCAGCCGGGGCGCCCCCAGCACGGTGGGCCACACCAGCAGCGCGCGCCCCGCGGGATCCCGCAGGGCCGCCTCGATCCGGGCCCCCAGGAAGGTCATGACCGGAAGCGGGAGCTTGGGTTGGCGTTGCCAGAAGACGGGAGCCAGGGGGCCGCAACTCATGCTGACAGGCTCCTAGGTGAAATTGCGCTCCGACAGGCTGATGAATTCCAGCGCGAAGTCGTCCAGCTCGGTCTGCCAGTGCTTGAGCTGGCCCTGGAAGAAGTTGTAGGCCATGAGGGCCGGGATGGCCGCCACCAGGCCGATGGCGGTGGCCACCAGGGCCTCGGAGATGCCGGGCGCCACGGTGGCGAGGCTGGCGTTGCCGGAGGCGCCGATGCCCCGGAAGGCGTCGATGATGCCCCAGACCGTGCCGAACAAACCGATGAAGGGGCTCACCGCGGCGATGGTGGCGAGGATGCCCAGGTAGCTTTCCATGCGGCCCATCTCCACCACCGAGGCCCGCTGCAGGCAGCGCTCCACCGCCTCCATGCTCTTGATCTGCGCCCGGGCGCCGGGATGCGCCGGCCGCAGCTGGTAGGTCACTTCGGAGTAGCCGGCGGTGAACAGGCCCATCAGCGGGCTGGCGGCATAGTCGCCGGACACCACCTTCAGCTCCCGCCAGTCGGTGGCGCGCCGGAACACGTTGCGGAACCGGTCGGTGACCCCGCGGCTCCGGCTCAGCAGCACGGTCTTCTGGAAGATCACCAGCCAGCTGATCACCGAGAAGGCGCCGAGCACCGTGAGCACCACTTTTGCCACCAGGCCGGCGTGCAGGACCACTTCCCAAAGATTGACGCCCTGCCCATCCATCATTGCGACCTGAAGCATGCTGCCTCCCGGCTCCAATACTATCAAGCCTCGCAGTTGCGCGCAGGGGAGGATATACTTCCTGGTTGATCGCCACCCGACAAGCCAATACAACCCAGGGGGGCATCCGGGAGTTGAACTATGCACGTTCTGGTGATCGGATCAGGCTACGTGGGCCTGGTGGCCGCGGTCGGTTTTGCCGAGGCCGGGCACCAGGTGCTCGGAATCGATGTGGACGTTGCCAAGGTCAACAAGCTGCGCCAGGGGATCTCGCCCATCTACGAACCGGGGCTGGACGAATGGCTGGCCCGGCACCAGGCCTCGGGCCGGCTCAGCTTCGGGCTGGACCTCAAGGAAGGCATCCGCCAGGCGGACGCCGCCTTCATCTGCGTGGGCACCCCGCAGAGCGAGGACGGCAGCGCCGACCTGCACTACGTGCTCAAGGTGGCCGCCCAGCTGGGCCAGGCCATGGCGCTCCGCGACCTGACCGCCAAGCCCCTGGTGGTGGTGGACAAGAGCACGGTTCCGGTGGGCACCTCGGCCCGGGTGGAGGCCGCCATCAAGGCCCAGACCGACCGCAGCTTCGAAGTGGTCTCCAACCCCGAGTTCCTGCGCGAAGGCTGCGCCATCGACGATTTCGTGAAGCCGGACCGGGTGGTGGTGGGCTGCCGCAGCGCCCAGGCCGAGGCGGTGATGAAGCAGCTCTACGGCGGCTTCCTGGAAGCCAGCGGCGGACGCTGGCTGTGCATGGATCCGGCCAGCGCCGAGCTGACCAAGTACGCCGCCAACGCCATGCTGGCCCTGCGGATCAGCTTCATCAACGAGATCGCCGGCCTGTGCGAGCAGGTGGGGGCGGATGTGCAGCGCGTGGCCGAGGGCATCGGCAGCGACCACCGGATCGGCCGGTTCTTCCTGAACCCCGGCCCCGGGTTCGGCGGCAGCTGCTTCCCCAAGGATCTGCAGGCCCTGCTCAAGGTGGGCCGGGAGAACGGCCAGCCGCTGCGCGCCCTGGAGGCCACGGTGGAGGCCAACCGCCATCAGAAGCAGGCGCTGGCCATCAAGGTGCGCAAGTATTTCAAGTGCCAGGCGGGCAACCCTGCCCCGCTGGCCGGCCGCCGCTTCGCCATCTGGGGTCTGGCGTTCAAGGCCAACACCGATGACATCCGCGAAGCCATGGCGCTGGAACTGATCGATTCGCTCACCGCCCTGGGGGCGGAGCTGGTGGTCCACGATTTCGAGGCCATGCCCAACGTCCGCGCCAAGGTGGGCGACCGGGTGCGCTACGCCGAGGATCCGCTGTCCGCCTGCGACGGCGCCGACGCCCTGCTGATCACCACCGAGTGGCCGCAGTACGCCCAGGCCGATCTGGCCGCCGTGGCCGGGCGGCTCAAGACCCGGCTCATGTTCGACGGCCGGAACCTTTTCCAGCCTGAGGCCATGAAGGCCAAGGGATGGACCTACCATTCCATCGGCCGGCTGCCGGTGGGTCCCACCGGCCACCCCGAGGTGATCGCCGACTAGCCTCGAACGCCTTCCCCCCCCGCAGGAGTCCGCCATGGGAAATCTAGGTTTTGGAGAAATGCTGCTGATCGGCGTGGCCCTCCTGATCTTCTTCGGACCCGCCAAGCTTCCCGAGCTGGGCAAGGCCCTGGGCAAGAGCATCCATGAATTCAAGAAGGCCGGCCGGGAGCTCACCGATTCGGTGGAAGGGGCCGGCGAGGAAGAGGGCAAAAAGGACGATGGGAAGAAGGATGAAAAGAAGTAGCGCCGGGCGCCCGCACCGTTCCGGATCCCCCTTCAAGCCTTCCCCCAGGACCTGACCCCAAGCCGATGACCAACGACGAGCCCGAAACCAGCAACCAGATGACCTTCTGGGAACACCTGCACGAACTGCGGGCGCGCCTGATCCGCAGCGCGATCATCCTGGTGGCGATGTTCGCCCTCACCTACGGATTCCGGTTCCGGCTCATGACCTGGGCGCAAAAGCCCTTCATGGAAGTCTACAAGGCCCAGGCCATCGCCCAGGCCCATGCCATGCACCAGGCGGTGCCCACGGTGTTCGAGCCGTTCGCCTTCACCAGCCTCACCGAACCGTTCTTCTCGCTGATGCGGCTCTCGCTCTGGGCGGCGGTGTTCCTGGCCGCGCCGCTGCTGTTCCACCAGCTATGGTGCTTCATCCGGCCCGGACTGTACGCCCGGGAGCGGCGCCTAGCCATCCCGTTCGTGCTGGCCACCACCGGCTGTTTCCTGGCCGGCGCGGCATTCGCCTACCTGAACGCGTTCAAGTTCCTGGGCGACATCCTGTTCAAGGAAGCGCTGAACGCGGGCCTGCGCACCAACCTCCACCTGGAGGACTACCTGGACCTGTTCATCTACACCGTGGTGGGCACCGGAGCCATGTTCGAGCTGCCGGTGCTGGTGTATTTCCTGGCCCGGTTCCGGCTGGTCACCGCCCGGTGGATGCTGAAATACTGGCGGCACGCCACCATTGCCATCCTGTTCGTCAGCGCCTTCCTCACCCCGGGCGACGTGGTGGTCACCACCATCTTCTTCAGCGTGGTGCTGCTGGGCCTCTACTTCATCTCCATCCTGGTGGCCTGGGTCGCGGCGCCCAGGAAGCCCCGGGAAAACGAAGGACCTGAATAGTTAAGGGCCGCGCGAAACGGGAAGGGTTATTCCATCACAACGGCTTAAATGACTCGCTGCGCCAAAATTCGACCATAAAACGGGCTTCCTTGTTCGCATGAAAGAGCCAGGAATCCCCCGTGCGCAAGGGCATCTTCCAAGGTCACAGCATCCGTTGGAAATTCCTCTCCAATGTCCTGAAGAAGGCAATCCGGCACCCTTAGTTTCGGATCCGATCGGCCCTCGCGGAAATCGACAACCGCAGACTGCCACCCAGGGAAGCAGATGACATCCTCCAAAAGGAATAAGGCCCCCGGTAAGAATGACGGGCCGATATGGGCAAAGAACGAAGCCTTTTCCTTGTCGCTGAGGTGGTGGAGGGCACGCCTCGAAAACCCCTTTGTAAATTGACCCGCGTCAAGCATCCGTTCAGAAAAATCAGCCTTGATGAGTTTAACGTTCTCAACGCCGCGTAAATGCCTATGTGCTCGGGTCATTTGGAATGATGATATGTCTATGCCAACGGCCTCCCGGACTCGTTTGGCTGCTTCGAGTAAATGGAAGCCCTCGCCTGATCCGAAATCAACAAACCGGTCATTCACATCGAGTTCCAGCGGTGCCAGGCACTCCATGATTTCTTTGATGTTTTTTGGATTACGTTCGTTATATCGTATAGCCCTTGATTTTCCGGTCCAATCCCCAAATTGATGAACCATTGTTTATTCTCTCCCGGTTCCAGCAGATAAATTCATTGGATGCCGCAAACCTATCACAAGTTGCCAACCGATCAGGGCCCCGGCAAAATCGTGCGGCGTAGCCATTTTCACGGTAAGGCACTCCGGTCGAATTCTTCGAGGTGCTCGACCTCCCCCGTTCGCGCGGCCGGTTCGGAGCCGACCCCACCGAAACAGGTTCCAGGAATCTAGAGAAACCCCTTCCCGCTGGGTAAGATTCTGCGTCGGAGGCGCCATGACTCCTCACCTTAACCGTCTTTATGAGCATTTGGCCTGGGCCGACAACCTGCTCTTGGATGCGCTGGAAAGGGCCGGCGGCACCTCGCAGCCCGTTCTACGCCTCCTGAGCCATGTTTTCGGTGCGGAACACCTTTGGCTGATCCGCATCCGGAAGGGGGACACCTCCAGCAGGTCCGCATGGCCACAGCTTTCGCTGCCCCAATGCCGCACCATTGCCGAGGAGACCCATGCGGGATTTCGGGAGATCGTGGAGACATCCACAGAAGGCGATCTGGCGACCTTGATTCCATATCGAACCACCAAGGGCCAGCCCATGGAAACGTCACTGGAAGACATCCTGCTCCAGGTTAGGCATGACAGCGCATGCTTTATGCTAATTATGTGCATCGCCTTTCACCTTGTCCAGGGCGGCCTTGATCTTCGGGTTGTCGGGGTCGAGCTGTAAGGCTTTTTCGTAGTTGGTGTTGGCTTGTTGCCTGTCTCCCTTGGCGAGACATGCCTCAGCCAGAGCTTCCCAGGCGTGGACAGAACCCGGATAGTTTTCGACGTTCAGCTGAAAATAGCCGAGGGCTTGTTCCGGTTGCACATGGGCGCCTACCCTATGGACGATTTCCTCCGGCGGCAACAATCTGGAATGGATCCGGTTGGACACCCTCTGGTAGTGCGCGGTGATCGCTGCTGGATGCGCTTCAAAATTCCGCAAATCTGGCCGGTAGCCATCGTAGATGAACTGAAGGCCCTGATAGAGCGAGATCAGCGGCACCGAACCGTGGTCTTCCGCGGGGATTACCTGAGACTCGGTTCGGTAGCCGCGAGCAGTGTTGGCCTTGACGATGCTTGAGAAAGCTCTGGCCGTCTTCGGTGCGGGGTTGGGCACGCCACTCCAGGCCAGGTAAATTGTACTGTTTAGAGGTTTTTTCGGTGACGGGTCCGCTTTGGCTCGAGCCAACACAAGGTCGTTATCCCACCAGACGGCTGAATCGATGGCCATGAAAGCCTGGAATGCCGGGTCGGGCGCCATCATTGCGTTAAGGGTGCACAGCCCCCCGAGAGAATGCCCTACCAACACCCGGAACGGCAGCGTCCGGTAGCTGGCATCGATGTGCGGCACCAATTCCTTTTCCAGGAAGCGAAGGAAGTCCGGGCCGCCGCCGCTGGTCGCGAAATCCTTGTGGTGGGTGGGGGTTAGATCCCGCATTCGGTCCGCGTGCGGGATGGCGATGATGATGTGCGGCGGTATCTGGAAGTTGAAATTGATACCTTCAC
>JARLGP010000232.1 GCA_031292735.1 Holophaga sp.
AATCCGTTGGGTGCCGGCGTCTGGGCTGGGCACAAGCAGCCGTAGCGGAGCGAGCTCCGCAACGGCTGCTAGAATCAACCATGGCTCTGCTGCTGGCCGGTTTCGCGGCCCTTTCCTATGGGATCGCCGACTTCTGCGGCGGTTTCGCCGCGGGCAGAAGCCGGCTGCTGTCCGTCCTCCTGCTGGCGCAGTTGCTGGGCCTGCTGGTGGCGCTGGCCGGGCTGGCCCTGATGCCCCATGGGCTGCCCTCCGCCCGGGACCTGATGTGGGGCTTCCTGGCCGGGCTGACCGGGGCCATGGGCCTGTTCATGCTCTACGGGGGCATCGCCAAGAGCATCGTCGCCATCGTGTCGCCGGCCTCGGCGGTGGTGAGCGCGCTGCTCCCGGTGCTGTTCGGGCTGCTGCTGGGGGAACGGCCCTCCACCCTGGCCGTGGCCGGTTCCGGACTGTGCCTGCCGGCCATCCTCCTGCTCACCTGGGAAGGCCGCGCCGGCGAACCCGGCGGGAAGTCGGTGCGGTCCGCGCTGGTCTACGGCGTCCTGGCGGGGCTGGGCTTCGGCTGCTTCTTCATCGCCCTGTCACGCACCCATCCGGGGGCGGGGCTGTGGCCCCTGGTGGCGGCCAGGGTGGCCTCGATCCTCGCCTTCGTCATCGCCCTGGCCTGGACCGGGCAGCCGTTCCGGGTGGGCCGGAACGCCTGGGCCCCGGCCCTGGCGGCCGGCGGCGCCGACATGGGCGCCAACATCCTGTTCCTGCTGGCCTGCCAGTCGGGGCTGCTCACGCTGGTGTCGGTCATCGCCTCGCTGTTCCCCGCCCCCACCGTGATCCTGGCGCGGGTCTTCCTGCGCCAGCGGCTCCCGGCCACCCGCTGGGCCGGGCTGGCGCTGGCGCTGGCCGGGGTGGGGCTGATCAGCATCCGCTGAGCCGGGACCTACTCCGGGTAGAGGGACAGCAGGCACTTCTGCGGCGTCATGGGGGCGTTCAGTTCCACCTTGAGCCCGGGGTTGAACGCCCGCATGGCCTGGAGGATGGCGAAATAGGCGCCGATCCCGTAGACCAGGGGGGGTTCGCCCACCGCCTTGGAGCCCAGCAGGGCCAGCGGATCCGGCTCGGAGGCCAGCGGGTGGATCTCCAGGACCTTGGGGGTGAAGTAGATGTCCGGCACCTTGTAGCTGGAAAGGGTGGCGTAGAGGTTCTTCCCGGTGGGGCCGTAGAGCAGTTCCTCGATGGTCATCAGCCCGATGCCCTGGACCAGGGCACCCTCGATCTGGCCGATGTCCAGGTCCAGGTTCATGCTGAGGCCCAAGTCGTGGACGATCTTCACCTGGTCGATCTCGTAGGTGCCGCGCAGGCAGTCCACGGTGGCGACCGTCACGGCGGTGCCGTAGACGTGGTAGGCGAAGGGATGGCCCTTCTCGGTGGCCTTGTTGAAGTGGATCACCGGGGTGGCGTAGTGCGCGTGTTCGGACAGGGCGGCGCGGTTCTCGTCCATGAGGTAGACCAGGCGGTTCCAGTCCAGGCCGGTGCTTTCCCCGCGCAGCAGCACCATCCCGTCGCGCAGCTCGATGTCGCCCGGATCCTGGGCGCGCAGCTCCTGGGCGGCCACCCCCTTCATGCGGGCCAGGATGGCGCTGCAGGCCATGATGGTGGCCTTGCCGTTCAGGTCGGCGCCGGTGCTGGCCGCGGTGGGCGAGGCGTTGGCGATGCGCGTGGTGTTGGTGCTGTGCACGGTGATCATTCCGGGCGGGATGCCGAACGTGGCGGCCGCCGCCTGGACGATCTTGGTGTTGACCCCCTGGCCCATCTCGATGACGCCGGTGGTGACGCTCACCGAACCGTCGGTGTAGACGTGCACCAGCGCGCGCCCCTGGTTCAGGCTGGTCTTGGTGAACGACAGGCCGAAGCAGAGGGGGTAGAGGGCGAGCCCCTTCTTGAACAGGCGGTTGGTCCGGTTGAAGTCGGCCACCTCCCGGCGCATGCGGGCCAGCTCGAAGTCGCGTTCGGCGGTTTCCCAGCACTGCAGCGCCCGGCACCCCTGGGCCTTCTGCCCGTACGGGAATTCGTCGCCTTCCCGCAGCAGGTTGGGCTTCTGGATGGCCGCGGGATCCACCCCCAGCTGCACGGCCGCCTTCATGATGGCCGCTTCCATGGCGAACATGGCCTGGGGCGCGCCGAACCCGCGGAAGGCCGTGTTGGGGGGGAGGTGGGTGCGGCAGCTGTGGCAGGTGATCCGGGCGTTGGGCACGAAGTAGCTGGAGGTGCCGTGGAACAGGGTGCGCTCCAGCACGGCCATGGACACGTCGGCCGAGGCCCCGGCGTCCTGGTAGGCGGTCATCTGGTAGGCGCGGATCTTCAGGTCGCGGTCCAGCCCCAGCTTGAAATCGAAGGAATAGGGATGGCGCTTGCCGGTCATGCGCATGTCGTCGGCCCGGGACAGCACCAGCTTCACCGGCCGGTCCAGGAGATGGGCGCCCAGGGCCGCCAGGCAGGCCCAGGGCGTGGCCTGGTCCTCCTTGCCGCCGAAGCCGCCGCCGATGCGGTTGGTGTCCACCTCGATGCGGTGCATGGGGATGCCCAGCACCCGCGCCACCCCCCGCTGGACGTACTTGGTGGCCTGGGTGGAGGAATGCAGCTTGACCCCGCCGTTCTCCGTGGGATAGGCGTAGGTTCCCTGGGTCTCCAGGTAGACATGCTCCTGGCCGCCCATTTCCGCCTGGCCTTCGACGATGTGCGCGCACTCGGCCCAGGCGGCGTCGACCGCCCCGATCTCGAAGGTGCGGGGCGGGCAGATGAAGCTGCCCGCGGCGTGGGCGGCCCTGGCCGTCACCAGCGGCGGCCGTTCCTCGATGTCCACCTTGATCCGCTTCCGGGCCCGGTTGGCCAGATCCTCGGAGCTGGCCAGCACCAGGGCGATGGGCATGCCCATGAAGTCCACTTCCCGGTCGGCGAACAGCTCCTCGTCGGGCAGGATGCTGCCGATCTGGTTCTCGCCGGGGATGTCCTTGGCGGTGAGGATGGCCGCCACCCCCGGGCAGGCCAGGGCCTCGGACAGGTCCACGGAGCGCAGCCGGCCGTGCGCCACCGGCGAGCCGAAGACGACGCCGTAGAGGGTGCCTTCCATGACCGGGATGTCGTTGACGTAGATGGATCTGCCCCTGACGTGGTTGGCAGAGTCGATGTTGATCATTGGCAGGCCTCCGGCGTGACCGTATCGGGGGAGAAGCGCATGAGGTGGATCAGCAGCTGCTGCCGCAACAGGAGCCGCTTGTAGTCGCCGTCCCCGGGGTGCCGGCTGACCGGCGCGATCTCGGTCTGGGCGATGCGGTTGGCTTCCCGGAAGGTGGCGTTGTCGAGGGGCTTGCCGACCAGGTAGGCGCAGGTCCGGCCCAGATGGAGCACGGTCGGCCCCAGGGAGCCCGCGGCGAACGAGGCGCTGCGGACGACGCCCCGGTCCAGCTCGACGCGCATGGCCGAATTCACCGTCGCCATGTCCAGGTGGGTGCGCTTGCTGATCTTTTCGAAGCTGAAGCGGGTTCCCGGCCCCGGCAGGGCGAAGCTCACCTGTTCGATGATCTCGTCCGGCTCCAGGCGGCTCCGCTAGAAGCCGGTGTAGAACACCCGCAGCTTCAGCTGCCGCCGCTCGCCGGCGCGGGCCAGCTCCAGGGTGGCGTCGAGCCCCATCAGGATGACGCACAGGTCTCCCAGGGGCGAGGCGTTGGCCAGGTTGCCCCCGACCGTGCCCATGTTGCGGATGGACTTGGAGGCCATGAGCGCGAGGTTCTCGCCCAGGGCCGGAAGGTAGGCCCGAAGCGATTCGGATTCCTTGACCTGGGTCAGGGTGCAGGCCGCGCCGATGCGGCCGCGGCCGTCGGCCACCACGATCCGGCGCAGGGCGTCGGCCCCGGCCAGCGACCTCACCCCGGTCGCGTCATGGGCCCGGTCGAAGTCCTGGATCAGCAGGTCGGTGCCGCCGCCGATGAGGTAGCCGGAGACCGGGATCGTCCCGGGGCCCGGGGCGGCGAGGGCGCGCATCCGCTCGGGGATGGTCTGGAAATACTCGGGCAGGAACCCCTGCGCCACCAGCCAGGCCAGGGGCTCGCGCCGGTCCAGCGGCTGGACCCTGGCCACCAGGGCCTCGATGGCCCGCTTGATGGAGGCGTAGCCGGTGCACCGGCAGATGTTCCCCGACACCGCCTCGATGGCGCGGTCCAGGGTCAGGGGCTGGTCCCCCAGGCAGAAGGCGTACAGCGAAAGGATGAAGCCCGGGGTGCAGAATCCGCATTGGGTGGCGTTCTGCTCGGCGAACAGGGCCTGGATGACCGTCAAGCGAGGGCCGTTGATCCCTTCGATGGTGACGATGTGCTTCCCGTCGGCGTTGACCAGGGGCATCAGGCAGGACGCCATGCCCTGGTAGCGCATGCGGCCGTCCACCCATTCGCCCACCAGCACCGTGCAGGCGCCGCAATCGCCCTCCCGGCAGCCGATCTTGGTGCCGTAGAGGTGCAGGTCATTGCGGAGGAAATCCACCAGCGCGCTGCCGGGTGGCAGTTCGGTCTGGATCGCTCTGTTGTTCACCATGAACGTCAGCATGGATTGCGCCTCCCGGATGGATTCTGCAGGGTAGGGCCACCCCAGGACGGCACCGTGGGAATGGCGATTCGAGTGTTGAGGAATGGGACAGGGCAAAGCCCATCGGGTGATGGACCACCCGGGAGTGGAGCGTGTCCACTTCGTTCCTTTCTCGGCCAGGGTGCAAGCAACCCTAATCCTATGGATCCAGGGCTCCAATGCTACGAATGGAATGATACCAAAAATTTAATTCACTATTCAAGAAAGGGCTTCATCGGGGGCGGTTTCCAGCCGCGGCAGGTGACCGGGAGTGACCTTGAAGGTCCCATCCTTGCGGCGTGTGATGATGACATCATCACGATCACCGCCGGACTGGCCGGGGCTGGGCTCGCTTTTGGATTCGGTCGGGGCGGGAACCGCCGGCCTGGAGGGTTTCGTCTGGCCTCTGGACAAGGCCGGCCGGGCAAGCACCAAGGTCGGCCAGACGCCCAGCGCGGCCCCCCATGCGCGTCCGGCCATGGAAGGCGTCCAATGCTGGTTGAAAGTCGGCATGAATACCCCACGGTGCAAAAGGTAATTCATAATTAATAGATTTGGACCAAAATTCAAGGGAATGTGGGCGTTGGCTGGATCGGGAACCTCTTCCATAGATATGCCATTTATCGATTGCCGCCGATGGCCTCTGGTTACCGGCCCGGCAGGGAGCGATGCCATGCCCGGCGGTTGCCCCGCCCCTTCAACCCATCCCAATCCCAGGGAGTCCTTCGATGACAAACTCCAGATGGTCAACGGTCGTGGGCACGCGCCTCGGTTCCCGAGCCCTGCCGGCCATGGTGCTGATCGCGGCGGGACTGCTGCCGGGCGCCAGCGCCAGGGCGGCGCACACCCTCGCCCGCGGCGCGAGCCTGCAGGTGGGCGACTGCCTCACCTCCAGCAACGGCAGGTTCCAGATGGTGGTGCTGCCCCATGGCAAGATCGCCATCTACCCGGTCCAGACCTCCGCGCCGTCCCGGCCCACGGCGCCCGGGGGGCCGATCCTGGCGCCCTTCCTCACCCCCATCTGGGAATCGGACAACGCCGGCGGCCTGGAAGGCATCGGCGCCCTTGAACTGCGGGAGGACAACAACCTCGTGCTCACCGACACCCTGCCCGACGGCAGGTCGGAACGGCGCTGGGAAAGCGGAACCGCCGGCAGGGGCGCCGAACCGGCCACCCTGGTGCTGGACGACCATGGCATCCTCCATCTCTACAGCGCCTGGATCAGCATCTGGAGCACGCCTCCGCCGGTTCACCCGAGCGTCCCCGGCGCCGAGCTGGAATCCAAGGCCAGCCCTGTGGTTTCCGCCAGCGACGCCACGCCGCCGCCAGCCCCCGGGCCCGTTCCGGCCCCGCCGGGCTTCAGTGTCGGCGGAGGTTCCAGCAAGGTGACCATCTCCCTGGCGCCCGGCACGAGCGCGCCGGCCGGGCCCGAAGGCTCCGGGGCGCCCCTGAGCTTCAGCGTCGGGGGCGGCTCCAGCAAGGTCAACATCTCCATCGGGCAGGACGGGAAAGACTGTGTCGTGATGTAGTTCCCGCAGCAGCTGCCTCGGCGCCCCTGGGGCCGAAAGGCCTCGGGGCGGTTTGGCTCGTCCCGGAGGGTCGAAGCGCAAAGGCCTTGGTTCCCGAACCCGGGGCCGCCACCGCGCTCAGTCTTTTGCGGTCGCCGGGAATCCCGGGGGAAAGGCCGAAAACGTACCTCGAGGTGGAGCCCTTCCGGTTCGCCAACAGCTCCGAGGAGGAGCGCGTCCTGCTTCTGGAACTGGCCCCGGGCATGCTGCCCCGGCAGGCGGTGGTCCATACCGCCACCGCCACGGCCACCGTGCAGCTGGGCGGCGGCGTCACCATCAGCGTGCCCCCCGGGGAGGCCGTTGCCGTCTTCATGGGCCTGAGTGCCCGGACCCACCAGTTCGTCATCCTCGACGGGGCCGGCACCGCCGTGGACCGGAAAACCCACCGCTTCGTTCCCCCCCTGGGCGACGACCACGGCCATGAGATCACCCTGGAAGACTTCACCCTGGACTAGGCGGTCGGCGGCCGGGAAGGAGAGTCTGCGAATACTGGTTCCAGCAGCCCCATCAGCCGGGGCCGCCGCCGGCCAGCTTGGCCTTGTCCCGCAGGATGCCAAAGAGTCGCCCCAGGAGCGCCGGAATGGCGGAGGGGCCCAGCCTCCCGGCCTCCTCCGCCACTTCCAGGGCCATGCCGGGCTTGGACCAGGCCCGCAAGGCCTGGTGGATCACCGCGGAAGGGTCGGACTCCGGCGCCACCGGGCCCGCGGCCCTGCGGAAGACGCCTTCGTAGCCCTCCCGCCACAGGAAATGCTCCAGATCGAGGTCCGGCAGGAGGGTGATGTGCCTGGCCTCGCGCCGGCGCTGGAGGAACGCGCGGGCGTGGGCCACGTAGTGGCGGCCGGCCTCGTCCCCGTCCGCCACCAGGTGCCAGGGGATGCCGAAGCGGTCCGCGAAGGCCAGGAGGGGGGCGAGCCCGGCCTGGGCGAAGGGCACGCAGTGGATGCCCTCCAGGGGGAAGCTGAGGCCCCAGACCCGCGCCAGTTCCGGCAGGAGCCAGGCTTCGGTCTCTCCTTCCACCAGGAGCCAGACCCGGGCGAAGAGGCTGTCGGCGTTGTGGGTGCGCACGTGGAAGGCCACCCGGCGGATCTCCGTGGGGGTGAGGGGGGGATCCAGCGGATCGGGGAACACCGCGGTATCGCTGTCGCGGCGCACCAGCCGGCGCAGCACCCGCAGGGGGAAGCCGGCCATGAGCGCCCCGCTGGCGCTGGTGATCAGCTTCTGCACGGAGAGCTGGGCCACCAGGTTCATGGCGGTGGCCAACTGGATGGGGTGCAGATGGGTCTCCGGGTCCTCCAGGACCAGGATCGGCTGGGCCCCCTTGCCCAGGGGGGCGCCGGCCTCCGCCTGGAGCATGGCCCCCACCAGGGTCAGCAGCACCACCTGGCGCATCCCCACCCCGGCGTGGTGGGCCAGCTCCGCCAGGGTGCTGCCGCCCTGGAAGCCCAGGGGCGCTTCCGCGATGTCCGTGGCCCGGCGGAGGCTGGCCTCCCCGGCCGGGCGAAGGGCCCGGAACAGGTCCGGCCGGCGCACCGCCACCCGTTTCAGGGCCTCCAGGCCGCGGGCCAGTTCGCTGGGATGGACCTGGTGGGGAACCGAAAGCAGCCGTTCGAAGACCCGGCCCACGGCCTTTTCCGGTTCCTCGTGGATGTCAGAGCCGGTGGCCAGGGCCGGGGCGAGGGTTCCGTCCGCCAGGTGGAGGTCCCGGAACACGAACAGGGGATGGTCCCGCCGGACCTGATCGGCCAGCAGGGCCACCTCCTCATCCGCCAGAGAGATCTCCCGGCCGTGGGCATCCAGGAAGAGCCGGCGGAACTTCACCCGTCCCCGGTCCAGCCGCCGCCCGCTCCATTGGAGCAGGAGCCGGGTTTCCCCGGCCTCGTCCCGCCAGGCCGCGGGCTCCAGCGCCGTGGCGGGTTCGCCCCGGAAGCCCAGGGTGACGTTCATGCGCTTGGCGATGGTGGTCCGGTCGTTGGCGAGGCGGTGGAAGTCCTCCTCGCCGAGGGGACGGTCCCCCAGCGCACTCTGGAGCGCTTCCACCAGGCTGGTCTTGCCCCAGGCGTTCTCGCCGAACAGCACCGTGGCATCAGGTTCCAACTGCAGGCGCAGGCGGGCGATGCCGCGGAAGTTCACGATCTCCAGATCTGCCAGTTGCATGAATGGAGGATGGCCGAGGCCCGGGCGGGAATCAAGGGCGAGGGTTCAATCCACCGGGGAGGTCAGGACCGCGTCGGCGCATCCGTCCATCTGGCCCAGGCCCTTGCGGCCCAGCCTCCCCGGGTCCTGGTCCGTGATGCCTTTCTGGGTCCAGATGAGGGTGCCCAGGATCCCCAGGAACACCAGGGCGCTGGACAGCAGCACGGCCACATGGAACCCGCGGAGGAAGTGGGACTCCGAACCCAGGAAGGCTCCCAGGACGGCCACGCCCAGCAGGGCCCCCGCCTGCCGGCCCGTGTTGAAGATCCCGGAGGCGACCCCCGAGTTCTCCTTGGGGGTGGCCCTCAGCATGGAGACGAGGGCGGGAGAGATGCCCAGGGAAGAGCCCAGGCCGATGGGCAGCATGATGAGGCCCAGGCAGAGGCGGGAGGTCTCCGGCCCCATGAAGCTGGCCATGAAAAGCCCCGCGAAGGCCAGGAACAGCGACAGGGCCATGGGGGTGCGGGGACCCACCTTGGCCACCCAGCGGCCCAGGAAGGGGTGCAGGAAGGGCTGGAGCAGGGTCATGGGCAGGAAGGTCAGCCCGGTGACCATGGGGGAGAAATGCCGGGTGATCTGGAAGTAGAGGCTGACCATGAAGATGAAGCCGTAGTACACGAAGCAGATGAGAAAGGCGACGGCATTGGCGTTGACCCAGGCCGGGATCCTGGGGAGTTCCCGGGGCAGCAGGGGGCGGGTGCTTCGCCGCTGGCGGAACCCGAAGAGGAGCGAGGCGGCCAGCAGGATCGCCACCGGCAGGAGCGCGGCATGCAGGCCCCGGGCCCGGCCTTCGATCACGGCGTAGGTGAGGCTGGCCAGGGCCGAGACGGCCAGTGCCTGGCTGGTCCAGTCGAAGGGGCTCAGCTCCCCTTCGGCCTTGCGCTCTTCCACCGAGACCTTCAGGAGCACATAGGCCAGGATGCCGAAGGGCAGGTTGACGAAGAAGATGCTGCGCCAGCCGAAGGCGCCCACCAGGTAGCCTCCCACCAGGGGCCCCGCGGAGACGCCGGCCGAGCTGCAGCAGGCCCACACGCCCACCGCCTTGGCCTTGGCCGCGGGATCCTCGTAGGTGCGGTTCAGGAGGGAAAGCGCGTTGGGAATCAGCAGGGAGGCGCCGATGCCCTGAAAGACGCGGGTCGCGATCAGGAAGGACAGGTCCGGAGACAGGCCGCAGATCACCGAGCCCAGGGTGAAGGTCCATAGTCCAACGTTGAACATCCGCTTGTAGCCCAGGCGGTCGCCCAGCATTCCGGCCATGAGCAGGCAGCTGGCGAAACTCAGCGTGTAGGCGTTGACCACCCACTGCAGATGGGAGAGATCGGCGCCCAGGGCCCGTTGCATGGGCTCCAGGGCCACGTTCACGATCAGGGCGTTCATGACCGTCATGAAAACGGCACAGCAGTTCGCCAGCAGGCCCAACTGGGCCCGGCGCCTTGCATGAGTTGCAGACATGGAAACCGTCCTCCTGCCGCCTTTCCCTTGCCACCTGTGAACCTGGGCGCCAGGAAAACCCGTAGGTTAATGATCCGTTAGTATTTGCAGAACGTCCAAAGCTGTTTTGTTGTGGATCCCATAACGTTTCGCTATCGATGGATCCCGAGGCGAGGCCCACCGGACCGGCCATGGCGGCGGTCCGGAAGGCAGTGCCTATCAGGGACGCGGGCCCACCTGGAACGCGAAGTCGGCCACGCCGTCCACCCCGCCCCGCACCTGGTCGCCGGGCTGCAGCGCGCCCACCCCGGCCGGGGTGCCGGTGAAGATCAGGTCGCCCGGGCGCAGGGCCACCCCCTGGGAGATGTGGCTGATGATGTCGGCCACCGGCCAGATGAGGTCGCGCAGGTCGCCCTGCTGCCGGGGCTGGCCGTTGACCTCCAGCCAGATGCGGCCCGAGGCCGGATGGCCGATGGCGCTGGCCGGCACCAGCGGGCTGCAGGGGGCCGAGGCGTCGAAGCCCTTGCTCCAGTCCCAGGGCCGGCGCAGGTCCTTGGCGGTGTCCTGCAGATCGCGCCGGGTGAGGTCCACCCCCACCCCGTAGCCCCAGACCAGGGCCAGGGCCTGGGCCGGGTCCACCCGCACCCCCTGGCCGCCGATGGCCACCACCAGCTCCACCTCGTGGTGCAGGTTGCCGGTGAGCAGCGGGTAGGGGACGGTGCCGGCGGCGGGCAGCACGGCGTCGGCCGGCTTCATGAAGAAGAACGGCGGCTCGCGGGTGGGGTCGTTGCCGAATTCCCGCGCATGGGCGGCATAGTTCCTGCCCACGCAGAAGATCCGGCGCACCGGAAAGCGCTGCTCGGAGCCCGACACGGCCACGGAGGCGGTTTCGGGCGGTGGGATGACAAATGGGTTCATGACGGCCTCGGCTGAATCGGATTACTTTAGCACTCGATGCAGGAAGGCGTAGCTGATCGCCCAGAACCGCGCGGTCTGGCGGTTGTCGGCCCCTGCCCCGTGGCCGCCCTCGGTGTTCTCGAAGTAGCGCACGTCGTGGCCCATGTCCTTCATCTTCGCCATCATCTTGCGGGCATGGGCGGGATGCACCCGGTCGTCCCGGGTGGTGGTCATGAACAGCGCCGGAGGGTAGGCCGCTCCCGGCTGGACGGTGTGGTACGGGGACAGCTCCTTGAGGTAGTCCCAGTCCTCGGGCAGGTCGGGATCGCCGTATTCCTCCATCCAGGAGGCCCCGGCCAGCAGCTGGGAGTAGCGCCGCATGTCCAGCAGCGGCACCTGGCACACCACCGCGCCCAGGAGCTCGGGGTAGCGCACCAGCATGTTGCCCACCAGCAGTCCGCCGTTGCTGCCCCCTTCGATGCCCAGGTGCCGCGCCGAGGTCACCTTGCGCGCCACCAGGGCCCTGGCCACCGCGGCGAAGTCCTCGAAGGCCCGGGGCCGGTCCTGCTTGAGCGCGGCCTGGTGCCAGCGCGGACCGTACTCGCCGCCGCCGCGGATGTTGGCCACCACGTAGACCCCGCCCCGGGCCAGCCAGGCCCGGCCCAGGACGCCGCTGTAGTAGGGCAGCAGCGATACCTCGAAGCCGCCGTAGCCGGTGAGCAGGGTGGGATGGCTGCCGTCCAGCTCCAGGCCCTTGCGGGCCACCTGGAAATAGGGGATCCGGGTGCCGTCCTTGGAGACGGTGAAGTGCTGGCTCAGCTCCAGCCCGGAGGCGTCGAAGAAGGCCGGGGCGGACTTGAGGCGCTCCGGAAGCTGGCCGGGGCTGCCCAGCCACAGGCTGTCGGGGGTGAGGAAATCGGTGACGGTCATGAAGAAGGCGTCGGACTCCAGCGGGTCCACCCCGTGGGCCGCCACCGTGCCCAGGGCGGGGGCGCCCAGGAGCGGCTCCCGCTTCCAGGCGCCCGGGCCGGGGGTGAGCAGGTACAGGCGGTTCTTGACGTCCTCCAGCAGGTTGAGGATCAGGTGGTTGCGGGTCCAGGTCCAGGATTCCAGGGAGCGCCGGGCGGTGGGCCGGAACAGCACGGTGATCTGCCGGCTTCCGGCCAGGTAGGCGTCGAACTCGGCGGCCAGCAGCGCGCCGGCCGGGAAGCTGCGGGCCCCCACCCGCCAGGGCGAACGCAGCCGGATCACCAGCCATTGCCGGTGCACCTCGGCCTCGGCGTCCGCCGGCAGGTCCACCCGCGCCGGGGCCCCGTCCCGGCCCAGCAGGAACAGCTCCTGGGTGAAGAAGGACGGCCGGCGCAGCACGAAGTCGCGCCGGAAGCCCTCGGCCGGGTCGTGGTAGGCGTCCACCGCCATGTCCTCCGGCCGGCCCTCGAACACGGTGGCGGCCTCCTCCAGGGCCGTGCCCCGGCGCCAGAGCTTGGCCAGCCGCGGGTAGCCGGAACCGGTGAGGGAGCCCGGGCCGAAATCGGTGCCCACGAACAGGGTGTCCCGGTCGATCCAGCTCACCGAACTCTTGGCCAGGGGCAGGCTGAACCCGTCCGGCAGGAAGCTCCGGCTGCCCGCGTCGAACTCCCGCACCACGTGCGCGTCGGATCCGCCCGGGGAGAGCAGCACCAGGCAGCGCTCGCAGTCCGGCCGCAGGAACTGGGCGCCGTGGAACACCCAGCTCTGCCCTTCGGCCTCGGCCAGGGCGTCCAGGTCCAGCACCAGCTCCCACCGGGGCTCGGCCAGGCGGTACTGGTCCAGGCTGGTGCGCCGCCAGATGCCCCGGGGGTGCCCGGCGTCCCGCCAGAAGTTGTAGTAGAAGGCTCCGGCCCGGGTCACGTAGGGCAGCTTGGCCGCCGAATCGAGGATGCCCAGCAGGCCGTCCTCCAGGGCCTGGAACCCCTCCCCCTGGACGAACTCCGCCTCCGTCTCGGCGTTGCGCTGGCGCACCCAGGCCATGGCCTCGGCGCCGTCCACGTCTTCCAGCCAGAGGTAGGGATCATCGTTCATGGTCATGGCGGTTCCCGTTACAAAGATTGGACCGGATTGTAGCAAGTTCGAAACAGGCGGGGGCCAGAGTGAAGGGCTAGTCGCCACCCCACCCACAAGGAGCCAGCCCGTGAACGTGCGCCAGCATTTCGTTTCGTGCCTCACCCGATTTGCCCTCGCGGCCACCGCCTGCGCCGCGTTCGCCCAGACCCCCCTCACCGTCTACACCGCCCTGGAGGCGGACCAGATCCAGGCCTACGAGGCGTCCTTCGAGAAGTCCTATCCCGACGTGAAGATCAAGTGGGTGCGTGATTCCACCGGCATCGTCACGGCCAAGCTCCTGGCCGAGAAGGCCGCGCCCCAGGCCGACGTGGTGATGGGCCTGGCGGCCTCCTCCCTGCTCCTGCTGGGCAAGGAGAACATGCTGCTGCCCTACGCCCCCAAGGGTGTGGAAAAGCTCAACAAGCACTATGTGAGCGAAACCAGGCCGCCCACCTGGGTGGGCATGGACGTGTGGGGCGCCACCATCTGTTTCAACACGGTGGAAGCGGCCAAGCAGGGCCTCAAGAAGCCCGAGAGCTGGAAGGACCTGCTCAAGCCGGAGTACAAGGGCAAGATCGTGATGCCCAACCCCGCCTCCAGCGGCACCGGCTACTTCGACGTGAGCGCCTGGCTGACCATCTTCGGCGAAAAGGGCGGCTGGGACTACATGGACAAGCTGCACCAGAACATCGGCCTCTACGTGCACTCGGGCTCCAAGCCGGGCAAGATGGCCGCCTCGGGTGAATTCCCCATCGGCATCACCTTCGAGTACCGCGCCGCCAAGCTGAAGGCCGAGGGCGCGCCCATCGACCTGGTGTTCCCCAGGGAAGGGCTCGGCTGGGACCTGGAAGCCACCGGCATCATGAAGGGCACCAAGCACCTGGACGCCGCCAAGAAGCTCTGCGACTGGTGCGCCTCCCGGGAGGCCAACGAACTCTATGAAAAGAACTTCGCCATCGTCGCCTACCCCGGCGTGGCCAAGCCCATGGCCATGCTGCCCGGCAACTTCGAACAGCGCCTGGTCAAGCAGGACCTGAAGTGGTCGGCCGCCAACCGCGACCGCATCCTGGCCGAATGGACCCGGCGCTACGACGGCAAGTCCGAAAAGAAATAGCCAGAAAGGCGGGGCCGAACCGATGTCCGAATTCCTGTCCGTGCAAGGTATCGTCAAGCGGTTCGGCGCCTTCACCGCCCTCGCCGACATCAACCTCCAGGTGGCCAAGGGCGAGTTCCTCTGCCTGCTGGGGCCCTCCGGCTGCGGCAAGACCACCCTGCTGCGGATCATCGCCGGCCTGGAGGCCCAGGACCAGGGCCGGGTCCTGGTGGAGGGCCGGGACATCGGCCACCTGCCCCCGGCCAAGCGGGACTACGGGATCGTCTTCCAGAACTACGCCCTGTTCCCCAACCTCAACATCGCCCAGAACATCGGCTACGGCCTGCGCACCAGCCGGGCCCAGCGCCGGCTCCGGGTGGAGGAGCTGCTGGCCCTGGTGGGCCTGAGCGGCGACGAACGGAAGTATCCCAGCCAGTTGTCCGGCGGCCAGCAGCAGCGGGTGGCGCTGGCCCGGGCCCTGGCCGCCTGCCCCAAGCTGCTGCTGCTGGACGAGCCCCTGTCGGCCCTGGACGCCCGGGTGCGGGTCCACCTGCGCCAGGAGCTCAAGCAGCTGCACCAGAAGCTCGGCATCACCACCATCATGGTGACCCACGACCAGGAGGAGGCGCTGAGCCTGGCCGACACCGTGGCGGTGATGGACCACGGCACCCTGGAGCAGGTGGGCAGCCCCGAACAGATCTACCACCAGCCGGCCACCCAGTTCGTGGCCGACTTCGTCGGCCGCTCCAACTTCCCGCCGGTGACCGTCCACCCCGACGGCAAGGTGGAACTGGCCGGCCAGCAGATCTCCGTGGCCGGCAGCTACCCGGCCGGATCGGCCCGGCTGTTCTGCCGCCCCGAGGACCTCCAGATCGGCCGCCACCAGGAGCCCAACCTGTTCATGGGCATGGTGGAAGGGCTGGAATTCCTGGGCCCGGTGCGCCGGGTCACCCTGCGCCTGGAGCAGGCCCGGGACATCGTGCTGAGCGTGGACCTCAGCGCCAAGGACGCCGGCATCGCCACCGGCCAGCGGGTGCCGGTGAGCTTCCCGGTGGACCGGCTGCGTCTGTTCACGGAAAAGGCCGTATGAAGGTTTCCATACAGAGTCCGGCGGCGCCCATCCTGTCCGCCGATGAGCGGCTGGGCCGGGTGCTGGCCTACGTCATGGCCGGCCTGCTGCTGGTGTTCCTGGCCTGGCCGCTGGCGGAGATCCTGGTGAAGGCGCTGCAGACCGCCGACGGCCAGTTCATCGGCCTGCGCAACCTGCGCGACGTGCTCACCGAGCCCCGGCTGCAGGACGCGGCCTGGAACAGCGTCTTCATCGCCACCGCGTCCACCGCCCTGGTGGTGCCCGCCGCCCTGCTGTTCGCCTACGCCCTGGCCCAGTCGCGCATGCGCGCCAAGGGGCTGTTCAAGGTCATCGCCCTCAGCCCGCTGCTCACCCCTTCCCTGATGCCGGCCATCTCCCTGGTCTACCTGTTCGGCCACCAGGGCCTGCTCCAGGGCTGGATGCACGGGCATTCCATCTACGGGCCGCTGGGCATCATCCTGGGCGAAAGCTTCTACACCTTCCCCTACGCCATCCTGGTGCTGGTGACCGCCCTGGGGGTGGCCGACGCGCGCCTCTACGAGGCCGCCGAGGTGCTCGGCGCCAACCGGTTCCGCCGCTTCATGACGGTCACCGTGCCCAACATCCGCTACGGCCTGATCTCGGCCTGCCTCATCGTGTTCACCCTGGTCATCACCGACTTCGGGGTGCCCATCGTGGTGGGCGGCCACACCAATGTGCTGGCCCTGGAAGCCTACAAGCAGGTGCTGGGCCAGCAGAATTTCCAGAAGGGCGCCGCGGTGGGGCTGGTGCTGCTGCTGCCCGCCGTCATCAGCTTCGCGGTGGAACGCTGGCTGGCCCGGGGCCGGGGCGGCAGCTTCAGCGGAAGTTCGGTGGCCTACCAGGCCAAGCCCAGCCGGGTGCGGGACGGAATCCTGTGGGGCCTGTGCGCCGCCATCTGCGTGTTCCTGCTGGCCATGACCGCCACCGCCGTGGCGGCCTCGTTCATCAAGCTCTGGCCGTACAAGATGACCTTCACCATGGCCCACTACGATTTCGCCAACATGGACGGGGGCGGTTGGCTGGCCTTCCAGAACAGCCTCAAGCTGGGCGCGCTCACCGCGGCGGTGGGCTGCTGCGTGGTGTTCGCCGGCGCGTACCTGGTGGAGAAGACCCCGGTGCCGAAGCCGGTGGCCGCGCTGATCCAGTCCCTGGCCCTCACCCCCATGGCGGTGCCCGGGCTGGTGCTGGGCCTGGGCTACGTGTTCTGCTTCAACCGGCCCGGCAACCCCCTGCACAAGCTGTACGGCACCCTGGCGATCCTGGTGATCTCCACCGTGGTGCACTTCTACACCACCGCCCACCTGGCCATCATGACCTCCCTGCGGCAGATCGACGGGGAGATGGAGGCGGTGGCCCGCAGCCTGCAGCGCCCCTGGTGGACCACCTGCCGCCGGGTCACCCTGCCCATCACCCTGCCGGTGCTGCTGGACGTGGCCCGCTTCCTGTTCGTTTCGGCCATGACCACGGTGAGCTGCGTGATCTTCCTCTACACCCCCGACACCGTGCTGGCCTCGGTGGCGGTGCTGAACATGGACGACGCCGGCGACACCGCTTCGGCCGCCGCCATGGCCACCCTCATCGTCGCCAGCTCCCTGGCCGTGACCCTGGTGTTCAACGCCGCCGGGTGGCTGCTCAACCGGCGCGCCCAGGCCTGGCGCCGATCCCCGGCCTGAGGCCGTTTCCTGGAGACCCCCATGCGCGATCCCATCCTGCTCACCCCCGGGCCGCTCACCACCTCCCTGGCCACCAAGGTGGCCATGCTCAACGACTGGGGCTCCTGGGACGCGGAGTTCAACGCCCTCACGGCCCACGTCTGCCACCGGCTCGCGGCCATCGTGGACGGCGGCGACACCATGGTCTGCGTGCCCATGCAGGGCTCCGGCACCTACGCGGTGGAGGCGGCCATCGGCACCCTGCTGCCACCCGACGGCAAGCTGCTGGTGTTGGTGAACGGCGCCTACGGCCAGCGCATGGCCCGGCTCACCGCGATGCTGGGCCGGGACGTTTCGGTGCTGGATTTCGGCGAGACCAGCCCGGTGGACCCGGCCCGGGTGGCGGCCACCCTGGCCCGGGACCCGGCCGTCACCCACGTGGGGATCATCCACTGCGAGACCAGCACCGGCATCCTCAACCCGCTGGAGGCCGTGGCCCGGGCGGTGCAGGCCGCGGGCCGGCGGCTGATCGTGGACGCCATGAGCTCCTTTGCGGTGCTGCCGATTTCGGCACCGGAACTGGGAGCGGAGGCGGTGATCGCCTCCAGCAACAAGGGCCTGGAGGGGGTGCCCGGCCTGGGCTTCGTGCTGGCCAACAAGGAGGCCCTGCTGCTGGCCAAGGGCCGCTCCCGGTCCCTGTCCCTGGATCTGTACGACCAGTACGTCTACATGCAGAAGACCGGCCGCTGGCGCTTCACCCCGCCCACCCACGTGGTGGCGGCCCTGTCCGCGGCCCTGGACCAGTTCGAGGACGAAGGCGGGCGCCGGGGCCGGCTGGCCCGCTACAGCGCCAACTGCGAGCGGCTGCTGGCCGGCCTCGCCGAGCTGGGGCTCAAGCCGTTCCTGCCCAGGGCCATCCAGGCGCCGGTGATCGTCACCGTGTGCGCCCCCGACCACCCGCGCTACTCCTTCCCCGAACTCTACGACCGGGTCAAGACGTCCGGCTTCGTCCTCTATCCCGGCAAGCTGACCGAGATCGACACCTTCCGGGTGGGCTGCATCGGCGCCATCGGCATCGCCGAGATCGACGCCGCCCTGGCCGCCATCGGCCAGGCCCTGAAGGCCATGGGCATTTCCGCCCCCCAACCCAGCCAAGCGTGAGGCAGACCATGAACTCAACCCAAAAGCCCGGCCGGATCCAGGCGGTGGTCTTCGACTGGGCCGGCACCATCGTGGACTACGGTTCCTTCGCGCCCACCAAGGTGCTGATCCAGGCGTTCGCCGAGCGCGGCGTGGCGGTGAGCCTGGCCGAGGCCCGGGTGCCCATGGGCCTGCCCAAGTGGGACCACATCCAGGCCCTGGGCCGGCTGCCCGGGGTGGCCCAGCGCTGGCAGGAACGCTTCGGCCGGGCCTTCACCCGCGAGGACGTGGACGCCCTCTACGCCCGCTTCCTGCCGCTGCAGAACGAGTACATCGCCGAGTATTCCAACGTGATCCCGGGCGTGCTGGAGGTGCTGGACGGCCTGCGCGCGCGGGGGATCCGCACCGGCGGCAGCTCGGGCTATCCCCGGGCGGTCATGGGCAGGCTGGTGGACTGCGCCCTTGAGCAGGGGCTGCGGCTGGACCACACCGTGGCCGGCGACGACCTGAAGCCCGGCGGCCGGCCCGGGCCCTGGATGGCCCTGGCCAACGTCATCGAGCTGGGCGCCCGGGACGTGGCCGCCTGCGTGAAGGTGGACGACACCGAGCCGGGCATCATCGAAGGGCTCAGCGCCGGCATGTGGACGGTGGGCGTCGCCCTGTCCGGCAACGAGATGGGCCTGAGCCTGGAGGAAGTGGAGGCCCTGCCCGAAGCGGAGCGCCGGAGCCGGCAGGAGGCCGCCGGCGCGCGGCTCGCGGGCTGGGGCGCGCACTACGTGATCGCCACCGTGGCCGACCTGCCCGCGGTGCTCGGCCAGATCGAAACCCGCCTGGCCGCCGGCGAACGTCCCTGAGACCGCCGCGGGGAAATGCCACGCATGCGTGGCATTTCCCGCTCGCGCCGCTACCGGACCTTGTTGAGGTTGATCCCGGCCAGATCCGCGGGCAGCGGAATCGCCCCGAAATTGGCCACGTCCGACTGGCCCTGGCGGGACAGCACGAACCGGAAGAACTCCTTGATCAGGGGATCCGCCGGCTGGCCGGGGCGGATGTTCACGTAGATGTAGAGGAACCGGGCCAGGGGGTACTTGCCGTTGAGGATGTTCTCCACGGTGGGCACGATCGGGCTGACCCCGTTGAAATCGACGATGGGCACCGCCTTGACCATCCGCAGCGAGTGCTGGACCGGTCCGTAGGCGATGGCCGAGGCGTCCATGGCGGCGGCCTCCACCAGGGCGAACTGGTCGGGCACGCTCTTGACGATGTCCTTGTAGTCGCCGTTCTTCAGCACATGCTCCCGGAAGAAGGCCCGGGTTCCGGAGTTCTCGTCCCGGCCGTAGGGCTGGATGGGACGGGTGGCCCATTCCAGGGTCAGGCCCAGATCGCCCCAGGTGTCCAGGGGCCGGCCGTAGCCGCCCTTGCGGCCCTTGGAGAAGATGGCGTCCACCTGCTCCAGGCCCAGCTTGGCGATCGGGTTGTTGGCGTTGACGTAGACCGCCAGGGCGTCCATGGCCACCACCACCCGGGTGGGGGGATAGCCGAACTTGGCCTGGAAGGCGGCCAGCTCCCCGGCGTTCATCTCCCGGCTCATCTGGCCCATGAGCGTGGTTCCGGCCACCATGGCCTTGGGTGCCGTGGCCGAGCCCTTGGACACCAGGTTGTAGGTGACGCCGGGGTGGGCGGCGTGGAAGTCATCCAGCCAGAGCTGCATCAGCGGGTCCATGGAATCGGAGCCGATGCTGGTGATGGCGCCGGTCTTGGGGACCGCCGGATCGGGGACGAACTCCGGCAGCTTCTCCTCCAGGGGGGCCGGCCTGGCCGGGGTCATCAGGGGCGTTTCCTGTGCGGCCTGGGCCACCGGGGGCGTTCCCTGGGGCTTGTCCGGAACCGGTTTGGGCCAGTTGCAGGCGGTCAAAAGACAGAGCAGCAGAGCCGGGGGCATCCATCGCATGGGGCATTCTCCTCGTTCCAGGAGACCCCATCGATACGAAAGACCTATGAACTCGCCACGACAAGGGTGTAAACCTTTGGCGGGAATCGAGATTCCGCCGATCCCAAGCCTGCCGTTCGGGGCTGCCGGGCTACAGTATGATTCATATCGGGCGTCCAAACCCACCTGGAGCATCCGCCATGACTGAACAGGACCCTTTGCAGACTTGGAAGGCCGTGGAGGAGATCCGCAGACTGGCCCCGGTGGTGCACAACATCACCAACTTCGTGGTCATGAACAACACCGCCAACGCCCTGCTGGCCCTGGGCGCCTCGCCGGTGATGGCCCACGCCGAGGAGGAAGTGGCCGACATGGTGGGCATCGCATCCAGCCTGGTGATCAACATCGGCACCCTGAGCCGGGAATGGATCAAGGCCATGCACAAGGCCGGGGAGCGCGCGCTGGAGCGCGGCATCCCCATCGTGCTGGACCCGGTGGGCGCCGGCGCCACCGGATACCGCACCGAGACCGCGCGCGGCCTGGCGAGCGCCCTGCGGCCCGCGATCATCCGGGGCAACGCCTCGGAGATCATGGCGGTCTGCGGCGACCAGGCCAGGACCAAGGGGGTGGACAGCAGCGAGGCCTCCCAGGACGCCCTGGCCGCCGCCCGCAACCTGCACGAGACCTGGGGTTCCACGGTGTGCGTCAGCGGCGCCACCGATTTCGTGGTGGGCGGCAGGGAGCTCTACCAGGTGCGCAACGGCCACCCCATGATGACCCGGGTGACCGGGCTGGGCTGCACCGCCAGCGCCCTTTGCGGCGCGTTCGCCGCGGTCACCCCGGACCCCGCCCAGGCCGCCGCCCAGGCCATGGTGGTGATGGGCATCGCCGGGGAGCTGGCCGCCGCCGGCGCCGAAGGACCCGGCACCCTGCAGGTGCGCTTCCTGGACGCCCTCTACCGGCTCACCGGCGAGGACATCCTGCACCGCATGCGGCTCGGAGAGCCGACGGGCGGGGCCCGGTCATGAAGCCCGAGGCGCGCGGACTGTACCTGGTCACCGACCGCGGCCTGTGCGGGGGCCGGGCGCTGGAGGACGTGGTGGCCCAGGCGGTCCAGGGCGGGGTCGCCTGCGTGCAGCTGCGGGAGAAGGACATTTCCACCCGGGCCTTCCTGGACCTGGCCCTGTCCCTGAAGGCCCTGCTGGCGCCCCTGAAGGTGCCCCTGCTGATCAACGACCGGCTGGACGTGGCGCTGGCCGCCGGCGCCGACGGCGTGCACGTGGGCCAGGGCGACATGCCGGCCAACCTGGCGCGCCGGTTTCTGGGACCGCAGGCCATCATCGGCCTGTCGGTGGAAACCTGGGAGGACGTGGAGCAGGCCCAGGACCTGGACGTGGACTACCTGGGCGTCAGCCCGGTGTTCCCCACCCCCACCAAGACCGACACCAAGGCCGCCTGGGGCATGGCGGGCATCCAGCGGATCAGGGCGTTCTCCCGCCACCCCCTGGTGGCGATCGGCGGACTGGACGCCGGAAATGCCGCCCAGGCGGTGCGGGCCGGCGCCGACGGGATCGCCGTGGTCTCCGCCCTCTGCGCCAGCCCAAACCCCAGGGCCGCCGCCCGCGAACTGGACGCCCGCATCCAGGCCGCGCTGCGGGAACGGTGAACCCGGTCACGCCCCGATGAAGGCGTCTTCCTTGCACCAGGCGGCTTCCATGACCTGCGCCCGGATCACCGCGCGCAGCCAGATGCGCGCCGGATCCCGGTCGGTCCGGTCGTGCCAGAGCATCTTGTAGAGGATCCGTTCGGTGGCGAACGGGAGTTTCACGATCCTGCACTCGATCCGGTCCACCAGCCAGGCCAGGCGCCGCGGAATGGTGGTGACCAGGTCGGTCTGCTCCACGATGGTCAGGGCATCGTCGTAATGGTTCACCACCAACGGGATCTGCCGGGTCAGTCCCTTGAGGCCGAGCCAGGCGTCCACCACGCCCTGGCCGATTCCGTCGGACTTCACCAGCGCATGGCTCGCCGCGGCGAACGATTTCAGGGTCAGGCAGTGCTGCGCCAGGGGGTTCCCCTTGCGCATCACGCAGATGAAATCGTCGGCGAACAGGGCGTCCACGTGCAGCCCCGGCGCCGGCTGCGGGAACATGCCCAGGACGCAATCCAGGCGGCCCGCCTCCAGTTCGACCGCGGCGGTCTCCGTGTGGGGATGCAGGTGCAGCTTCACCTGCGGCGCTTCCCGGGCGAGATGCACGGCCAGCGCCGGCACCAGGCCGTAGCGCAGGGAGTCGGAGATGGCCACCTGGAAGAGCTGGTGCGAGGAGGTGGACTCGAACTCCGGCGCGCCCACCAGGGTCATGATCTTGCCCAGGGCGTCCTGGATGTCCGGCCAGATGGCGATGGCCCGCTCGGTTGGCCGCACCCCGTCGCGCACCCTGATGAACAGCTCGTCCTGGAACAGGACCCGCAGCCGGCCCAGGGCGTTGCTCACCGCCGGCTGGGTCAAGGCCAGACGCTGCGCCGCCCGGGTGACGTTCCGTTCGGCCATGACGGCATTGAAAATCTGCAACAGATTTAGGTCAACTTGTCGGACATTCATGGGAATGATAATACCCATGGCGGCCCTGGTTCCGGGGATCTATCGCCGGCGCGGAGGACTATGCCATCCCTTGCAACTGCGCCAGCCAGGGCGCCCGCTCCGGGTCGGAGACGAAACTGGCGACCAGGCTGTTCCGGGCCAGGGTCACCAGTTCGGCCCGGGTCAGCCCCAGGGCCTCGGCGGCCTCCAGGTAGTTCTGCCCGATGTAGCCGCCGAAATAGGCCGGGTCGTCGGAGTTGAGGGTGACGCACAGGCCCAGGTCGAGCATCCGTTTGAGGTTGTGCTGGGCCATGGCGGGAAACACCCGCAGCTTGATGTTGGACAGCGGGCAGACGGTGAGCGGCACCTGGTCCCGCACCAGCCGCCCCACCAGTTCCGGATCGTCCAGCGCCCGCACCCCGTGGTCGATGCGCTCCACCTGCAGCAGGTCCAGGCTGTCCCGGACATTCCCGGCGGGCCCCTCCTCGCCGGCGTGGGCGACCCGGTGCAGGCCCAGCTCCCGGCACCGGGCGAACACCCGCTGGAACTTGGCCGGCGGATGGCCCAGTTCCGAGGAGTCCAGGCCCACCCCGTGGATCCGGGCCAGGTGCGGCCTGGCCTGCTCCAGGGTGGCGAAGGCGTCCGCTTCCGACAGGTGGCGCAGGAAACTGAGGATCAGCCGGGAGCTGATGCCCAGCTGCTCCCGGGCCGCAACGGCGGCCCGCTCCAGCCCGTCCAGCACCGTCTCCAGCCGCACCCCGCGGGCCGTGTGGGTCTGCGGATCGAAGAACAGCTCCGCGTGCACCACCCCGTCGGCCTTGGCCCGCCGGAAGTAGGCCATGGCCAGGTCGAAGAAATCCGCCTCCCGCACCAGCACCGCCGCGCCGGCGTAGTAGATGTCCAGGAAGGACTGCAGGTCGGTGAAGGCGTAGGCCGCCCGCACCGCCTCGGCGCTGGCGTAGGGCAGGGTCAGCCCGTTGCGCCGGGCCAGCTGGAACATCATCTCCGGCTCCAGCGAGCCTTCGATGTGCAGGTGCAGCTCCGCCTTGGGTAACCGCTGGATGAACTCTTTCATGTTCGGGTCTCCTTCAAGGCCGGGCCGCGTGGTGCACCCGGCCTCTTCCTGGGGTGGTCTGGGATGGATTTTCCTCGCTTCATTTTGACATCCCCGCGGGGAGCATGTCCTCGCGAAATTCGGACCGATCGGCCCCGTTATAATCGAACCTGCTGCATTTTGATCAAATTGATAAACCTTGACTCCCCACCCTCGCGTTTTAGACTGTCAGTCACTTCTGGCTTTTCAATTCGTTGTTGGCAAATGGGCCTCCAGGCTGGGTGAGCCAGCCCCTCCTGGCGTTCCCCGGCCCCCGTGAAGGAGCATGATCATGAACCACAAGGTGAGTCACCTGGCCGATCTGGCCAAACCGGTCTTTACCGCGATGCTTCTGGCGGCCGGCCCCGCCTCGGCCTACGCGGCCCAGACCCATGCCAAGGTCATCCGGATGATCCCCGGCGGCGACCTGAAGATCCTCGACCCCATCCAGAACGCGTCCTACATCACCCGCAACCACGGCTACATGATCTACGACACCCTGTTCTCCATGGATTCCAAGGGCCACTACAAGCCGCAGATGGTCGACACCTACTCGGTGTCCAAGGACAAGAAGACCTACACCTTCACCCTGCGCCAGGGCCTGAAGTGGTCCGACGGCACGCCGGTCCAGGCCGCCGACGCGGTGGCCTCCATCAAGCGCTGGTGGGCCAAGGACGTCACCGGGCACTTCCTGGCCGCCGAGGCCGTGTCCCTGCAGGCCAAGGACCAGAAGACCTTCACCCTGGTGCTCAAGGAGCCCCTCGGGCTGGTCATCGAAGCCCTGGGCAAGCCGTCTTCCAATGTCCCGTTCATGATGCCCGAGCGGGTGGCCAAGACCGACCCCAACCAGCAGATCACCGACACCACCGGGTCCGGCCCGTTCATCTTCAAGAAGGACGAGTGGGTGCCGGGCAGCAAGGTGGTCTACCTGAAGAACCCCTACTATGTGCCGCGCAAGGAACCCGCCGACGGCCTGGCCGGAGGCAAGGTGGTGAAGGTGGACCGGGTGGAGTGGGTCTACATCCCGGACCAGAACACCGCGCTGGCCGCCTTCAACAACGGCGAGATGGACATCTATGAGCTGCCCCAGGCGGACTTCCTCGCCTCCCTGGAAAAGAACCCCAACGTGCGCCTGGCCAAGGACTCCCTGGGCTGCCAGGGCTGGCTGCGGCCGAACAGCCTGTGGCCCCCGTTCAACAATCCCAAGGCCCGCCAGGCGCTGCTCTACGTGGTGAACCAGGAGGAGTACCTGACCGCCGCAGGGTTCCCCGCGAAGTACCGGCTGAAGAACACCGCCGCCTACTTCATGGCCGGCAGCAGCAACGCCACCGATGCCGGCGGCGAGGCGGTGAAGGGCGGCCAGAACCTGGCCAAGGCCAAGCAGCTGCTCAAGGAGGCCGGCTACAAGGGCGAGAAGGTGGTGGTGCTGGTGCCCAGCGATCCGCCGGTGCAGGCGGCCGCCGCCATGGTGACCGTGCAGAACCTGCGGAAGATCGGCATGAACGTGGACGCCCAGGCCATGGACTGGAGCACCCTGCTGGGCCGCCGGGCCAAGCGGGAGTCGCCCGACCACGGCGGCTGGAGCATCTTCCACACCTATTCCGTCGGGTTCGACGTCATGTCCCCGGTGGTCAACTCCTACATGGCGGGCACCGGCGATGCCGGCCCGGCCGGATGGTTCAACGACCCGCAGATGGAAATCCTGCGCATGGCCTGGGCCAGGGAAGGCAACCCGGCCAAGCGCAAGGCGCTCACCGACCAGATCCAGCGGCACGCCTTTGAAACGGTGCCGTACGTGAACTTCGGCCAGTTCTACCTGCCCATGGCCTACCGCGCCAACCTCAAGGGCGTGATCAACATCGGCATTCCGGTCCTGTGGAACGTGGAGAAGTAGCGATCGGACCCAATCCATGAAATACCTTATCAAGCGCATCCTGGCATTGATCCCGGTGCTGGCGGTGGTGGCGGTGATCGTCTTCATGCTGCTGCACATGGGCTCCACCGACCCGGCGGTGCTGATCGCCGGCGACAACGCCAGCACCGGCGACATCGAGCAGATCCGCCAGAAGCTCGGCCTGGACCGGCCCCTGCTGGAGCAGTTCTTCACCTGGCTCTGGCGCATCCTGCACGGCGACATGGGCGTTTCCGTGTTCACCGGGCTGCCGGTGACCACCATGATCCGCCAGCGCCTGGAACCCACCTTCTGGCTCACCCTGCTGACCATGGTGTTCGCCGTGGTGCTGGCGGTGCCCATGGGCATCGTCGCCGCGTGGCGGGCCGGGAGCTGGATCGACCGGGCCATCATGGCCCTGGCCGTGCTGGCCTTCTCCCTGCCGGTGTTCCTGATCGGCTACTTCCTCATCTTCGGCTTTTCCATCAAGTGGGACCTGCTGCCGGTGCAGGGCTTCCGCAGCCTGTCCGACGGGTTCGGGCCGTTCATCCGGCACCTGATCCTGCCCACCCTGAGCGGCGGGCTGATCTACATGGCGCTGATCGCCCGCATGACCCGCGCCACCATGCTCGAGGTGCTGGGCGAGGACTACATCCGCACCGCCCGCGCCAAGGGCCTGGCCAACACCCGGCTGCTGGTGCGCCATGCCCTGAAGAACGCCGCGGTGCCCATCGTCACCACCATCGGCCTGGGCGTCGCCCTGCTGCTGGGGGGGGTGATCGTCACCGAAAGCGTGTTCGCCATCCCCGGCATCGGCAGGCTCACGGTGGATTCGGTGCTGCGCCGCGACTATCCGGTGATCCAGGGCATCGTCCTGGTGACCTCGGCGGTGTATGTGCTCATCAATCTCGCGGTCGACCTGCTCTACACCCTGTTCGATCCGCGCATTCGTTATTAAGGAAAGCCCATGCCCGTAACGCTCGGCAACCTTGAGCTCCGCCTGGAGTCCTCCCGGCGCTGGCCGTGGCTGGGCTTCGCCCGCCGCCATCCGCTCCTGGTGGCCGGCGCGGCGCTGCTGCTGGTCATGGCGGTGCTGGCCCTGGCGGCGCCCTGGATCACCCGCCAGGACCCGGCGGAGATGGACATCCTGCACCGGCTGCAGGGGCCGTCCGCCGCCCACCGGTTCGGCACCGACGCCCTGGGCCGCGACGTGTTCTCGCGCACCCTGTGGGGCGGCCGGGTCTCCCTGCTGGTGGGCATCAGCGTGGCCCTCACGGCCACCTGCGTGGGCGTGCTGATCGGCATGGTGGCCGGCTTCTTCCGCCTGGCCGACACCCTGATCATGCGGGTGATGGACGGCATGATGGCCATTCCCGGGATCCTGCTGGCGGTGGCCCTGATGACCGTGGCCCGGGCCAGCGTGCGCACCGTGGTGATCGCCATCGCCGTGCCGGAGATCCCCCGGGTGGTGCGGCTGGTGCGCTCCCTGGTGCTGATCGTCCGGGAGCAGCCCTACATCCAGGCCGCCGAGGCCATCGGCACCCGCTCCTGGCTGGTGCTGCTGCGCCACGTGCTGCCCAACATCGTCACCCCGCTCATCGTCCAGGCCACCTTCATCTGCGCCTCGGCGGTGATCTTCGAGGCCTACCTGAGCTTCCTGGGGGCCGGCACCCCGCCGGAGATCCCCAGCTGGGGCAACATG
>JARLGP010000233.1 GCA_031292735.1 Holophaga sp.
AGCGTGGGTCGGCGCCTGGCCGGGGGACTCGAAATGGGTCGGCGCGAACCCGGGGGACCGGAACGAACGATTCCGGAGCCACCGGCAGGGAATGATTGGACCGGACCAAATGTACAAACTGCAGAGACTCCATGCCCTGGCAAAGCCAGGACATGGAGTCTACAGGGCGCCCAGGTCGTCCAGCACCAGGGCCGGCTGGCGTTCCAGCCCGGGCAGATCGGCCCGGCTGGCCTCGCCGCTCAGCACCAGGATGAAATCGATGCCGGCGTTCTCGGCCAGCACCTTGTCGGTGCTCAGGCGGTCGCCCACCATCACCAGTTCGTCCTGCCGGAAGCGCCGGAGCAGGGCCCCGAGGATGGCCGGGTCGGGCTTGCCGAACACCCGCTCCGGCAGCCTTCCGGTGGCGGCCTGGTAGAGCCGGGCGAAGCTGCCGGCATCCGGCAGCGGGCCCCGGGCCGACGGGCACACCAGGTCGGGATGGGTGGCCAGGAACTGCACCTCCGGGCGCTGCAGCAGCAGGCACGAGGCCGCCAGCTTGGCGTAGGTCAGTTCGGTGTCGTAGGCCAGCACCACCGCCTGGCAGCGGGCGCCGGCGGTGAACACCAGGCCCGGCATCCGCTCCCGCAGGAAGCCGCGGAAGCTGCGGTTGCCCACCGGGTAGATCCGGCGGATCCGCTGGGCCTGGAGGTAGTCCAGGAGCGGCAGCAGCGGCGAAAGGATCCGCTCCACCCCCACCTCGAGCCCCATCCTGGCCAGCTTCCCCTGGTATTCGGCCAGGCTTTTGGACGTGTTGTTGGTGAGAAAGAAGATCTCCTTGCTCGCCAGGTTCCGCTTGATGAAGTCGATCGTACCCTGGATGGGACGGTCACCGAGGTAGACCGTCCCATCCAGGTCGAACACGAAACAGCGTTTCCTACTGGTATCCATCAATATCCATCACTAATTGTTGCGGCCCAGATCGGTGCGCTTCTGGATGGTCCAGGCCGACCAGGCCCCCACCAGCGCCACGAACATCACGAAGTAGCAGATGTAGTATGGTGCGCCGTGGTCCAGCTTGAGCAGGTAAGTGCACAGGGCGGGCACGATTCCCGCCACCAGGAAGCTCGGGAACTGGTACACCACCGAGATGCCGGTGTAGCGCACTTCCGCCGGGAACAGGCCGGAAAGCATGGCCGCCTGGGGTCCGAAGATGGCGGAGTAGAAGATGCCCAGCGGAATGATGGTGGCCGTCCAGATGATCCAGGTGGCGCCGCCGCTCACATAGATGAAGTGCAGGGCCGGCACGGTGGCCAGGCCGCACAGGATGCTGGCCAGGGCGAACACCCTGCCGCGTCCCATGAAGTCGCAGAGCCGGCCGGCGTAGAGCATGAACGGGCACATCACCAGGGCCGCGGCCAGCACCGGGTACAGCGAGGCTTCCCGGGACAGGTGGAAGGTGGTGCTCAGGAACGTGATGAGGAACACCGCGAACACGTTGAAGTAGGTGCCGTCGATCCAGCGGGCGCCGATGCCCAGCAGGATGCTGCGGGGGTACTTCTTCAGGACGGTGACGATGGGCATGCGGGTGGTCTTGGCCGCCTGGGCCTCCTTGGCCTTGAGGAAATCCGGGGTTTCCAGGATGGTCAGCCGGATGTAAAGGGCGATGGCCACCAGCACGATGCTGCCCAGGAAGGCGATGCGCCAGCCCCAGGCCAGGAACTGCGCGTCGCTCAGCGTATGGGACAGGAGCGCCACCACGCCGGTGGCCATGCACAGTCCGGTGGCCAGGCCCATCTGCGGGAAGGAAGCGTAGAAGGCGCGCTCCTTCTCGTCCGCGTGCTCATAGGCGAGCAGCACCGAGCCACCCCACTCCCCGCCCAGGCCGAAGCCCTGGAGCAGGCGCATGATCTGGAGGAACAACGGGGCCAGGAGCCCGATCTTGGCGTAGGTGGGAATGAGGCCGATCCCGACCGTGGCCACGCCCATGATGAGCAGGGTGATGACCAGCATGCTCCTGCGCCCGATCTTGTCGCCGAAATGACCGAAGATGAAGGCGCCGAAAGGCCGGGCCAGGTAGCCGATGCCGAAGGTCAGGTAGGCGAAGATGGTCCGGGTGTAGACATCAAGCCCAGGCGGGAAGAACTGCTTGTTGAAAACGATGGCGGCGACCACTCCGTACAGGAAGAAGTCATACCATTCGATGGTTGCGCCAAGAAGACTGGCGAGCGCCACCTTCCTGATCGACGTTTTCTTTACTGCAACATTCATGTTCCCTCCATATGAGAATTTGAGCTGCTGGTTCCGATTAAGTCGGGTTGACTGAATCGTAAAAGCGGTGCGGTCCGGAAAATGTGGCATGGGTGAAAATCTGGCAGGTATGGGTGTTGCACACCCCTTCATGGAAGTGGTGCAGCAGGTAGCCCGGTGTTTCCATTCGGAATTCATCACCGCCCTCGGGGGTCAGATCGATCTCGATCTGCATGGCCACGGCCGGCGCGGTGACCGCAATGCAGCCGGCCCACTGGGTGGTGATGGAGCGGTGCATGTGCCCGCAGCACAGGCGCACGTTGGGGTAGGGCTTCAGGATGGCGGCCAGCCGCTCCTTGTTCTCGTAGGGCTCGTCCATCGCCCCGAACCCGCAGAGGAAGGGAGGGTGGTGGGTGAACAGGAGGGTGGGCGCGTCCGGCGCCTTGGCCAGTTCCCGCTCCAGCCAAAGGGCCACGGGCTCGTCCAGGTGGCCGGAATGGGAGCCCGGATGGGTCCCGTCCATGAACACCATGCGCATGGCAAGGCCTTCCACCGTGTAGCACAGGTACGGCGCCACGGCGGGGTCGGCCGGGCAGTACTCGGGCAGGACGGAAAGGATCCGGTCGCGCTTGTCGTGGTTGCCGGGCAGCAGGTAGACCGGGGCGGTCAAACGGCCCAGGAACTGCTTCAGGTGCTGGTAGGCGCCCAGGTCGCCGCCGTCGGCCAAGTCGCCGGTGACCACGTAGGCATCGGGCCGCCAGGGCAGGTTGGCCAGGTGGGTGAAGCAGTCTTCCGCCATTTTCGGCGTGTCGGCCACCCGGAACGACAGCTTGCCGTCCCCTCGCAAATGGAAGTCACTGAGTTGGATGATTTTCATCGTTTTCCTCCCGTTCAAGGCTTGGTCGCGGTTCAGATCCCTGTGGTCAGCCGCTGCATGCTCATGGCAATCTCTTCATGGCAACGCGCCTCATCCCAACCCAGCTCGGCCGCCATCCGTTCCACCACCCGCGGCAGGGCCGCCTGGGCTGCGGCGTTGTCCAGCAGGGCCAGCGGCAGGCGCCGGGTGAGCACGTCCGAGGCGCGCTCGGCGAACTCGTTGCGGGCGGCGTAGACCACTTCCGCTTCGATGAACGGATGGGCCGGATGCAGGCGGGCGCCCAGGCCGTTCTGGGCCAGCTCCACCACCCGGGGCGCCTGGTCGCCGAAGGCGTGATGCAGGTGCCGGGCGATGTCCGGAGCCAGGCCCGCGCCGGCCACCATCGTCTGCTCAGCCGCCGGGTCGAACTGCTCGGCGCCCACCAGGGGCATGTCCCGGGTCTGGCAGGCCCCGGCCTGGCACCCGAACAGGGCGACGGCATGGTCCACGGCCTCTTCCGACATCTTGCGGTAGGATGTCCACTTGCCGCCGGCCACCGACAGCAGCCCGGAGGCGCTGGACTGGATCATGTGCTCCCGCACCAGCTGCGCGGTGTTGGAGGTTTCCGGGGCCTTGATCAGCGGCCGCAGCCCCGACCAGACCGCGGTGACATCGCTGCGCTTGACGTCCACATTGAAATACTTGTTGATGTAGTGCAGCAGGTACTCCACGTCCTCCTCTTCGGCCCGGGGATGGTCGACGATGGCCGCGGGGGTGTCGGTGGTGCCGATCAGGGCGTGCCCCTGCCAGGGCAGGATGAACAGCAGCCGGCCGTCGTCGGTCTTGGGGATCATCAGGCCGGTGGTGGGGGGCACGAAGCGCTCGGGCAGGATGATGTGCACTCCCGATGATGAATTCAAGATGGGTGCCGCGGCCGGCTCGTCCATCTGGCGCAGGCTGTCCACGAAGGGGCCGGTGGCGTTGATGACGCCGGCGGCCCTGACGGTGAACGTCTCGCCGGTGAGCGCGTCGCGCACCCGCGCCCCGCAAACCTTGCCGCCCTCCTTTTCCAGGCCGGTGACGGCCAGGTGGTTGACCACCACGGCGCCGTGCTTCTGGGCGGTGAGCGCCAGGGTCACGGCCATGCGCGCGTCGTTGAACTGGGCGTCATAGTAGACCACCCCGGCCTTCAGCCCCTCCCGCTTGAGCATCGGGAAGCGCCGGAGCGCCTCGGCCCGGCCGACGACGTAGCTGTGGCCGATCCCCCTCTTGCCCGCCAGCAGGTCGTAGAGCAGCAGGCCGGCGTAGAAGTAGGGGACCTCCAGCCACGAATAGAGCGGCGTGACCAGCTCCAGCCGGTTGGCCAGGTGGGGCGCGTTGTGCAGCAGGATCGCCCGTTCGAACAGCCCTTCCTTGACCAGGTGGTACTGGGCCCGGTTCAGTTTCTTGACCGCCATCTCCAGGTAGCGCACCCCGCCGTGCACCAGCTTGGTGCTCCGGCTGCTGGTCCCTTCGGCCAGGTCGAACTTCTCGATCAGGGCGACCTTCAGGCCGCGGCTGGCGGCATCCGCGGCGATGCCGCAGCCGGTCGCCCCGCCGCCGATCACCAGCAGGTCAAAGGGGGTGGTTTGCTTCAATGAATCCATGCGCTGAATTCGGTTCATGTGACAAAACTCCTATCCATCAGGTTGCGAGGTGGGCAGGGTTGGCTGCTCACCTCTGGGTCGGATGCTCATGGAAACCAGCCCGGCGTTGTCGTCCAGAAACCGCCGGGCCATTCCATGATCCATGTCAATTCGGTACGAAAAAAGACGGGAGAGCCAATGGTGCTTGGCTCTCCCGTCTCGTGCCGTGGTTGTGGATATCCGATTACCCAGAATTCTGCCGGATCGGATCCAGGAATTCAAGCGTTTTTGCATTCCCCGGATCCCGGGTGCCAAAGAAACCGCGTTGGGGCGAGGGTGTAAGATATTTATTCAGCGCCAGCCTGGGGAGAAATCATCATGGAACATAGCGAACCTGAATCATTGGGGCAGCGGCTCGCGCGGAACCGGGTGATTCCCGCCGTGAAGGTGGACGCAGGACTGAAAAAAGCGCTGCAATCTCATCACGACATCCTTTTTCTCCTGTACGGCGACATCGTCTCCCTGGACGCCAACGTGAACGCCGTGCTCAAGAGCGGCAAGAAACCCTTCGTCCACCTTGACATGATCAACGGCCTGGCCAACAACACCGTGGTGCTGGAATATTTCTACCGGCACTTCAAGCGGGAGTGCGGGGTGATCACCACCAAGAGCAACATGGTGAGGAAGGCGCTGGAGCTGGGCATCTCGGTGGTCCAGCGCTACTTCATGCTGGACAGCCTTTCGGTGGCCAGCGCCATCGAGGGCATCGTCAAGACCCGTCCGGACGCCATCGAGATCATGCCGGGCATCCTGCCCCGGGTGATCGCCCACATCAGCCGGCAGACCAAGGTCCCGGTCATCGCCGGCGGCCTCATCCAGACCGCGGCGGACATCGAGAAGATCCTGGCCAGCGGCGCCATCGCCACGTCGGTCAGCCGGTGCGAGCTCTGGCCGCTGAGCCTGGGCGGCATGCCGACTCCTCCCAAGGCCCTGAAGGCCGAATGAGGAGACCGCCGCCCAGGCTTCAGCCTGAGTTGGACGCCATGTCTGGGCTCCGCCCGGGCATGGCGTGGGGGTGTGGGGGGACGTAGAGCGAGCAACGCGAGCGGGCGGTCCCCCCACAGTCAAATTAGAGAGCTAGAACTTTTCCGCCACGGGCTCGAAGTAGGCCTGGGGGTGCATGCACACCGGGCAGACCTTGGGGGCGGTGGTGCCCTCGTGGATGTGGCCGCAGTTCCGGCAGCGCCAGTAGATCTTCTCGCCGCGCTGGAAGACGGTGCCGTTCACCACATGGTCGTGCAGGCGGCGGAAGCGGGCCTCATGCTCCTTTTCCACCTTGGCCACCAGCTCGAAGGTGCGGGCGATCTCGGTGAAGCCTTCTTTCCTGGCGATGCGGGCGAATTCCGGGTAGAGCTCGGTCCACTCCTCGTTCTCGCCCTGGTAGGCCGCCAGCAGCTGGGCGGCGGTGTCGCCGGCCACGGCCGGGTAGGAGGCGGTGATCTCGATGGCGCCAGGGGTGAGGGAGGCCAGGTGGCTGAAGAACAGCTTGGCGTGCTCCTTCTCGTTCTCGGCGGTTTCAAGGAAGATGGCCGCCACGTGTTCCAGGCCCTCTTTGCGGGCCACCGAAGCTGCGAAGGTGTACCGGTTCCGCGCCTGGCTTTCGCCCGCGAACGCCTTGAGCAGGTTCTTCGCGGTTTGAGAGTCCTTTAATTCCATGGAAACCTCCGGAATGTATCCCGTTGCGAACGATTCGCAACTAACGAAAAGAATGACCACTTATCTTTAGGATACACTCTTTATGGGCCTTCGGCGCGGGTTCAATCCGGCACCCCCGATCCCGTTCCTGGATACAAGAAAGCCCCTGAACGATCAGGGGCTTAAGTGGTGGTCCCGACACGATTCGAACGTGCGACCCTCAGATTCGTAGTCTGATGCTCTATCCAGCTGAGCTACGGGACCGTGCTGGTGCTCCAGTCTATCCCCGCCGAGCCGGGTTGTCCATGCCCTTTTGCCCGGGGCGACGGGCTGCCGCCGAGGCCCGGGCCTGCAGGGCTCTGGCCCGGGCACCCGCTGGAATGACGAAAAACGGTCGATATTTTCTGTGCATATATATGAATAGCCAAGGTGAAACCCCGGCCCGGCCCCGGTCGCGAAGCGGAGGCGCGGGTCCCGCCGGCATGGCCCAAAGCGGTTCGGACCGCGCCCCTGGACCCGGGGGCAAGGAACCGGCGCTGGGCCTTGGCAAATCCTGGTTGATGGTATTCAATACTGGGGAGTAGACTTGGCTACAATAAACTCTGATCGAAGTAAGTGCTTTGGTCATTCTCAAGCCTCGTTCTTCCATACCCAATACCTGTTGGCCAAACCGTTACTGCCCGCCCCCTGGTGGACTTGTGGCGATTTGAGGAAATTCGCGATCAGCTCCGCCCCCACGGGAGCACCAAGTAAGGCACACTGAAGGCTCCCCGTCAGATCCAACCCATATCGGAGAACCGAAGCCACCTTGAATTTGCCCCCATGGAAGTCGAAAGCAAAAAAGCTGCAAAGGAAGTTCAATGAGCGAACTGACACGTAAGGAAGTGGTCTTTATCCTCAAGTCGGGGAAGAGCTTCCAGCGTACCGATCTCAGTGGCCTCGATTTGAGGGGGTTCGATCTTTCCGGGGCCAACTTGGCTGAGGCCAACCTTGCGGGCACGGTGCTCAACCAGGCCGTGCTGCGCGGGGCCGATCTCACCGGTGCCGACCTGCGCCTTGCCAATCTGGACGAGGCTGATCTTGAAGGGGCCAACCTTAGCCGTGCCAAACTTAAGGGGGCAAACCTCAGCGGCGCCAATCTGAGCGGCGTCAACCTCAGCGGCTTCGACATCCAGCAGTACGACCAGGCCACCATGCCCATCCTGCGGGGCACCCGGCTCACCGGCGCCATCCTCGCCGGAATCAACTTCAGCGGCGTGGATCTCAGCGGCAAGGACCTGCGCAACGCCAACCTGAGCGGTTCCGACCTGCGCCAGACCATCCTGGTGGGGGCCAACCTGCAGGGCGCCGACCTGAGCAAGGCCAGCCTGCTGGGGGCCTCCCTCAACGGCGCCAACCTCATGGCCGCCAACCTCACCTTCGCGGTCCTGGGCGGGGCCGCCCTGGTCCACGCCAACCTGGCCGACGCCGACCTCACCGACGCCGATCTGCACTGGGCCAACCTCGGCGAGGCCAACCTGGAGCATGCCAACCTCAGCCGGGCGAACCTGAGGGGGGCCAACCTGGGCGGGGCCAACCTGAGCGGCGCCAACCTGCGCTACCTGGACATCCTGCAGTACGACAAGAACGACATCCCTGATCTCACCGGGGCCAACATGAGCGGGGCCAACCTCAGCGGCACCAACCTGCGCGGGCTGAACCTGAACCAGAGCTACCTGAGCGGCGCCAACCTGTGCGGCGTGGTGCTGCGCCACGCCAGCCTGGAGGGCTCCATCCTCAACGAGGCCGACATGAGCTCGGCCGACCTGAGCGGGGCCAACCTCAGCGGGGCCCAGCTGGGCCGGGCCAACCTCAGCTCGGCGCTGCTGGCCGGGGCGGTGCTCATCGGCGCCGACCTGCACGGGGCCGACCTGACCGGCGCGGACCTGCGCGAGATCAGCTTCGTGGGCGCCAACCTCACCGGGGCGAACCTCACCGGGGCCAGCCTCAGCGGCGCCATGCTGGAAGGTTCCGTCCTTTCCGAGACCGTCCTGGTGGGCGCCAAGCTCATGCGCGTGAACCTGGCCGAGCGGGACCTGAGCCGGGCCGATCTCAGCGAGTGCGACCTGAGTTCCGCCAACCTGGAGGGGGCCAACCTCTCCGGCGCGGTGCTGGTGGGCGCCAACCTGGAAGACACCCAGCTGGGCGGCGCCAACCTCAGCGGCGCCGATCTGCACGGGGACGACCTGCGCTCCTCCAACCTCTGCGGCGCCGACCTCAGCATGGCCAACGTGAGCGGCGCCGATCTCCAGGGCGTGATCCTCAGCGCCAACCTGAACGGCACCAATCTGAGCGGGGCCAACCTGCGGGGGGCCGACCTGGACCGGGCCGTGCTCACCTCCGCCAACTTCAGCGGCGTGGACCTGAGCGGCTTCGACCTTCAGGCCGCCGACCTCACCAGCGCCATCCTGGACGGCGCCAAGCTCACCGGGGTGAACCTGCACGGGGCCATCCTGCGCTCCTGCCACGCCATCGGCGCCAACCTGAGCGGGGCCGACCTGAGCGAGTCCGACCTGGCCATGGCCGATTTCTGCGGCGCCAACCTGTTCGGCGTCAACTTCGAGAAGGCCAACCTGGAAGGCACCAAGCTCGCCTCCCTGCCCACCGAGTCCTGGGGCGAGTACCGCACCAACCTGAGCAACGCCAACCTGAGTGGGGCGAACCTCACCGGCGCCGATCTCTACCAGGCCAACCTCAACGAGGCCAATCTCCACAACGCCAATCTTTCCAACGCGAGCATGATCTGGGCGGATCTGCGCGGGGTGGACCTGCGCGAGACCGCCCTGCGCGGCACCAACCTCAAGGGCGCGAACCTGGACGGAGCCAACCTTTGCGGTGCCGACCTGCGCGAGACGGTGCTGCGCGACGCCTACCTGGACGGCGCCAACCTGAGCAGCGCCAACCTGAGCGGGACCAACCTCACCAATGCCGACCTGCGCGACACCAACCTGATCGACGCCTCCATGGACGGGGCCAACCTCAGCGGGGCCAACCTCAGCGGGGCCAATCTGGTCTGGACCAACCTCAGCGGGGCCAACCTGGTGCGGGCCAACCTCACCCGCGCCAAGCTCAGCGGCGCCCACCTGGGCGGCGCCGATCTGCGCGAAGCGGATCTTACCGACACCAACCTGGACGGGGCGAACCTGAGCGGGGCGAAGCGGTAGTAAGCCAGCTCGAGGCCTTGAATGGAATGGCGCCCCTGCCGACGTTGACCGTTCGCAGGGGCGCAGGGATGGAAGTCTAGAGCTTGGTCTTGGAGTAGGCGTGCTCGCCGGCGGGGGGCAGGGAAGGCACTCCGTTGGCCATGTTGAAGACGTGGCGGTCGGCGGCGGCGTCCTCGGAACGGGAATTGCTGAACGCCGCGGCGCCCATGGCGGAAAGCGGCACGGACGGCGGGGTGGGGAAGGGCACGAAGGGGCTGTCCTTCTCCTTGTCCCGGTCCCGTTCCTTTTCCTTGTCCTTTTCCTTCTCTTTATCTTCGGTTTTTTCCAGCTTCTCCATGCCCCGGCGGGTGCAGTTGCCCTGCAGGGTGCCGCCCTCGTCCACCACCAGCGAACCCACCTCCACTTCGCCTTCGACGTAGCCGGTGCCATGGATTTCCAGGCACTCCTGGATCTTGAACACGCCCAGGACCCGGCCGGTGACGATCAGGTGCTTGGCTTCGATGGTCCCCTTCACCTCTCCGCTGGGGGCGATGGTCACCTCGCCCTCGCTCTGGATGATCCCGTCCACGTTGCCCTCGATGCGCAGGCTGTTCTGGCCGGCGTGGATCTCGCCCTTCCATAGGGTTCCCTTGCCGAGCAGCGTATGAACGGCCTGGGCCTGATCGGGGCGTTTTTTGCTGCTGAACATGGGGGACTCCTGCTTCAACGTAGGGAAGACAACCATTCTCGCTGTAGACGCATGTAGGGCATCGGGTTCACCGGCCGGCCATTCAGGCGCACTTCGTAGTGCAAATGGACGCCGGTGGCGTTGCCTGTGCGGCCCATGTCTCCCAGGATATCCCCTCGGCTCACCTTCTGTCCTGTTTTGACGCGAACCCGGGCCATGTGCCCGTACAGGGTTTCCACCGTGGGGCTGTGGCTGACCACCACGCCATTGCCGTAGCGATCCATCCATCCGGCCTGCACCACCTCGCCATCCGCGGTGGCCTGGATGGGGGTGTTCTCGGCGTTGCAGATGTCGATGCCGGAATGGAACCCCAGCAGCCCGTCGTCCGTCTCGTTGCGCCTGGCGAACGGGCTCAGGCGGAGGCCGAACGGCGAACTCAGGTAGCCGGCCGTGGGCGGGATGGAAGGCGTGTGGTTCCAGCGCTCGATGATGGGCTCCATCCGCACCTTCATGAGCTTGGCCATGGAGCTGGTCCGCTCCAGATCCTCCCGCAGCATGCTCAGCTTCTTGGGGGTGGCGGTGTTCTTGTCATCCACCGGCGGCAGCGGCTTGATCGCCGGGTCGGGATTCTTCATGTTCAACACTCTTAGCAGGTTGGCCATCTGCTGGCGCAGTTTCTGCACCTCGCCGTCGAGGGTCTGGGCCTGGTCCAGGGTTTCCCGCAACTGCCGCTGCTGGGTGTAGGTTTCCCGCTGGAGCTGGGTGAAGCTCATGATCTTCTTGGTGGCCCAGAAACCGTAGGCGGAGCCGATCATGGCCACCGCCCAGATGCCCGCGATGGATCCGGCCACCCAAAGGACGGTCCGGCGGGCGATGGACCAGCGGAAGGTGCGGCGGGAAAAAACCATCATGACGGTAAAAAACCGTTCCGAATCGGGACGGCTCAAACGCAGGCCACGCCGGGCTAGAGGCTTTCTTGCCATAGAATTCTTACCCTACGTTGGATGCCGTCCGGTGTCCATGGCATTTTCAACATCGGGTCACGGAGCCAGCCGCGCCACCACCCACTCCGCCAGGTACCCCGTGAAGAAGATGAGGCCCACCAGACTGTTGAGGGTAAAGAAGGCGTGATCGATGCGGTCCAGCCGTCCGCCCCGCACCATCCACTGCTCCCGGGCCAGGATTCCGGCCACCGCGATCCAGGCCAGCCAGGGGAACAGGTGGGCTTCCAGCTTGAGGTTGAACATGGCCCAGGCGGCCAGGGCCGCCAGGTGCATGGCCCGGGACACCCACAGGGCCGCCGGCACGCCCAGGCGAGAAGGGACCGAGTGCAGCCCGCGCTCGCGGTCGAAGTCCAGGTCCTGGAGGGCGTAGAGGATGTCGAACCCGGCGGTCCAGGTGAGCACGCCCGCGGCCAGGAACCAGGCGGGGGGGTCCAGTCGGCCGTTCACGGCGATCCAGGCGCCCAGCGGGGCCCCTGCCAGGGACAGGCCCAGCACCACGTGGCTCAGCACCGTGAAACGCTTGCAGAAGGAATAGCCCAGGATGACCAGCAGGGCCAGGGGCACCAGCTTCCAGGGGAGTGGCCCCAGCCTGCCGGCCGCGAAGGCAAACAGCACGATGGCCAGGCCCAGGAGCGCCATGGCGCCGCCACGGCCCACCCGTCCGGCCGGCAACGCGCGTTCCGCCGTCCGGGGATTGGCGCCGTCCAGGTCCTGGTCGGCGATGCGGTTGAAGGTCATGGCGGCGGTGCGGGCCCCCACCATGGCCACCAGGATCCACCAGACCTTGTCCAGGGGCGGCAGGCCCCGCACCGTGGCCAGGGCCCCCAGCAGGGCGAAGGGCAGGGCGAACACGGTGTGTTCGAACTTGATCATGTCCA
>JARLGP010000006.1 GCA_031292735.1 Holophaga sp.
CAGCGGCACCGGCTGCAGCGGGAAGTCCAGGACGCCGGACTCGCCATCCTCCTCTTCGGGAGCCTCCTCGCTGGGCAGGCGGTGGGCCTCGGGCTCGTCCAGGTACAGGAACCCGTCCTTGGCCCCGCCGATGGCCACGAACGCGCTCTGCATGCCCTGCAGCAGCTTGGCCACCTTCCCTTTGTAGACGTCCCCCACTTGGCTGGCCTGGGTGGTGCGTTCGATGAACAGTTCGCAGAGTTGCCCATTCTCCAGCAGGGCAATGCGCGTCTCCAGCGGGGTCGCATTGACCACGAGGGACCGTCTGACTTCCATGGCTGTTACCTCTCTAAAACTCGGCCGGAGCGCAACCCGCGATCCCCCTGGCGCCCCCGGCCGTACCAGACCGGGAGCGTACCCTTTTTAACAAGTCTAACGAATTATGGGAAGGAGAATATGCGATGCCGTTGCCGATGGGGGGGTTCAGGACCCCCATCGGCGCTCCAACCGCAGCCGGCGGTGTTTTTGCGCGCAATTTTACAACTTTCCGGGGTCCGGCTAGACTCCGGACAGGCACAGCGCCGGGGTCCGTTCCCGGTCGGCGGTGTTCAGGATGTGGTTGTGGCCATCCACGAACACCACCTTGGGCCGCCTGGCCGCCGCCTCTTCCTCGGTCATCCACCCGTACGCCGCGAGGATCACCAGGTCTCCCGGCTGGACGTGATGGGCGGCCGCTCCGTTGATCCCGATCTCCCCCGACCCCGGCTCTCCCGGGATCACGTAGGTGCTGATCCGGGACCCGTTGGTGATGTCGTAGATATCGATCTTCTCGTTTTCCAGGAACCCGGCGGCCGCGATCAGCAGCGGATCGATGGTGATCGACCCCATGTAATCCAGATCAGCCCGGGTTACCACGCAGCGATGGATCTTGCCCAGCAGGAATTGACGCATCATGTCAGCCTCCGGTCCAGGCCCATAAGGGGTCCCGGCCAGACTCAAGTATCGCGCGTCCGGAGGTTCCGGCGCAATCAGGAGTCCTTGGATTCCAGATGGCTGATGAACTGGGTGGCCTCGCCGCCGGGGGAGAGCAGCACGTTGTCGATCAGCCGGGTGCCTTCCAGCACCACGGCGACGCACAGGGCGGCGGGCCGGCTGATGCTGCCCGCCAGGCTGTCCATGGTCAGCGGATCCACCGCTTCGCAGTACTGGATCTCATCCATGCCCTGCAGTTCCTGCCGGACCGTGGCCACCAGGGTGGCGGCGTCCCGCTCCCCGCCCTGGAACCGCCGCTCGGCGGCGAACAGCCCGCGGCTGATGCCCAGCGCGGTCTGCCGGGCGACGGGGCTCAGGTAGCCGTTGCGCGAACTGAGGGCCATGCCGTCCGCCTCGCGCACGGTGGGGGCCACCAGGATGTCCACCGGCAGGTTCAGGTCCTTCACCACCCGGCGGATCACCGAGGTCTGCTGCAGGTCCTTCTGGCCGAAGAAGGCCAGGTCCGGCTGCACGAGGTTGAACAGCTTGGTGACGATGGTGGCCACCCCGCGGAAATGGCCGGGCCGGAAATGCCCGCACAGGGCATCGCCCATGGGCCCCACCTCGATGGAGGTGCTGAAGCCGGTGGGGTAGATTTCGGCCGGATCGGGCATGAACAGGGTGGCCACGCCCAGCCGCAGGCACAGGTTCTGGTCCCGCTCCAGGTCCCTGGGGTAGCGGGCCAGGTCCTCGCTGGGACCGAACTGGGTGGGGTTCACGAACACGGAAACCACGGTGGAGTCACAGCGGGCGGTGCTTTGCCGGATCAGGGAGGCGTGCCCTTCGTGGAGAAAGCCCATGGTGGGAACAAGGCCGATGCTCTGGCCGCTTTCACGAACCGCCTTCAGGGCGACCCGCAATTCTGGGATGGAACGGACGATACGCATGAATGAAAACTAACCTCTCTGGCTCGGTTGCAATGGGACTCTACCCGGATCCGTGGTGGGCTGCCACGCGTTGAGCATCTCCTGGGCATCCTTTGGAAGGATATATGACTCGTGCGGACCTGGGAACCTCCCGGCCCTGGCGGCCTTGCCCCGCGGCGCCGGACTGGGTAAAATTTTCAGTATTTATTTATACAAATCCACGTGGAAACCCACGGGGTATGAAGGGGTAATCTAAGGATACCATGAAATGTAAATTCCGCAATGGACAGCCCGGATTTGCCTCCATGGATCAGGAATCGGCACGGAAGGAGGGCGCCAGGGATAGATCCACCGTGGTGGGATCCCAGGTGGGCCATGGCTCCACCCGCTCCGGCCACACCATGTCCATGCCGGCGCTGGCCGCCGCGCGCTGGAACCGGTGCACGTCACTGCGACCCAGGAAGGACGGCCCGAACGCCTCCGGCAGCCTGGACCACAGTTCCTGGGCCCTGGGCCAGGCCTCCTGGATCCGGGCCCGGGCGCCCATCCGCTCGCCTTGCTCCAGCAGCCGTTCGGCGCAGTGCGCGCCGGCTTCCAGCACCATGGCCGGGAACCCCAGGTCCAGGGCCCCGGCCATGACCAGGCTCCAGGCCGCGAGGGCCTGCGCGGCCGGAGCGCCGGTGTCCAGCAGCAGCGCGTGGGCCCGTTGCCACTCCAGTTCCAGCCAGCGGGATCCGCTTCCCTCCGCGGGCCCCTTGAGCTGTTCCAGGCGGATCCAGGCCGGCCCGGTGTCGGCCTGGGGCTCCTGGGCCTCGGCCTGGATGCAGCGCAGCCGGGCCAGCCGGTCCCGCCAGACCAGGCCGGCATGGCGGAACCGGTTGGCGGCGGCCTGGTAGAGCCGGCGGGCGCTGCCCCAGTCGGCCATGAAGCCCGCCATCTCGGCGTCCAGGAAGGCCCGGTCGCCCAGCTCCGCCGGCGTGAGCTGGCCTTCGAAGCCGGCGGCGCGCATCAGCAGGAGTTCCGCCAGGCCGTGGTCGCCCAGGGCGGCCAGGTTCCTGGCCTTCCAGGCCTGGGCCTGGGCGGCCCCGGGGCCGTCTCCCAGCAGCTCGAACCGGCGGATGGCGCTTTCCAGGCTGGCCAGGGCCGGGCCCAGGAGCTGCTGGCCGCTGCGCAGCATGCCCAGGTGGAGCTGGCATTGGGCCACCAGCGCGGGATCGTCCAGGGTCCTGGCCACCAGGATGGCCTCCAGCAGGCAGGCGCTGGCGGGATCGGCCTGGCCCAGGGCAAGGTGCACCTGGCCTTGGGCGTCCAGGGTTTGCGCCAGCAGCCGCTGGTCGCCGTCCTGCTCCGCCAGGCGCTTGACCGGATCCAGGCTGGCAAGGGCACCCTGGAACTGCGCCGCTTCGCCCTGGGCCCGGCCCAGCTCCAGCAGCAGCGCCGCCTGGTCGCGCAGGCCCGCCCCCTGCCGGCCCAGCAGCTCCAGGCCCGAGCGCAGGGCGGCCAGGGCATCGCCCTGCGCGCCCTGGACCTGTTCCAGGCGGCCCCGGGCCAGGCTCAGGCGGGGCTGTTCGGGGTGGAGCGGATGGTCGGCCAGCAGCACCGCGGCCCGCTGGATGGACGCCTGGGCCGCCTCCGGCCGGCGCAGGCGCAGCTCCAGCAGGCTGCGCTTGCGGTAGAGGCGGGCTGCGGCCTCCTCCCGGCCGGCCCCGGCGCCCATGGCCTGGATCGCCCGTTCCATGGCCTCCAGGGCCAGCTCCAGGGGAGAGCGGTCCCGGGGGCCCGCCAGCGACAGCCCGTCCCCTGCCGTGGCCCATTCCCAGGCGTCGGCCTGGAACTCCCACAGCCTCGCCTCCTGCGCCCGGTCCGGGCCCAGCTCCAGCGCCTCCCGCACGATCCGTTCCGCCTCCAGCGGCCCGCTCCGGCAATGCTCCACCCCTTCCAGCACCTTGCCCAGGGCGGGGCCGCGGTCCAGGGCGAGGGCCAGCAGCCGCACCGGCAGGAGCCGCCCTGGCTGCCCGGCCAGGATCGCCAGCAGCCCCTGGGCGCTGCGGCTGATGTCGCCGGCGGACATCTGGGCGATGGCCAGATCGCGCACCGAAGGCCCCAGGATCCGCGCGGAGCCGTCGGCCACCAGGACCAGCTTGGCGTTGGCGGCCGGGTGCAGCGCCTCCTCCACGGCATCCCCGTCCAGGCCGGTGGCCCGGCCCAGGGTGGCGAAGGCCAGCGGCTGGTCCGCCAGGGCCAGGCACCGCACCGCGGCCAGGCTGTCCGGACGGAGCCGGCGCAGCCGCCCCAGCAGGATGCCGGCCACCAGGTCCTCCCGCAATTCCGGCACCGGGCCGTCCGTCAGGCTGGTCCACCGGCCCCCGCGCATCACGATGCGGCCCTGCATCTGGGCCATCTCCAGGATCTTCTGCAGCAGCCCCGGGCTGCCCAGGCTGGCCGCGCAAAGCTCCGCCTGGAACCCGGGCGGGAGGTCGTGGGGGCCCAGCAGGTCGGCCAGCACCTCGGCGATCTGGCCGTCCTCGAGCCGGTCCAGGATCACCGTGGCCGAGGCGGGATGGTGCCGGAGGGCGGAAAGGCAGGCCTTGGCTTCGGGGCCCAGGCCCCCGTCCCGGGCCGAAAGCACCCAGGGGATCCCGGACCCCGCGGCCAGGTCCCGCACCAGGCTGGGGATGTCGGCGGCGGCCCGTTCCAGGCTGCGCAGCACCACCATCCTGGGATGCCGGCCGTGGGCAAAGGCCATGGCCTCCAGGGCGGCCCGCAGTTCCTCCGGCTCGATCCCCCGGTCAGCGTTGCTCCGGCGGCCGCCCTTCAGGAAGGCGAAGCTGGCCATCCGCCCGGCCAGGGCCCGGGCCACCGCGGGCTGCCGGGCGTACAGATCGGCCTCCAGGCCAGCGATGAGCTCGGTCAGCAGCCGTTCCAGCAGCCCCCCGGGCCGCTCCCCCGGATAGATGTCCAGATCGGCCACCCAGATCCCTTCGGTTTCCGCGCTGGCCGCGGTCCAATCGCACAAGCGGGCGTGGCCCAGGCCCTCTTCGCCCTGGAGGATCACGATCCGCTCTTCCGGGATGGCGGCCCGGAGCCCTAGCACCAGCGACTTCAGGTAGGTGAGTTCCCGGCTCCGGCCGCGCAGCGGCAGCCAGGAACCGTCCGCCAGCTCCGGCGCGCGTTCCCCGCTCCCGGGGCCCGGCGCCACCCGGCTCTGCTCCAGGCGCGCCAGCAGACCGTCCCGTTCCGCACCTGGATCGAAGGCCGCACCCAGGATCCGCGGCGCCAGCACCCGGCCGGGATCCAGGCCGACCACCTCGGGGGCCAGCAGCCGGGGCGTCCGGGCCTCGGCCAGGGCCGCGGTGATCCGCGCCGTGAGGGCGGAGCGGCCGGCCGGATCGGCCAGGGCCCACAGCCGCGGCAGGGGCGTGCCGCCCAGATCCTGGAGGAACCAGGCCTTGTCCGGGTCGAAGCCCAGGTGGCAGGCCCCCGGATCCATCGCTTCGGCGCGGGAGAAGCGCTGGAGGAACTCTTCCTTGAGGATGTCCAGGGTGCGGCCTGGCGGGCAGGGCTCCCACAACTGCAGCAGCTGGCGCGGGCCCTCCCCGTCCCGGCGGACCACCGCCCAGACGCTGCCGAAGGCCGGCGGCAGGGGGGTGACGGGAACGTACCGGTGCGGGCCCAGCCACCATCCGCCGTCCATCACGCCCGCCCCGCGGGAAGCTCCGGCCGGCCCGACTTCCGTGTCTGGATCATGCGGGAGATTCTAGCAGAGCGCCGGATCAGACCGGGAGGAACGGATCCAGCATCACCAGGACGATCAGGGCCATGGCGAACAGGTTGATGTTCCAGAAGGTCCGGCGGAACAGGGCGTCATCCGGGCTGGACCGGAGCAGGGCCGTGGCCTTCCACACCAGCCACAGCGAGGCGGCCCCGAGCCCGGCCATGCCGGCCAGGGACGCCACCGCGCCGAAGCAGGGCATGAAGGCGCAGGAGAAGGCCGTGGCCGCCATCCAGGTGAAGGAGAGGCGGGCGCTCTGGTCGCTGCGGAAGTGGCGGGACAGGGTGGGGAAGTCGGCCCGGCCGTAGTCCCGGTCGTGGAGCAGCATCAGCATCCAGAAGTGCGGCACCTGCCACAGGAAGAAGATCAGGCAAAGCGACAGCAGGGCCGGGGAGGCCAGGCTGCCGCCCGCGGCGGTCCAGCCGATGGCTGGCGGGATGGCGCCGATGAGGGCGCCGGGAATGATGGCGAAGGCGGTGACCCGCTTGAGCGGGGTGTAGACCCCGTTGTACCAGAACAGGGCCAGGGCCCCCAGCAGGGCGGGAACCCAGCCGTGCAGCCAAAGCAGCAGGAGGAAGCCCGCCCCGCCCAGGGCCAGCCCGATGAGCAGCCCCACCCTGCGGGACATGCGTTCGGCCGGAAGCGGGCGGCCGAGGGTCCGGAGCATCCGCGCGTCGTAGTGCTTTTCCTGCACCTCGTTCAGGGCCGAGGACCCCATGGCCAGCAGCAGGGTGCCCAGCAGCACGGAGAACAGCCCCCATTGCCAGCCGCGCAGGGCGGCCAGGTAGCCGGCCGCGGCGGTGAGGGTGGCGGCGGAGGAGATGGAGAGTTTGGTCAGCTGGCTGAAGTCCCGGCCCGGGCCGGGGGATGGCGGAGCCTCGGGGCGGTGGGTCATTTCAGGGTCCGGATGAAGGCGACGATGGCGTCCAGTTCCCCGGTGCCGAGCTGGGTGGCCGGCATCACCGGCGGGTAGCCCTTGACCCGGTGCGCGGCCGGATCCTCGATGCTCCGGCGCAGGTGGGCTTCGTCCACCACGATGGTCTGGGTCCGGCCGCCCATGATGACCTCCTGGGTCTGCCCGAACAGGCCGCGGAAACTGGGCCCGACCATGACGCTGCCGTCGGTGGAATGGCATTTGAGGCAGTCGTGGCGCTGCAGGGCGGCCAGCGCCGGAGGCACCCCGGCCGAGGCCTGGACCGGCCCCAGCTCCGGCTTGGGGGGCGCGGCGTTCTCCCCGCCGAAGTACCAGCGCCGGAACTCGGCTTCGGGAACCACCACCACCTTCGAAAGCATGGAGGAATGGTCCACCCCGCAGATCACCGTGCACTCGATGTCATAGGAGCCCTGCACGGTGGGGTTGAACCAGGCCGTGTTGACCCGCCCGGGCACGGCGTCGATCTTCAGGCGGAAGGCCGGGATGAAGAAGCCATGGATGACATCCAGGCTGCGCACCTCCAGCTTCATGGGCTTGCCGATGGCCGCGTAGAGCACTCCGGACTGCTTCTGGTTGGGGTATTCGAAGGACCACTGCCACTGCCGGCCGGCCACCTTCACCACCATGGAATCGGCCGGCGGGTTGGCCATGTACTCGAAGTTGGTCCAGCCGAAGTAGAAGATGGCCAGGAACACCACCAGCGGCACCGCGGTCCAGATGATCTCCAGCCACATGTTGCCTTCGATCTGCGACGCCACAGGGTTCCGCTTCCGGCTGTAGCGGATGACGAAATAGATCATCGCGGCGGTGATGAGGAACAGCATCAGCACCGAAATGGCCAGCACCCACATGAAGATCATGTCGGCCCGATGGGCTCCGGTCGAGGCCTGCGTCATCCATCCCATGGCTCTTCCTTAGTGAAATGCGACATCAGAGAACAGGAGCGCGAAAAAGATCAGGAGGGTCACCAGGGCCACGCCCACCACGGTCTTCAGCAGCAGCCCCTCGTAGCGGAGGTGCATGAAGAAGTAGAACACCAGCGCCGCCTTCACCGGGGTGATCAGCAGCAGGCCCCACACCGCCGCGGACTGGCCCGAGCGGCTCACCAGCACCAGCAGGGCGGTGAGCGCCACCAGCACCGCCCACACCGCCACGAAGGTGCGGTAGCCGGGGCCGGCATGACTGGAATCGGGGACCGTTAATGGTTGACTCATCTCGTTTGCTCCCGTGGGTTGCATATGCCGTTCAAGCCGCCAGGTAGAACAGGGGCAGCAGGAAGATCCAGACCACGTCCACCAGGTGCCAGTACAGCCCGCCGTTCTCCAGCATCACGAACCGGTCCTGGCTGATCCGGCCCCGGCGCAGCAGCACCAGCATCACCGTCAGCACC
>JARLGP010000234.1 GCA_031292735.1 Holophaga sp.
GGGCAGGGTGCGCAGCGCCTTGAGGTAGGAGATGCCGTCCATGTTCGGCATGTTCACATCGCAGATCATCAGGTGGATCCTGGCGCCGTTGAGCTTGGCCAGCGCGTCCTGGCCGTCGCAGGCCTCGATGACCTGGTAGCCGGCGGTACTCAAGGCGATGCCCACCACCTGCCGGAGGCTCGCGGAATCGTCAATGATCATGATGGTCTTGGCCATGGATGCTCTCAGAAGAAGGTGATCTCGGATTCGATGGGGGTGCCGGCCTGCCGGCCCTGGTGGATGGCGTTCTGCTCAAGGGTGGTGTAGGTTCCGGCCAGCTCGGCCAGCCAGCGGTCCACGTCCAGGGCGGAGGGCTGGCCGTCCAGGTGGGTCATGAACTTCTCCATGTCGGTCACCACGTTCTGCAGGATCTGGCCGACCCGGTCCTGGAACTGCAGGTGCACCAGGGTGTCGGAAACCTCCCCCTGCACGCGGCCGTTCACCGCCTCCAGCTGCCCGGTGGAAAGGGCGAGGGCGTCGGCCGCCGTGCCGAACCGGGCAATGACTTCCTGGATGGTCTGTTCGGAGGCATGGATGCTGGCGGCTTCCTGCTCGTGGAAGCTGCGGGTGGCCTGGAGGGTCTCCTGCAGCACCCGGTTCACCGCCTCCACCCGCTCGCTGATCAGGTTGCCGGTGGTGCCGGAGCGCTCGGACAGCTTGCGCACTTCCTCGGCCACCACCGCGAAGCCCTTGCCCAGTTCCCGGGCATGGGCGGCCTCGATGGCGGCGTTGAGGGCCAGGAGGTTGGTCTGGGCGGCGATGGCCGCCACCTCCGCCGACATTTCCGAGAGCTCCTCGGTGAAGCTGGCCATCTGCCCGATCTTCTGCAGATACTCGGCGCGGGCGGCCTGGCCGGAGGTGAGCGAGGCGACGATGCCGGAAAGGGCCAGCTCCCCGTCGGTGATGGTCTGCCGGATTTCCCGGGAGCTTTCCAGGCTGGAGGCGCCGGAGGCCTCTTTCAGCTCCCGCTGGATGGCCGCGAAGCGCCCGGTGAGGGCGGTGATGGCCTGTTCGGTCTCCATGCGGGCGTGGGCGGTCTGGCCGGCCCACAGGGGCACGACGGCCTGGGTGAGGCGCTGCAGGTCGGCCGACCCGGACGGCTCCGCCGGCGCCGGCACGGGGTCGGCGGCGCCGGTCGGGGCAGGGGCCTTGCCGGGCAGCGCCCACTGGGCGGCCGCCAGGGTGGCGATGCCGAACAGCAGGCCCCAAAGGAACCCGGCCAGGGACAGGCCGCCGGCGATCCAGGGCCCAGCCAGGGCCAAGGTGGCCAGGGCGATGGATTTGGGGGAAACATGGACAAATCTCGACACAGGACTAGGCATCTTCCTCTCGTGGCCGAAGGTGCAAACAAACGAAGACCTCCCGGAGGAGTCCCCTGGATCACGGCCATCGGCGCGCCGTGGAGTCACATATCTTAACGGTAAAAATATTAGGAATATAAACTTAAAAGAAGAAATCCCTGGGAATTTACGCCGTATTGTGCAAAATAATAAAAATTTTATCTACCTTGTGCTTTCCGGCCGCCTCACCGGGCCCAAAGCAGGCTGTCCCGCTTGGCGCTCCAGTGGGCCCCCAGGTCCAGTTCCATGGCCCTTTCACAAAGCTCCAGGGCGCCGGCGAAATCCCCGGTCTCGCTGCGGGCCTGCACGCCCCGCTCCAGGGCGGTGGTGGCCTCCAGGGCCTTGCGGTAGCCGTGGCCCAGGGCCTGCTCCAGGTCGGGCAGGTGCTTGAGGAACCCCTGCAGGGCCTCTTCCACCCCGGGCCAGTCCTGGAGCTGGGCCCGGGTTTCCGCCAGCAGGTCGTAGGCCGCCGCCTTGGCCGCGTTGGGCAGGCTGTGCTGGCCCTCCATGGTGCGGGTGAGGTATTTGAGGGCGGGGACGGGGCCTTTGATGCCCTCCTCCCGGTATCCCGCCTGGAGGTCCTCCAGGATCTCCTTCAAGGTCTTTTTCACCGGTTCCAGCCGTCGCGCCATGCATGCTCCTTCCAGCCATGGTAGCCTGCCCGCATGAGCGAACTGCCAGCCTTCGAGCGCGATCCCTACCTCACCCAGCTGGATACCCAGGTCCTTGAAATCGGCGAGGAGGCCGGCAAGCCTTACGCGATCCTGGCCGACACCATTCTCTATGCGGAAGGCGGCGGTCAACCGGCCGACCATGGCTTCCTGGGCGAGGTGGCGGTGCTGGACGTGCAGAAGCGGGCGGGAGCCTTCCGCCACCAGCTGGCCGCGCCCGTCGTGCCGGGCCCGGTGCGGGTGCGCCTGGATTGGCCGCGCCGGTTCGACCACATGCAGCAGCACACCGGCCAGCACCTGCTCACCGCGCTGGCCCAGGAACGGTATGGCTGGGCCACCACGGCCTTCCATCTGGGCGAGGCGGTTTCGGACATCGAACTGGACGTGCCGCGGGTGACCGCGGAGGATCTGCGCCGGCTGGAGGAGGCGGTGGCCGCCGAGATCCGCCGGGGCCGTCCGGTGACCTGCCGGAGGGTGGCGCCGGAACAGCTGCCGGGGCTGCCGGTGCGGTCCCGCGGGCTGCCGGAGGGCTTCACGGGCGACGTGCGGCTGGTGGAGATCCAGGGGCTGGACCTGAACACCTGCGGCGGCACCCACCTGGGTTCCACCGCCGAACTGGAATGCCTGTGCCTGCTGGGCACCGAGCCGGTGCGGGGCGGCACCCGGGTCACCTACGTGGCGGGCCGGCGCGCCCGGGAGCGGATGGCCGCCCACGAGCAGCGCAACGCCACGCTCCGCACCCTGCTGGGCGCCGCCGACGCGGCCCTGGCCGACGCGGTCGCCGCCCGGCTGGAGCAGCACCGCGACCTGGAGAAGCGGGTGCGGCAGCTGGAGGACGAAGTGGCCGAAGCGCAGATGGCGGCCCTGGCCGGACGGCCGGAAACGATGGTGGAACAGCACTTCGAAGGCAAGGACGCCGGTTTCCTGCAGCGCGCCGCCCGCCAGCTGGTGGCCAAGGCGCCCGGCAAGACCGTCTTCCTCACCGCCACCCAGGGCGGGCACAGCTTCTTCCTGCTGGCTTCCGGGGATGCCGCCCCGCTGGATACTGCGGCCCTGGGCAAGGAGGTGGCCGGCCTCCTGGCGGCGCGCGGCGGCGGCTCCGGCCGGCTGTTCCAGGGCAAGGCCGCGTCCCTGGAGGGACGGGCCCAGGCCCTGGCCAGGCTGCGGCAGGGCTAGAAGGTGTAGCGCGCCTGCAGGGCCAGCACGTCGATGGTGTTCTTGTAGGTGCCGCTCAGGTTGCCCTGGTAGTAGCCGGCGTTGCTGCCGCCCTGCAGGTTGATGGTGGAGTCCTTGCAGAACAGGTGGCTGTAGCCCGCGTCCATGACGAACGCCTTGGTGAACTGGTAGCCCACGCCGCAGGACACCCAGACCCGGTCGGCATCGGGGATCCGGGGGTTGCGGGTGGAATCGGGCACGGGAGAGTTGTCCTTGGCGATCCCGGCCCGGTAGGTCCATTTGCCGGCCGGGTGGTAGGTGGCGCCCAGCGCCACGAACAGGGCGTCCTTCCAGTTCTCGGTGATGGTGCTGTCCGGCTGGGCGCTGGAGTTGTAGAACTTGACCCGCAGTTCCTTGAAGGAGGACCACTGGGTGTCAGAGATCTCCAGGGCCAGGGAGAGGGTGCTGGACACGTCGTAGATGACGCCCAGGGAGATGGTGGCGGGCAGCACCAGCAGGGCCGAGGCGGAGCCGCTGGCGGTTTGGGTGGAGAGCGCGCTGGCGATGGCGCCGATGGCGCCGTTGCTGCCGTTGGTGCCGTACGCCCACGAGTTGCTCGAGTTGGCGGCCGCCACCGCACCGAAACTGGAGGCGACCGAGCTGGGCACGTTGAAGGTGGCGCTGCCCTTGATGGTCTCCCGGATCTCGGACTGGTATCCCAGGCCCAAGTGGAGTTTCGGGGAGGCCTCGTAGATCACGCCCAGCTTGTAGCCGTAGGCCCAGGAACTGCCCCGCACGTCCACCGAACCATCGGAGGAGCCGGCGGAGAACCCGCCCGAGGATGGATTGACGATGTGGGAGGAGCCGCTGGGCGGGGTGATCCCGGTCAGGGTCGTGGCCGCCTCGGAGCCCATGTCGATGCCCTGGCTCAGCTCGGCCTTGGCCCGCCGCGCCACGATGGCCAGGCCCACGGACCACTTCGAGTCCAGCCGGTAGGCGATGGAGGGGCTGATGTCGAGGGTCTCCAGGTGGGACTTCATGGCCTGGTAGCGGCCGGCCCAGCCGGAGTCGTAGGAGGTGGTGAGCCCGAACGGCACGTTGACCGAAAGGCCCAGCCGGAGGTCGGGGCTCACCGTCCACATGCCGTACAGGGTGGGCAGGGTGGCGCTCGAGGCGATGTTGCCGGTGGAGGTGGAGCCCTGGATGGTGCCGCCGGCGGAATAGGATGCGTTGCTGGCGCTGAACTTGGAACTGGGGACGATCTCGGTGAGGCCGACCTGGAGCTGGTTGCCTTCGAAGCGGATCATGGCGGCGGGGTTGAAGAACATGCTGCTGATGTCGGAGCCGCCGGCGCTGATGCCGGCATAGGCGGTGCCCTGGCCGCTGCCGCTCTGGTCCCGCAGCTGGAAGCCGGAAGCAGCCGCCTGGGGCGCCCCAGCCACGGCAAGCAGGAAGGCCAAGCTGGTAACAGGGAGGGAAACGCGCAAATGCCTAGCCATCATTAACAACTCCTTAATTTCGTGAAATTCGGAAGGGCCTGACGTTCAGCCTACCTCTGAGAACCGTTCACAATAGCAAATTGGACTTGGCAAATGTTTTTTTTTGCCGATTTCCATTGTTTTTAACTGACCCGAGGTCACCATGTTGGTAAAAAGAGACATGGTTATGCGTCGCGCTTACCGGCCCGAGGAAAAGCAGTCACGGCGCCAGGCCATCCTGGCCGCCGCCCTGCAGCTGTTCCGGGAGACCCCCTATGCGGACCTGCGCATGACCGATCTGGCCCAGCGCCTGGAGCTGGGCAAGGGAACCCTGTACCTGTACTTCCCCACCAAGGAATCGCTGTTCCTGGCGGTGCTGCAGGCGGAAATGGGCGCCTGGTTCCAGCAGGCGGCCCTGAACCTGGAGGCCACCCAGGTGGGCACCGATCCGGTGGCGGTGGCCGAGGGGCTGGTGCTGGAGCTGACCCGGCGGCCGCTGCTGCCGGGGCTGCAGGCGCTGCTGCACGGGGTGCTGGAGCGGAACATCCCGGCGGCCGAGGCCCAGGCCTTCGCCCGCTTCCTCCAGGCCGGCGTGGTGCGGGTGGGCGAGCAGCTGGAGCGGGTGCTGCCGGGGCTGGTGCGGGGCCTGGGGCCGCTCTACCTGATCCGCTTCCACGGCCTGGTGATCGGCAGCCAGCTGATGGCCGCGCGGCCGCCCGCGGTGCGGGCGGCGCTGCAGGCCCCGGACATGGACCTGTTCGATTTCAGCTTCGAGGGCCTGCTGCGCGGCACCGCGGTGGAACTGCTGGTGGGCATGCTGAACCGGCCGGGTCCGCTGGCCGCCGCGGGCGCCGGGCTCGGTTCCCTGCAGTCGGCCTAGGCCACTCCAGCCTGCTCGCCCCGGGCCCGCTCCAGGGCCAGGATGGCCCGCTTGCGCCCCGCGCCCCAGTGGTAGTCGCCCAGCGCGCCGCTGGCCTGGATCACCCGGTGGCAGGGGATCAGGTAGCCCACCGGGTTCCGGCCCACGGCGGTGCCGATGGCGCGGCCGGCTCCAGGCTCACCCAGCTGCCGGGCCAGGTCGCCGTAGGCCAGCACCCGGCCCTCCGGGATGCGCAGCAGCGCTTCCCACACCTTGAGCTGGAACGGGGTGCCCTTGAGGGCCAGGGCCAGGGGCTGCGGCGGTTCGCCCCGGAACCGGCGCTCCAGCGCCGCCACCGACGGCTGCAGCGCGGCCGGATCCTGCTGGAGCCGGGCCCGGGGCCAGCGCGTCCCCAGCTCGGCCAGGGCTTCCGCCGGATCGGCTCCGGCCAGGAAGGAAAGCGCGCACAGGCGGCCCTCCAGGGCGGCCATGAGGGCCGGGCCGAACGGCGTCTCCGCCACCGTCCAGGCCAGGGTGAGGCCCTGGGCCCGCTGCTTGAACTGGCCGGGGGTGATGCGCTCGATGGTCACGAACAGGTCGTGCAGCCGGCTCGGGCTGGACAGCCCCAGTTCCAGGCTCGCCTCCAGCAGGGAACGGGATTCCAGCAGCAGCCCCTTGGCCTCCCGCAGGGTGAGGAACTGAAGGAACCGCTTGGGACTGATCCCCGCCCACTTCTGGAACATCCGCTGGAAATGGAACTCGCTGACCCCGGCCTGGGCCGCCACCTCGCCCAGGGACGGCTGGGCCTGCACCTGGTCGCACAGGAACCGGATCGCCTGGGCCACGCGGCTGAAATCGCTCTGGGACATGATTCCCCCCCTGGCCCAAGGTTGGGCGGGCGGCGCGCCGGGCTCAATCCGTTTCTTGCGGCCTCAGGAGGCGGGGACGATCTCGCGCTTGAAGATCTCCGCCAGCACCGGGCCGGCCGGAACCACCCGGGGGGCCTTCAGGCAGGGGGCCACGGCGCCGTTCACCCATTCGGTGAGCCGGTACAGGGTGGCGAAGCGGAACTCCGGCGAGGCGGCACCCTGGCCCCCCACCAGTTCGCTGCCCCGGCGGACATTGTCGGCCATCCAGGCCGGCAGGGACAGGTGGTAGGGATTGCGCGCCACCTCCCCCCGATGGAAGGAGACCGCCGCCACCAGGTCGGCCAGGTCGTCCGGGCAGGATTCCACCATCAGGTTGGGATCCGCCATGGCCCGCCAGTACTCGGTCTCCACCAGCTTGCAGCGGAAGCCCGGGCCCAGGGTGCGCAGGGCGTCCATGACCAGGTGGTGGGTGCCGATGTGGGTGCTGTGGAAATCCTGGCCGTGGGGCAGGAATACCACCGAGGCCCGGTGGTAGGCGAGGATCTGCGCCACCACCGCCACCGCCTCCCCCCACGGGTCGGGATTCTGCTCCCGGGTCCTGGGGTTGATGCCGGTGAGCCCGTTGGGGCGGGTGGTGATCAGCTCGAAGCCCAGGAAATGGCATGCGGCGCGCATCTCCTCCAGCCTCGCGGGTTGGCGATCCACCCGGCTGCCCTGGGTCACCGCCACCGCGCAGACCCGGAAGTTCAGTTCCCGGCGCAGCCGCAGCGCCAACCCACCCACGATGCTTTCATCATCCGGGTGGGGGGCGAACACCAGCGCCCGCGGGGCGTTGTCTGCCAGCCTGGGCGCCGGGGCCGGCGGAAGGCCGCCCAGCGGCAGGTCCCGGGTCTCGTCCAGCAGCCGCACGAATTCGTTAATGAAATGGTTGTATGGATGGCTCACGGGAGTGCTCCTGGTTTTTGCGGCAATCCATCCTAAGCCAGGGCCGGGTCAATGTCTTGCTTTTCCGGAAGGGTCAAAAGATTTTCCCCCCGGGCCCGTCGGCCAGGCCTCCCCACCCCGGTGCAGGTATAATAGAAGGACGCGAAACTCCGACCAGACCGGTCGACCGCGGTCGTTCCTTGGCATGGGTCGGATGGATTTCTTGTGTCCTATGTCACGCTTGGCGGGAAATTGGCTGGGAAGATATCTACAATAGACCCATTGCAGGTATTTACAAGTTTGAGCGGGGGCCCAGGTCATCAGCTGATGGACCTTCCCCAACCGATCAACCGGATCCCAGGAGGACGCTGGATGGACACCAAGTCGAAGAAGGAAATGCTGGAAAAACTACGCAAGGATGCATTCCTTGGTGGGGGGGTGGACCGCATCGAGGCCCAGCATGCCAAGGGCAAGATGACGGCCCGGGAGCGGGTGGATGCCCTGGTGGACAAAGGCTCGTTCCGGGAGCTGGACGCGTTCGTCACCCACCGCACCCACGATTTCCACATGGACAAGAAACATTTCCTGGGTGACAGCGTGGTCACCGGCTGGGCCACCGTGGAAGGCCGGCCCATCTACGTGTTCAGCCAGGACTTCACCGTCCTCGGCGGCTCCCTGGGCGAAGTCCACGCGGAAAAGATCTGCAAGGTCATGGACCTGGCGGTGAAGAACGGGGTGCCGGTGGTGGGCCTCAACGACAGCGGCGGGGCGCGCATCCAGGAGGGTGTGGTCAGCCTGGGCGCCTACGCGGACATCTTCCTGCGCAACACCATGGCTTCCGGCGTGGTGCCCCAGATCAGCGCCATCCTCGGCCCCTGCGCCGGCGGCGCGGTCTACAGCCCGGCCCTCACCGACTTCATCCTGATGGTCAAGAAGACCAGCCACATGTTCATCACCGGCCCCGACGTGGTCAAGACCGTGACCCACGAGGACGTGTCCATGGACGATCTGGGCGGCGCCACCATCCACGCCACCAAGAGCGGCGTGGCCCACTTCGCGGCCGAGGACGAGGCCGACGCCCTGGCCACCATCCGCGCGCTGCTGGGCTACCTGCCCAGCAACAACATGGAAGATGCCCCCCGGGTGGAAACCGGCGACGACCCCAACCGCCGCGAGGAATCCCTCAACACCCTGGTGCCGGACGATCCGCGCAAAGCCTACGACATGCACGAAGTCATCACCAACGTGGTGGACAACGGCGAGTTCCTGGAAGTGCACGCCGGCTACGCCGGCAACATCCTGGTCGGCTTCGCCCGCATGGACGGCCACACCGTGGGCATCGTGGCCAACCAGCCGATGAACCTGGCCGGGGTGCTGGACATCAAGGCCTCCCTCAAGGGCGCCCGCTTCGTGCGCTTCTGCGACGCCTTCAACATTCCGCTGATCACCTTCGTGGATGTCCCCGGCTTCCTGCCCGGGACCGAGCAGGAGCACGGCGGGATCATCCTGCACGGCGCCAAGCTGCTCTACGCCTACTGCGAAGCCACCGTGCCCAAGCTCACCGTGATCACCCGCAAAGCCTACGGCGGGGCCTACGACGTGATGAGCTCCAAGCACATCCGCGGCGACTACAACGTGTCCTGGCCCACCGGCGAGATCGCCGTCATGGGGCCGGACGGCGCGGTCAACATCATCTTCCGCAAGGAGCTGGCCGAGGCCGCCGATCCCGTCGCCAAGCGCGCCGAGCTGATCGAGCTCTACAAGGACAAGTTCGCCAATCCGTTCGTGGCCGCCAGCCGGGGCTACCTGGATGACGTCATCGATCCTGCCGAGACCCGCACGCGGCTTTGCGAAGCGCTCAAGATCACCGCCAACAAGCGGGACAGCAATCCGCCCCGCAAGCACAGCACGATGCCTTTGTGAGTCTGGGAGAGTCTCATGGGAAACAAGACCAGCATTGCTGAACTCGCGGCCCTGCTCACCACCCCCTACAGCCATCTGGAACTGGGGCAGGTGAACGACCACGCCGCCTATGTCATGAATTTCAAGGAAACCTATCCCTTCCACCGGCACATCCTGGACGAGCTGTACCTGGTCCTGGAAGGGGAGATCACCATTCGTTTCAAGAACGGCAATCCCATTGTCCTGAAGCAGGGCGAAAGCACCGTCGTGCGCGCCTACACCACGCATTCCTCCGAATCGAAGGAGGGCGCCCTGGTGCTCATGGTGAAGCCCAAGGAAATGTTCCCCCATCCGTCTGAAGTGGAGTAGGCCGAGATGACCATCAAACCCCTAATGATTTGCGAAACCCTCTTGCGGGATGCGCACCAGAGCCTGCTCGCCACGCGCATGCGCACCGAGGACATGCTTCCCCTGTGCCCGGCGCTGGACGAGATCGGCTACTGGTCCCTGGAAGTGTGGGGCGGCGCCACCTTCGATACCGCCATCCGGTTCCTGGGCGAGGATCCCTGGGAGCGCCTGCGCGCCCTGCGCAAGGCCCTGCCCAAGACCCGCCTGCAGATGCTGCTGCGCGGCCAGAACGTGCTTGGCTACAAGCACTACCCCGACGACATCGTCTTCAAGTTCGTCGAGCTGGCCAAGAAGAACGGCATCGATGTCTTCCGCATCTTCGACGCGCTGAACGACCTGCGCAACATGGAAGCGGCCTTCAAGGCCGTCAAGAAGTTCGGCGGACACGTGCAGGGCACCATCTCCTACACCATCAGCCCGGTGCACACCGATGCCGCCTTCGTGCAGCAGGCCCTGGACATGAAGGCCATGGGCGCCGATTCCATCTGCGTCAAGGACATGGCCGGCCTGATCAGCCCCTACATCGCCTACAGCCTGGTCAAGGCCCTGAAGGAGCAGGTGGGCCTGCCGGTCCAGTTGCACACCCACTACACCTCCGGGTTCGGCACCGCCTCCCTGATCAAGGCCGCGGAAGCCGGCGTGGACGTCGTGGACACGGCCATTTCGGCCATGGCCATGTCCACCTCCCAGCCCCCCACCGAGACCCTGGTGGCGGCCCTCCGTGGCCAGCCCCGGGATACTGGCCTCGACCTGCCCAAGCTGGCCGACATCGCCCGCAAGATGACCGAAATTCGCAAGAAGTACGCGAGCTTCGAGGCCGGGGTTCCGCCGGTCGACGTGAACGTGCTGCAGTTCCAGGTTCCGGGCGGCATGCTGTCCAACCTGGTGGGCCAGTTGCGCCAGCAGGGAGCCATGGACAAGTACTACGACGTGCTGGACGAGATCCCGAGGGTGCGCAAGGACATGGGCTATCCGCCCCTGGTCACCCCCTCCAGCCAGATCGTGGGCACCCAGGCCACCCTGAACGTGCTGCTGGGCGAGCGCTACAAGGTGATCCCCGAGGAAGTGAAGCAGTACTTCCGCGGCTACTACGGCAGGCCCCCTGCGCCCATGGACCCGATCATCCAGAAGAAGGCCATCGGCGACGAGGCCCCCATCACCTGCCGGCCCGCCGACATGCTGGCGCCCGGTTGGGAAGCCGCCAAGAAGGAGATCGGCGACCTGGCCCAGTCCGAAGAAGACGTCATGTCCTACGCCATGTTCCCGCAGATCGCCAAGCCTTTCCTGGCCCGGCGCAAGAAGGGACTGGGCGGCAAGGAAGAGATGGCCGCCGCCGTCGGCGAGGCCCTGTTCCAGCAGGCCAGCAGCAAGGAGGCCAAGCCGGTTGTGGCAGCGGGGCCGGCCCAGGAGGGCTCCATGTGGAAGATGGCCGCTAGAGCGGGCATCCAGAGGGGGTGGTAATCATGGCCAACAACAAGTTCAAGCTCACCTTGGAAGGCCAGGCCTACGATCTGGAGCGCCGTGACGGCATGATGGTGGTCAACGGCATGGAATTCTCCTGCGAGCGCAAGGACAAGCAGATCCTCATCGCCGGCAATCCCCACCTGGTCAAGCTGGGCCCCGGCACCGCCGAAGTGGACGGCATCGCCCACACCATCGAAGTCGAAGGACTGGACGAGCCCAAGGCCAACGGCCGGGTGCGCCGGGCCTCCCACGGTGCCGCCGAAGAGGCGGGCGCGCTTACCGCGGTCATGCCCGGCCTGATCCTCAAGATCCTCAAGAAAGAGGGGGACCAGGTGGCCGTGGGCGAGACCGTCATCATCCTGGAAGCCATGAAGATGCAGAACGATCTGGTGGCCAAGACGGCCGGCCGGATCAGCCAGATGAACGTCAAGCAGGGCGACAACGTCGAAATGCGTCAGGTGCTTTGCATCATCGAATAGCCCGGATTTGCCCCGGAGCCCATCCAGCCCTGGCCGGATGGGCTCCGGGTGTATCAGAATGAATTGTAACTCCCTGAAAGGACCTCATGTCCAAGCTAGCCCTCATCGCCCTCGACGGCCCCTCCGGCGTGGGCAAGTCCACCACCGCCAAGCGTGTGGCCCAGGAACTGGGCTGGGATTACCTGGACACCGGCGCCATGTACCGTACCGCCGCCCTGGCGTTGAAGCGGGCCGGGATCGGCCTGGACGACCGGTCGGGCCTGGAGCGGGTGCTGGCCGCGCTCCGGATCCAGCAGCGGGGCAGCCGCGAGTTCCTGGCGGACGAGGACGTGAGCGAGGCCATCCGCACCCCGGAGATCACCCGGATGGTGACCCCGGTGTCGGCCGACGCCCGGGTGCGGGAGGTGCTGGTGGACCAGCAGCGGCGCATCGGCGGGGCCGGGGGCTGGGTGGTGGACGGCCGGGACATCGGCACCGTAGTGTTCCCGGACGCCTGCTGCAAGATCTTCCTCACCGCCAGTGTCGAGGCCAGGGCCCGGCGGCGTTTCAAGGAACTGCAGGACAAGGGCGTCCCGCTTCCGCTGGCGGAAGTGGCGGCCGACCTGGAGCGACGCGACCTGGCGGACACCACCCGGCCGTTGTCGCCGCTGCGCAAGGCGACGGATGCCGTGGAACTGGATTCCAGCGGGATGAAGCTGGGGCAGGTGGTGGCGTGGATCGTGGAGCACCACCGGGCCCACTGATCGCATGCTCAGTAACCCAGATCGCGCCAGTTGCGAACGAATCCCCAGTCCTTGAAGCTTTTCGGGGTGGCCAGGACCTTTCGCGCGCGTTTGGCCACCGCGGGACTTTCGGTTCCATGGGGGCCTCTCCTGGCGCCTTTCGCGAACCAGAACCTGGCCTTTCCCAGGTCTTTCGCTACACCCAACCCATTGGCGTAACAAATCCCCATATTGAATTGGGCCTCGCTCCACCCCTGGCGGGCGGAGTTCTTGAACAGGGGGAAGGCGCGCGCTGGATCGCCCGCGATGCCCGTGCCCAGCATATAGGAAACGGCCAGGTTGTTTTGTCCGTCCGCATCGCCTTTATCAGCTGCCTTGGAGAAATAGGCAAGGGATGTGGCGAGATTCTGCTCCGCGCATATTCCGTTCAAGTAGCAGCGACCCAGGCAAGTCAAGGCGTCGACGTTGTTCCATTCGGCTGCCTTTTGATACCACGCAATGGCCTGGGCACAATCCTGCTTGACCTGGGCTCCACTGGAATAAGTATTTCCCAACTGGAAGGCCGCCAGGGCATCTCCCTGACTGGCTTTTTGGACAAGGGATGGGATATCAACGGCGGACCCTGGCAGAAACGATCCGAGGCACAAGATTGAAAGACCCAAGACCAACGGGCAAGACATGATTATTCCCTCCAAATTAATTATACATATTTTCGGATCCGGGCAAGCATAGGGACCGCGCAAAAATAATCTGTGTTTTCAGATCATTTTTCTGCGGGCCCTTATGCCGGGGCTATACCAAAATGTTCAAGTTATTTTTACACAACAGATTACCTCAAGGACTGTGTCCGGAGTCAACGATCCGGCGAGGCGAGGACGGCCGCAAAAAAACCATGAGATCTGCGCCGCCATTGGACTTGATGTCATTGGCGGAGCATTACAACTAGATGACCTGATTCACTCAGCGCCTTTTAACGGTTTTATCCCGACGAAGGATCAAAATGGTAATGAAAGACGCAATGATGCCAGCCAGAGACCATATGGAGACGAAAATGCCTGCCCACATAGTGTATTGATCTAGCGAATGGTTTAGGAACATGACAGGATAGTAATACACGGCATATGATAATCCAATCGGAATCAGAAAAGCCAATGAAATTCGTATGATTGGAAATTCAAGCCGTGCTATCCCGATGGAGATTAATACGCAAAGTGCTGCAATAAATGGGATACCAGAAGTAAATGATAA
>JARLGP010000235.1 GCA_031292735.1 Holophaga sp.
CTGGCCGCCGGCCATATGGAACTTCATGTCGATCACCGCTGAAGCCAGGTATTCCATGGTCTGGAAGCCGTGGCCGAAGGTGGCGGCCTCCTGGAGCTTGCGCACCAGCTCCGGGGGGATGGGCGCCCCGGTCCGGTGGTGCCGACCGAAGCGCTCCAGCAGCTCCGGGGTCTGCAGCCAGTGCTCGTTGAGCTGGGAGGGGAACTCCACGAAGTCGCAGGGCACGGCGGTGCCGGACAGGGAAGGGTACTTGGCCTCGGACAGCAGGGCGTGCAGGGCGTGGCCGAACTCGTGGAACAGGGTGACCGCGTCATCCCACGAGATCAGCACCGGCGCGCCGGGGGCGCCCGGCACGAAGTTGGCGTTGTTGGACACGATGGGCGTCACCGCGCGGCCCGGCCGCTCCTGGCGCCGGTAGTTGTTCATCCAGGCGCCGGAACTCTTGCCGGCCCGGGCGAAGGGATCGAAGTACCAGAGCCCGGCAGGCCGGCCCCCGGCATCCGCCACCTCCCACACCGACACGTCCGGATGCTGCACCGGCAGCCCCTGCGCCGGGGTGAAGGACAGCCCGTAGAGCCGGCCCGCGGCCCAGAACATGCCCTCCCGCAGCTGCTCCAGCTGCAGGTAGGGCTGGACCTCGTTCAGGTCCAGGGCGTACCGGGCCTGCCGCAGCTTCTCCAGGTAGAACCGGTAGTCCCAGGGGGCGATCCGGAACCCGCCGCCCTCCGCGTCGGCGATGGCCTGGATCTCCGCCACTTCGGCCCGCACCCGGGCCGCGGCCGGCTGCCACACCGCCTCCATGAGCGCCACCGCCCGCTCCGGGGTGCCGGCCATGGTGGGTTCCAGCGACCAGTGGGCGTGGGTGGGGTAGCCCAGCAGCTGGGCCCGCTCGAAGCGCAGCTGGAGGATCTCCGGGATCAGGGCGTTGTTGTCATGCGGGCCGCCGTTGTCGCCCCGGTCCACGTAGGTGCGCCACACCTGCTCGCGCAGGCCCCGGTTGCGGGCGTAGGCCAGGAACGGCTCCATGGCCGAGCGGGTGTTCTCCACCACCCATTTCCCGGCCAGGCCCTTGGCCTCCGCGGCGCGGGCGGCGGCCTCCCGGAACTCCGCGGACAGCCCGTCCAGGTCGGCCTCCCGCTCGATGACCGTGAACCGGTCGGTTTCCTCGTCCAGCACGTTCTGGCTGAACCGGGTGAACAGGGTGGCCAGCCGCTGGTTGATGGCCTGGATCCGCTGCTTGCCGGGGCCGTCCAGCCGGGCGCCGTTGCGCACGAACTCGGTGTGGTGCAGCCAGGTGAGCCGCTGCTGCTCCGGGCTCAGCCGGGCCTGCCCGCGCTGCCGGTAGACCGCCTCGATGCGCTGGAACAGCAGCGGGTCCTGGACGATCTCGTCGTCGAAGGCGGCCAGCCGGGGCATCACCTCCGCCTCGATCCGGGGCAGCTCGCCCAGCTTGAGGGTGCTGGCGTGCACTTCGAACAGGGTGCTCACCCGCTCCAGCATGCGGCCGGAACGCTCCAGGGCGGCGATGGTGTTGCCGAAGGTGGGCGGCTGGGGGTTGCCGGTGATCCGCCGGATTTCCGCCCGCTGGGCGTCCATGGCCCGGTCGAAGGCGGCCGGGAAGGCCTCCGGCTCCACCTGGTGCCAGGGCGGCACGCCGCCGAAGGGCCCCTTCCAGGGGGCAAGCATGGCTGCGGGGACGGAGCGGGACGGACGTTGGGACATGGCACTTCCTTAGGGGGCGTTGCGAAATGACCTGTGCAGTTCAGGTTGTTTCGCTACGGCCCCTTATGCCGGGGCCGCAACGATCTGTTTAGGTTAATTCTAGACAACGGCTTGGCTGCGGAGCGGGAACCCTCCGCGTTCGACATCCTACCGTCGTTGGCGGGGCCCTCCCGGTATGAAATGACTGATTAATTATACTTGACAGAGGGCGTTGAAAATCTAACATGACGGTGAAGTCTGGCCTGCATGGTCCAGACCAGGGTGGGTCAGGGCTTCACGCCCGGCCAGGCAGCCATTCAGAGCAGCCCCTCGGCCCGCATCGCGGACCGCGACCATCGCCTCTTCCAGGCCTGGCGGAAAGCCGTCCATGGGAGTAGACCGTCATGTCCATCCCAATTCCATCCCCTGATGCAGCATCCCGGCCCTTCCGCGGAGGAGGCCTGCCGCCCGACTGGCAGCCGCCGGACATCGAGCTGCGGATCCTCTCCGGCCCGTTCCCGGGCCGCCGTGACATGCGCTGGTGGCTGGGCGGGATCGTCGCCCTGTTCATCATCACCTGCATGGCGTCGCCCTTCCTGCAGGAACGCCCCGGCCGGGACATCCCGCCGGCCCTGGCCGGCTGGCACGAACGCGCCAGCGGGGGCGACGTCAGCGCCATGCGGGTGCTGGGCAGCCTGTACTGCCAGGGCCGGGAGGTGCCCCGGGACATGGCCGAAGGCCTCCGCTGGTACCGCCTGGCCATGGCCGCCGGGAGCATGGAGGCGTTCAAGGATCTGGAATACTTTTAAGGCTCCTTCATCTCCGGCTTGGGCTTGGGCGGGGGCGGGTTCAGGGGTGCGCCGGCGTCGTCCAGGCGCTTTTCCGCCCCCTGCCGGACGGTGGCCACCTGGCCGGCGTCGTTCATCAGGGTGGGGGTGATGAAGATCGCCAGCTCGGTGCGGGTCTGGCTCTTCTCGTCCCGGGAGAACAGGGGGCCGATCACCGGGATGCTGCGCACCCAGGGCACGCCGCGGTTGTCGGTGGACTGCCGGTTGCGGATGATCCCGGCCAGCACCAGGGTCTCGCCGCTGCGGACCCGCACCACCGTGTCCATGTCCCGGCGGTCCACCACCGGCAGGGTGGTGCTGGCCAGGGGCGGGGAGCCGGGCTGCGGGCTGGGCTCGCTGAAGGTGCGCTCCTGGGCCAGCTCGGTGACGCTGGGGTTCACCGCCAGGGTGATGGTGCCGTCGTCGCCGATCTGGGGCTGGACGTCCAGGACGATGCCCACCGGCACGATCAGCGGGGTGATCTGGCCGGTGGCCACCGCGGCTCCGCCGGCGGTGCCGGGGGTGATCTGGCTGGAGGACAGGGAGTAGGCCTCCTCGCGCACCACCCGCAGGATGGCCTTCTGGTTGTTGAGGGTGGACAGCCGCGGCGCGCTGAGCACCTTGAGCCGGTTGTCCCGGGCCAGGGCCGACAGGGTGGCCTGCACCTTGGCGCCGGTGGTCACCAGCTGGAACAGGCCCTGGTCCGAGCCCGCCTGGGTGCTGGTGTTGGGCGCCTGGAAGGAGGACGTGGTGGTGGTGCCGCTGGTGCCGCCCAGCAGGACGTTCCAGTTGACCCCCATCTGGCTGTCGTTGCCCAGGGTGACCTCCACGATGCGCGCCTCCAGCAGCACCTGGCGCTGGAGCCGCTGCTGGGTTTCCCGGATGAAGGCCGCCACCCGCCGCTGGACGGCCGGATCGGCGTTCACCGCCACCAGGCCCGGGTTGGGCTGGATCAGCAGGCTCTTGCCGTCGGCGGAGTAGCCCCGGGAGCCGGAGGCGGCCGCCTTGGCCTCCTGGACCTTGCCGAACACCAGCAGCATGAGCCCGCTTTCCAGGTCCAGCCAGGGATCGCTGGCCAGCGTCAGCTGCACGCTGGAACTGTAGGCGGAGCTGTTGGCGCCGGCCGAGCCCTGGACGATCTGGCCCGAGGCGTTCACCTGGAACGTCTTGCTGCCGGTGCGGGCCATGGCCAACTGGTCCACGTGGTAGAAGCGCAGGCTGTCCTCGCCGGCGTGGATGTACAGGTTGCGGCCCTCCCGGGTGCAGGCCAGGCCCAGCCGGGGCAGCACCTCGTCCAGGATCTCCTGGAGGCTGGTGCCCTTCAGGCTCAGGCCCTGCACCCGGGTGTCCAGGCCCGGCTCGAAGATGAGGTTGAGGTCGGTGTCGGCGGTGGCGGCCCTGAGCACGTCCTTGAGGTCGGCGTCGTTCACGGTGATGGTCATCGGGCCCGGCGGGGCCTGGCCGTGCAGGGCGGGCACCAGGAGGAACAGCAGGGCGGCGGGCGGGAACGGTTTCACGGGCGGACTCCAGTGCGCTTGGCGGGCGTGCCGGTGCCCAGGGGAAGGTCGAGGTCGCCCCGGGGGCCGGACAGCACCACCCCGGTGTCGGTGATCCGCTTGAGGGTGTAGCCCCCCTCCAGGACCGCGCCGGGGGCGTAGCCCCGGCCCTTCACCCAGGCTTCCCGCCGGGTTCCGGTGGCGATGGTGAACTCCACCGTGGGCGGCGGGCCGGCGGCGGCCGGCGCCGGGGTCGCGGCGGGAACCGGGGGCGCGGGGGCGGGGAC
>JARLGP010000236.1 GCA_031292735.1 Holophaga sp.
CGTCGGTGAGCCGGCCCATGGCCCCGCCCAGGGCGTCCAGCTCCCGCACCATGTGGCCCTTGCCCACCCCGCCGATGCTGGGGTTGCAGCTCATCTGGCCGATCTGGTCCAGGTTCATGGTCAGCAGGGTGGTGGCCATGCCCATGCGGGCGGCGATGTTCGCCGCCTCGATGCCGGCGTGTCCGCCTCCGATCACCACCACCCGCATGTGCACTCCGCTCCCAGCAGGACAGTCTAGCAACGAAAGCGGACCCCGGCTTTCAGGACAGGCCGGGAGGCTGCCGGCCCCTGGGAACGGGCAGGCATGCATGCATGGCCTTCCCCCGGGCCCGGAAGACGTTTCCAGGGACTGTCTTCAACTATGGAGATAGTTGTTAACGGTTCAGCCTTCCGCTTCGCCGGAACCAGGCTCGGTTTCCTGGCCGCACTCCGGGCACAGCGCCTTTCCGGCAGCCTCGGCCTTGCGCTTGAGCCGGACGGCCAGATCCTTGACGTCCGCCCGCAGTTCCGGCCCGCTCTTGGGGGTGACGAGAGCCACCACCACCGCACCGGCCGCCGCGCCCAGCAGGAACATCAACATGTTGGTTCCCAGTGCTCCGCGATCCTCACTCATGGCTTGCCTCCTTGGATGCGGCCGTCTTTTTCGGCCGCCGAACCAGATTCAGAACAAATTTCAGCCCCGTCAACAGCGCCTCCAGCCATGGAGGGCCGGCCTTGGCCAGGAAGCCTTCCAGCGCCTGGGCCGTGCCGGAAACGATCCGGCTGATGCCGATGGGAAATTCCAGGCTGGCCGTGGCCAGGTCGGCCAAGCCGTCGGCCCGCTCACGCAGGTGGTGCACATCGGAGGAAATCTGCCGGATGTCCTCCCGGGCGCTTTCGGCCAGCAGTTGCACCGAGGCGGCGGTGCGTCGCAACTGAAGCAGCAGCGGCACCAGGCAGGCGCCCACCCCCACCAGGACAATTGCCAGAATGACTTGCAGCCAGATGGCCATGATGTTCTCCTCGGCTCACCACCAGAGTAGTGCGGGAAACCAACAAAAGCTCCTTCCTCCTCAAAACCGGGGAAAAATCATTCCATTTTGGGGGAGAATGGGGTGATGAGAACCCGTCTGAACATCGAGGAACGTAAGGAACGCAGGCGGCGCGTGGTGGCGCGCTCCAAATTCGCACTTCCGTCCACCATCACCCTCATTTCGGTCCTGTGCGGTTTTTCCAGCGTGGTCATGTCCATCAACGCCGCGGGCGACCACCCCCGATACTACTTCACCTGGGGCGCGGCCCTGCTGGTGCTGGCCGGGGTGTTCGACGGCCTGGACGGGCGGGAGCCCCGGCCCACCAACACCGCCACCGAATTCGGGGTCCAGCTGGACTCCCTGGCGGACGTGCTCAGCTTCGGCATGGCCCCCGCCATCCTGGCCTACCGGTACGGCTTCTTCCAGCTGGGCATCGCCGATCCCCAGCTGCGCGCCGTGGGCTGGGCCGCCTCGTTCTTCTTCATCGCCTGCGGCGCCCTGCGCCTGGCCCGGTTCAACGTCCAGGTGGGCTACGTGGACTCCCGGTTCTTCGTGGGCATGCCCATCCCGGTGGGCGCGGCCTGCGTGGCCTCGGTGATCCTGGTCTGGCCCAGCTCCCCCACCGCCGCGCTGCAGGCCTACCTGTTCGCCGCGGGGCTGTTCCTGGTCGGGGTGCTGATGGTCTCGGGGGTGCGCTTCCCCAGCTTCAAGAAGCGTTCCCACAGCCCCTACGCCACCCACTGGTTGACCCTGGCGGTGCTGGGCATGCTCTGCCTGCTGGTGATCCTCCGGCAGAACTTCTTCCTGCCCTTCTGCACCCTCTACCTGCTGATCACCCTGGCCATGAACATCGCCTGGCGCCTGGGCTGGCGCGGCATCGAGCCGCCCCTGCGGGCCCGCAAGGCCGAGCCGACGGAGACCGAGGCCAGCTAGGCTCCTAGGAATGCTTCTTCCGGCCCGCCGGAACCTGGGCTCCGCCCACCACCTTCTCCCCGTCGGACAGGCCCAGGTTCCAGCCCAGGCGGTCGCCGCGCCGCAGGCCGATCCGCTTCAGGGTGCCGGCGGGAAACTCGATGAAGTGGCGGGCGGGCACGGTGCCGCCGTAGACCGGGCAGTCCTCGCCGCGCAGGGGCGAACAGGGCGGGGTCTGTTCACTGGTCTCCACCACCGTGCCGTCCGCCTTGATCCACACCACGTCCAGGGCGATGAGGCAGTTCTTCATCCAGATGCGGTGGTTGCCGTCCTCGTCGTAAAGAAAGATCATGCACCGGTCCTTGGCCAGGGACTGGCGGTACATGAGCCCACGGCCCTGCTCCTCCGGGGTGCGCGCCACCTCGGCCATGAACCGGTGGCCGTTGGCCACGACGGTTCCGCCATCGGTGGTGCCGGGGGTGGCGGCGAGAAGAAGGCTCAGCAGCAGAGGGGTCATGGACACTCCAAAAGGCTCCCCCATGTTAGCCGCGGAGCGGCTCCGGGTCGCGTCCTGATATCACTGAGGGAGGACCGCGCGGTCGCTACGCTCCCTCTCCGTCCCCCTCAGACTCCCCCATTCCATGCCCGGGCAAAGCCCGGACATGGAATCTGGTTCAAGGACGGAACTCCAGCTTCTCGTAGTGCGGGAAGCCCAATTCCACCCACTCTTCCTTGCCGGACCGGATGATGTTGCCGAAGATGAACAGCAGCGGGGTGGACTGCAGGTCGCCCGGGTAGACGCCGATGATCCAGGGATGCGCCTCGTTCAACTGGTAGCCTTCGGTTTCCCGGATCCGGTCGAGCAGGCCGTGGATGTAGGCCGCCGCGTAGCTCAGGGCCGACTCGGTGGACAGGATCTGCATGCCCTCGGCGTGGTAGGTGCGCCCGGTGTTGCTGCGCAGGAACATGGCGGGCTCCGGCAGTTCCCGGAGGTAGGACGTGGGGTAGGCCTGCCGGAGGGCCTCCATCAGCATTACCGGATTGAACGACATCGGAATCCTCCTCGGTCTGGACCGGCTAGTATCGCATTTCGCGGTTGAAGGGGATGCCCAGCTGCGCGGGGCCGCGCATGCGGGCCTTGCGCGCCAGGGACAGCACGACGATCACCAGGACATAAGGCAACATCACGGCGAACTCATAGGGGAACTTGATGCCGCCCACCTGGATGGAGAGCTGAAGGGTCTGGGCGAAGCTGAACAGCAGCGCCCCGCCCATGATGCCCAGCGGGCTCCAGCGGCCGAAGTAGACCAGGGCCACCGCGATGAAGCCGCGGCCGGCCACCAGGTCGTCGGCGAACATCCGGGCCTGGCAGAGGGAGAGGTAGGCCCCGCCCAGCCCGGCCATGGCGCCACCCACCATCAGGGCCTGGTAGCGCACCCGGTTGACGTTGATGCCCATGCTGTCGGCCGCCCGGGGCGCGGTGCCCACCGCCCGCACCTTGAGCCCCCAGGCGGTCTTGTAGAGCAGGTACCAGCTGGCCGGCACCATCAGGAAGGCGATATAGACCATGGGGTTGTGGTTGAACAGGATGCCGCCCAGGAAGGGGATCCGGGCCAGCCCGGGGATGGCCCAGGAGGACAGGCCGTCGATCCCGGTGACCCCGCCGACGAAGTGCCGGAACAGGGCGCCGGAAACGCCCCAGCCGAACATCTGCAGGCCGATCCCGGCGATGCCCTGCTCGGCCCGGAAGGTCACCGTCACCAGCGCGAACAGCAGGCCCAGCAGGACCCCGGCCACCATGGCGACCAGGAACCCCACCAGGTTGCCGTAGGCCGCCAGCGGCCCGGTCTTGATGAAGTAGGATGGCAGGAAGGCCAGGAAGGCGCCCATGCACATGATGCCTTCGCAGCCCAGGTTGTAGACCCCCGCGCGCTGGTTGAACATCTCCCCCAGGGAGGCCAGCAGCAGCGCCACCGAAAACGGCACGCCGAGGGCCAGGATGTTGTAGAGCATGCCGCCAGTGTTCACGACCGGCCTCCAGGCTTCATGGTTTCAGTGGGAGCATTCTTCCTGAACCGGGCCAGGAACTTGGCCGCCCGGTCCTGGGCATAGGCATTGTTCAGATACACCTGGGCGGAAACGATGGCCAGGATGATCACGCCCTGGAGCACCAGGATCATGTTGGCCGGAACCCCGGCGGACCGCTGGGTCATGTCGGAGCCCACCAGCAGCAGGCCGAAGAACACCGCGGCCGGCACGATGCCGGCGGGATGCAGGCCGCCGAACAGCGCCACCACGATCCCGGCGAAGCCGTAGCCCGAGGAGATGTTCTCGATGGCCCGGTGGTGCACCCCGGAAACTTCCACCGCCCCGGCCAGCCCGGCGAACCCGCCGGAGAACAGCATGGCGGCCACCAGGGAGCCCGGCACGCTGATGCCGGCGTAGCGGGCGGCCTTGGCCTCGGCCCCGGCGGCCCGCAGGCGCAGGCCCCAGGTGGTGTGCCAGAGCAGGATGTAGACCGCCACCGCCAGCACCAGGGCCAGGACCAGCCCGGTGTGCAGCCGGGTTTCCGGAATGAGCCGGCCCAGCCAGGCGCTTTCCGGCAGGCGCATGGACTGCGGGGTGCCGGATCCGGTCTCCAGCTCGCCGGGATCGATCATCGGCCCGCGCAGCAGGAAGGTGTAGAGCTGGGCGGCGATGTAGTTGAGCATCACCGTGCTGAGGATCTCGTTGACCTCCAGCCGGGCCCGCAGCACTCCGGCGATCCCGCCCCACACCGCGCCGCCGGCGGCGCCGGCCAGCAGCACCATGGGCAGCAGGGCCCACTTGGGCAGGGTCGGCAGGGCCAGGGCGGTGGCGGTGGCGGCCAGGATGCCCATGAGCATCTGCCCTTCGGCGCCGATGTTGATGATGCCGCTGCGGAACGAGATGGCGATGCCCAGGCCCACCAGGATCAGCGGCACCGCCCGCACCAGGACCTCGGTGACGCCGAACAGGTCCTGGAGCGGACCGGTGATGATGGTCTGGTAGGTGGCCATGGGGCTGGCCCCGACCACCTTGAGCACGATGGCGCCGGCGGCCACCGCGCAGAAGGCCGCCAGCAGGATGACCCCGGTGCTGTAGGCAATCTTGAACTTATTCATCGCCGACCCCCGCCATGAGCAGACCCAGCCGCTCCCGGGTGGCTTCCAGGGAAGGCAGGATCTTGAGGATCCGTCCCTTGTAGATCACCGCGATGCGGTCGGAGAGGTTCATGATTTCCTCGAGCTCTTCGGATATGAGCAGGATGCCGCCGCCCGCGCGCCGCCGGGCCAGCAGCTGGGAATGGATGAATTCCTGGGCGCCCATGTCCACCCCCCGGGTGGGGTAGACCGCCACCAGGGCCTTGGGTTCCCGGGCCAGCTCCCGGGCCAGGATGACCTTCTGGATGTTGCCGCCGGATAGCGAACCGCCGGCCGCCGAGGTGGAGGCGCAGCGGATGTCGTAGCGTTCCTTGAGGAAGTCGGCGTTGCGGGCGATCTCCTTGAGCTTGAGCACGCACCAGGTGCTGAACCGCTTGGTGCTGAAATCCTTGAGCACCAGGTTCTCCTTCACGCTGAAGGAAGGCACGATGCCCTCGTGGTGCCGGTCTTCGGGGATGTAGCCGAGGCCCGCGGCGATCATGGTGGCCGGGCTGCGGTTGGTCATGTCCTTGCCAAGGAAGCCCACCGTGCCGGACTCCACCGGACGCAGGCCGGTGAGCGCCTCCGCCAGCTCCCGCTGGCCGTTGCCGGAAACCCCGGCCAGGCCAAGGATCTCGCCGGCGTGCAGTTCCAGCTCCAGCCCGTCCAGGGCCAGGTGGCCGCGGTCGCCGCGCACCCGCAGGTTCTGGGCCGACAGGATGGCTTCCCCGCCGCCGCCCATGCCTTCGTTGTGCGGCAGCACCACCTCGCGCCCGGTCATGAGCGCGGCCAGTTCGCCGGTGGTGTGGTTCACGGTGAGCCCGTTGAACACCACCGCGCCGCGCCGGAGGATCGCCACCCGGTTGGACAGCGCCTTCACTTCGTTCAGCTTGTGGCTGATGAAGATGATCGCCAGCTCCGCCGACATGCGCTTGAGCCGGTCGATGAGATCGTCGGTCTCCTGGGGGGTGAGGGCCGAGGTGGGCTCGTCCAGGATGAGCAGCTTGGCGCCGAAGCACAGGGTCTTGATCAGTTCCACCCGCTGCTGCTCGCCCACGGAAAGCTGCCAGATGAAGGCGTCCGGGTTCACCGGCAGCTCGTGCCGGGTGGACACCTCGAGGATCATGCGGCGGACCTCCTTGAGGTCCAGCCGCATGAAGCGGTGCAGGCGCTTGAGGCCCAGCGCCACGTTCTCCACCACGGTCATGTTGGGCACCAGCATGAAGTTCTGGTGCACCATGCCGATGCCGCGGGCGTAGGCGTCGTTGGGATCCCGGAAATGCACCGGCTGGCCGTTCACGGTGATGGTTCCCGCGTCGGGCTGGTAGAGGCCCGCCAGGATGTTCATGAGGGTCGACTTGCCGGCCCCGTTCTCGCCGACCAGGGCCAGCACCTCGCCCCGCCGCACCTCCATGGCCACGTTGTCGCAGGCCAGGATGCCGGGGAAACGCTTGGTGATGCCCTCGAGCTTGAGTTCAGTGATGGGCTCGACGGTGTCTTTCATGGGGACTCCTGGAGGACCGGAGAAACACTGGGGCAGGCAGAACCATGGCCCCAGCCTGCCTAGGCGGGCCGGGGCCGAAGATCCTGGGAAGGCCTAGAACTTGACGTCTTTCCAGGCCAGCACGAGCTTGCCGGAAGTGAGGTCGGCCTTGGACTTTTCAACCGCCTTGCGGATGGCGGGGGTCAGCACCGCGCCCACCTTGTCGTTGAACTTGTAGGTGAAGCCCTTGTTGCCGAAGGTCATGGGAATGCACTGGCCGCCCTTCACGCCGGATTCGCGCTTGGCGATGAGCTGTTCAACCACCGGCACGTAGTCGTAGCTGGCGGCGGCGATCACCTTGAAGGAGTTGGGAATGGAAAGCTGGGCGGTGTCCTGCCCGGCCCACCAGATCGGCTTGTCCTTGTACTCGGCCACGGCGCGCAGGGCGCCCAGGGCCTGCTGGGAGGAACCGGTGAGGAAGTCGGCGCCGGCCTTGATCTGGGTCTGGGCCAGTTCCCCGGCCTTGACGAAGTCGCTGAAGCTGCCGGTGTGGGCCACCTTCACGTCGATCTTGGGATTCACCGACTTGGCGCCCAGGTAGAAGCCGCGGTCATAGCGGGCGGAGTCGCCGCCGTCCACCGGGCCCACCAGGCCGATCACCTTGCTCTTGGTGACCATGCCGGCGATGATCCCGTTCAGGTATCCGGTCTGCTCGCTCTCGGGCATGTAGGTGAACACGTTCTTGGGGCCGATCTCGCCGCTGGTGCCGAACACGAAGGAGGTGTTGGGATACTCGTTGGCCATCTCCAGCACCAGGTTCTTGTACTGGGCACCGTGACAGATGATGATGTCGAAGTGCTTGGAGGCGTACTGCCGGGCCGCGGAACCGGCATCCACCGGCTTCATCTTCTCGCTGTAGCTGAAGTCCACCAGGGCGGGGCCGTAGATCTTCTGCACCGACTTGATGGCATCATACATGGACTGGCACCAGCCCTTGTCGTCCACCGTGGATTCCACGATGAGGGCGATGTGCACTTTGTTTTTGGGTGGCGCGGCGGATAACCCGCATGCGTATGTGAACAAGGCTGAAAGCACGAGTAATTTCTTCATAGCCTGCCTCCTGGGTGGGGTCGTAGGGTTAAGCTTACCAATGTTTTTTTGAAAGAAAATTTATTTACTGTGGAAATAAATTATCGCTTATCTTTTCCTCCCCGAGGTCCCGTCATGATTGCTCCCTTGCCAACCGCCACCGCCCCGAGCGTTCCGCAGATCCTTCGCCACCTCCGGCGCGCCAACGCCATCGCCGTCCGGGCGGTGGCCATGGGGCACCATCCGTTCGGCGCCCTCCTGGTGGGCCCCGACCACGAGACCGTGCTCCTGGAGCAGGGCAACGTGAGCACGGTCAACCACGCCGAAGCCGTGCTGGCGCGCACCGCGGACATGAACTTCACCCCGGACTACCTCTGGACCTGCACCCTCTACACCACGGTGGAGCCCTGCGCCATGTGCGCCGCCACGCAGTACTGGGCCAACATCGGCCGGCTGGTCTACGGGCTGGACGAGCGGCGCCTGCTGGCGCTCACCGGAGCCAGCACGGAGAATCCGACCCTGGACGTGCCGGCCCGGTACATCTACGCGCACAGCCAGAAGGCCATCCAGGTGATCGGCCCGGTGCCGGAGGTGGAGGAGGAGATCGCCGAACTGCATCGGACGTTCTGGAAGCGCACCTGAAGCCGGGAAGAACCGACCGGCCCGGTCAAACTTGTAGGCCGCCAGAAATACATGTGACATTCCGGCGTACGGATTCGAGCCTTGATCCAGTCTATGTTGGTCAGGGTTTGGTATTGACGAGCCGCTTGAATCCACCCTTCATGAGCGGCCAGTTGTGGAAATTGAAAAGCAGGCCGACTTCAAAACTTGAGAAGTGAAGGTAGCTGTTCAGTTGGGCAAAGTTGGCATCAGAGAAGTCCTCGATCGCCTTGACTTCAACCACCACCTTGTCGTCCTACGGGAGACGCGGTGCGTTCCCCGTAGTCTTTAGGAC
>JARLGP010000237.1 GCA_031292735.1 Holophaga sp.
CGCCGAAGGCCAGGGCCTTGACGATGTCCCCGGCATAGCGGATCCCCCCGTCGGCCACGATGGACCGGTCCGCCCGGGCGCATTCCTGGATCGCCGTGAGCTGGGGCACCCCGAACCCGGTCTTGATCCGGGTCGTGCAGACACTGCCGGGACCGATGCCGACCTTCACGATATCGGCCTTCACCGAGGCGAGGTAGTCCGCGCCCGCGTAGGTGGCCACGTTGCCGGCCATGATGCATTCGTTGGGGAGCATCTGCCGCATGCGCTTGATCATCTTGCCCACGTACTTGGCGTGGCCGTGGGCCACATCCACGCAGAAATATTGGGCCCCGGCGCCCTTCAGGGCCTCCACCCGCTCCATCTCCTTTTCCGAAGTGCCCACCGAGACGAAGGTCTGGCCCTTGCAGCGCAGGAACATCGCCACATTCTCCTCCACCGAGCAGAACCGGTGCAGGATCCCGATTCCGCCCTTGGCCGAAATGAAATCGGCCATGCCGTCCTCGGTGATGGTGTCCATGTTCGCGGTCATCACCGGCAGTTCCAGCGTCAGTTTGCCGGTCTTGTCGGTCATGCCGATTTCAACGGTCCGCCGGGACTCATGGTGGTTGTAGGCGGGGACCAGAAGCACATCATCGAAGGTCATGGCGGTTTCGGACATGGCGACACCTTTCGGGACAAGTCATCAGTCTACATCCCTCGGCGCCGCCCATGCGGCGGCCGGCGACCACCCGCCCGGCCTCTCGAAGGCAACGGCTCCTACGTTTTCTTGAACTGCCGGTCGTAGGCTTCCTGGGCGTATTTGCTGGGGGGGACGCTGAACCGGCGCTTGAACGCGCGGGTGAAGGCGGAGGCGTCATAGAAGCCCAGGGACTCGGCCACATCCAAGGGCCGCTCGCCGTCGGACAGGAGCTGCACCGCCCGCTGCAGGCGCCGCTCGATCAAATACTGATGGGGGGTGGTGCTGGTGGCTTCCCGGAACAGCCGGATGAAGTGATCCGGGGTGCACCGGGCCAGCTTGGCCATCTCCGGAACGCTGTTGGGCGCGCCCAGATGGGCCTCCATGTGGTCCAGCACCACCTGAAGGGTGGAGCGGGTGAGGCGGTAGGGGAACCGGGCCCGGTCCTCCTTCTCGCACAGCCGGGTGAGTTCCGCGCCCAGAAGGATCAGGAACAGTTCCCGGGTCATCAGCTGCAGCCCGTCGGGGTTGGAAATTTCCTGGGTGAAGATCCCGAACAGCTGCTTCAGGCTCTGGCTGCGCAGCACCGCATAGCTGGCCTCCTGCCACTTGCGGGGCGGGTGCTGCAGGACGGAGACCAGGGGCTCGGGGAAAGGCCCATCCATCTGCAGCGCCGTGAAGCCGAACGGTGTTTCGGGGTGATGCCGCTTGAAGGTATGCCCGAATCCGGGCATCAGCAGCGCCAGGCTGCCCCGGGGCACCACGCCTTCCTCGGTGTCCTCGCCGGTGCAGACCCGGATGGGGCTGCCGGGCAGCAGCAGCGTCCAGGATTCATTGGACGGCATCGCCTTGGCGGGAACCGGATCACGTTTGCAGATCACCAGCCGCAAGGGGCCGCTGGTATAGGTTTGGACGTTTTTTGTATCGGGACCGGTCATAGGTTTTTTCTTGGGGACAAATGACGGGTGGGTGGAGTTCTGCGCTCCGAAATGGTCGGCTTCGACCCGAATGGATCGATTCCAGCTCAAGGATATTAGAGTATCAAACTTTAGAAAGCATACCCTCGATGCTCTTCAACAACCACAATCCGTCGGTCCCGCCCGTCACATCTTCTACGGCACGCTCGGGATGAGGCATCATTCCCAGCACATTTCCCCGCTCGTTGACGATCCCGGCGATGGCGTGGGCGGCCCCGTTGGGGGTGTACTGCGGGCTGGTGTCGCCCTCGGCCGAGCAGTAGCGGAACACCACCCCGCCCCGGGCCTCCAGGGCCTCCAGGCCGGCCTGGTCCAGCGTGTAGTTGCCTTCGGCGTGGGCGATGGGTATCCGGAGGATCTGCCCCACCGCCATGGCCCCGGTGAAGGGCAGCCCGGTCCGCTCCACCCGGATGTGCACGTCCTTGTGGATGAAACGCAGGGATTCGTTGCGCAGCAGGGCTCCAGGCAGCATCTGCGCCTCGCACAGGATCTGGAAGCCGTTGCAGATGCCCACCACCAGCCCGCCCTGGTCGGCGAACCGCTTGATGTCCGCCATGATCGGCGAAAGGGCGGCGATGGCGCCGCAGCGCAGGTAGTCGCCGTAGCTGAACCCGCCGGGGACGAACACCAGGTCGGTGCCGTCCGGCAGCCGCTCGGTCCGGTGCCACACCGCCTGGGCATCCCAGCCCATCACCGCGCCGCAGGCGTGCATCGCGTCGTGGTCGCAGTTGGAGCCCGGGAAGGTGGGGATGGCGACCCGCATCAGAGCACCTCGATGCTGGCTTTTTCCATCACGGGATTGACCAGCAGCTTTTCGCACATGGCCCGGGCCCGGGTTTCCGCTTCGGCCCGGTCGGCCGCCGGCACCTCCAGCTCGATCAGCCGGCCGATGCGCACCTGTTCCACCTGGAACCCGAAGCCGTGCAGCCCCTGTTCCACGGCCTTGCCCTGGGGATCCAGGATCCCCGGTTTCAGCGTCACCAGCACTCGCACCTTCATGTGTCCCCCAATGCTTGATTCTATCACCTGCCCGTTTCGTTCTGCCCCGGCGTCCTGCTAGCGCGCCGCCACCGCCAGCCGGTACAGCTCGCTGGCCGGCACCCCCAGGTGCCGGGCCAGGGGCTTCACCGCCTCGCGCAGGGTCATGCCGCCCTCCCGGGCCGCGTCCAGGAAGCGGAGGGCCCAGGGCGGCAGTTCCGCCCCGTCGAAGGCCACCTCCGGATCGGTGACGGTGCGCTTGGCGTCGGCGCCGGCGATCACCAGCACCATCTCGCCCCGGTTCTCGCCGCCCAGCAGCCCGGCCACTTCAGCCGGCGTGCCCCGGTACCAGCTCTCGTGCAGCTTGGTCAGCTCCCGGCCCAGGGCGATCTCCCGGTCCGGCAGCAGCTCGGCCATCTCGGACAGGGCGGCGACGATCCGGTGCGGGGTTTCGAACACCACCACGGTCTCCTCCCGGGTGCCCAGCTTGCGCAGGAAGGCCTTGCGCGGCTCGCTGCGGGAGGGCAGGTAGCCCCAGAAGCTGAAGGCATGGCTGGGCAGACCCGAGGCCACCACCGCCAGGGTCACCGCCGAGGGCCCGGGCAGCACCGTCACCTGGATCCCCGCCTCCCGGGCCAGCCGGGCCAGCTCGAACCCGGGGTCGTTGATCCCCGGCAGCCCCGCGTCGGAACAATAGGCCACGGTCCGGCCCGCGGCCAGGGACTGGGCCACCCGCTCGGCGGCCTCGGCGCTGGCATGGTCGTCGAACCGCTGGAGCGGCTTGTCGATGCCCAGGTGGGCCAGCAGCCCGCCGGTGCGGCGGGTGTCTTCGCAGGCCACCAGGTCGCAGCCTTCAAGGGCCTCCACGGCCCGGTGGGTCAGATCGCCCAGGTTGCCAAGCGGGGTTGGCACCAGAATGAGATGTCCAGGCACGGCGGCCCTCCAGAGGCTCTAGTCTACCCGGCCCGGGCTGCAGCCCTCCCCGGAGGACAGCCAGGCTCCGGAAGCGCTACAGTCGAGCCAAGATCTTCAGGAGAGGTTGATGGCCCCATCCAGCCCCCAGCTCACCGCCGCCCAGGCCCGCCGGCTGCTGCTGGCCGGCCAGGCCCTGCTGGGGCCGCCTCCGCCGGGCGGACTGGAAGGCCTGGTCCAGCAGCTGGGCTACGTGCAGCTGGACTCCATCAACGTGGTGGAGCGGGCGCACCACCTGATCCTCGGCTGCCGCACGGAAGCCTACGATCCGGCGCAGTTCGAGGCCCTGCTGGAGCAGCGCCGGCTGTTCGAGCACTGGACCCATGACGCCGCGGCCATCCCGCTCCGCTGGTATCCCCATTGGCACCTGCGCTTCCCCAAGAGCCGGGCGCGGATCCTGGCCAGCCCCTGGTGGCGCGAGCGCATGGGCGACCAGGCCGAGGCGCTGCTCGCCCAGGTGCTGGAGCGGATCCGCGCCGAGGGCCCGCTGCGCAGCGCCGATTTCGAGCAGCCCGGCACGGGCGGCGCCGGGTGGTGGGGCTGGAAGCCGCACAAGGCCGCCCTGGAGCTGCTTTGGCACACCGGCGAACTGGCGGTGGCCAGCCGGCTGCATTTCCACAAAAGCTACGATCTGGCCGAGCGGGTGTTCCCCGAGGCCCACGCCCTGCCCCCGCCGGCCCCGGACGCCCACCTGGAGTGGGCCTGCGCCACCGCCCTGGAGCGGCTCGGAGCGGCCACGCCCCGGGAGCTGGCCGCCTTCTGGAACGCCGTGGAACCGGCCGACGCGGCCCGGTGGTGCGCCGCCGCCCAGGCCGGGGGGCGGATCGCGCAGGTGGCGGTGCAGCCCCGGGACGGCGGCCCGGCCAAGCCCTGCTTCGCCGTGCCGGACTGGCGCGAGCGGCTGGCCGCCCTGCCCGAGCCCGGCGAGCGGATGGTGATCCTGTGCCCGTTCGACCCGATCCTGCGGGACCGGGCCCGCACCCTGCGCCTGTTCGGCTTCGACTACCGGTTCGAGGCCTTCGTGCCCGAAGCCAGGCGGCAGTTCGGCTACTACGTGCTGCCCATCCTGGAAGGGGAGACCCTGGTGGGGCGGCTGGACGCCAAGCACCACCGGGACCGGGGCGTCCTGGAATGCAAGGGGCTCTGGTGGGAGAAGGCGGTGCGCCCCACCAAGGCCCGCCAGCGCCGGCTGCGCACGGCGCTGGAAACCCTGGCCCGCAGGATCGGGGCCGGCGAGGTTCAGTACCCCTGACCTTCCTTCGGGGCGGCGACCTTGCCCCGGTGCAGCCAGAACAGGAAGGCGAAATAGGCCAGGGCGATGGGGAAGCCGATGAACCACCACACCATCCCGGCCCGCAAGCTTCCGGCCCCGGCGCTGGCGTTGTGGGCGGTGAGGCTGGCGGCCGGATCCAGGGTGGAGCGCAGCATCACCGGCCAGACGCAGGCGGCGGTGGCGGCCAGGATGCCGATGATGAAGGCGCCCGAACCGAGGAAGGCCATCAGGTAGCGCTCGCCCTTGAGGCCGGCCGCCACGGTGACCAGGCCGCCCAGGAACAGGACCATGCCCACCCAGGCCAGGGGCGCGTGGGGCAGGTTGTGGTAGACCGACGGGTTCACCACCGCCGTGGCCCAGGTGGCCGCCAGGGCCAGCACCGCCACGACCGGCCACAGCGCCACGGCCGCGTGGCGGCAGCGCAGGTGCAGCACGTTCCCGGTCTTCCAGGCCAGGAACAGCGCCCCGTGGGCGGTGAGGGTGGCCAGCACCAGGACGCCCATGAGCACGGTGTACCAGTCCAGGATGCCCACCGGGTTGCCGGTGCCGAAGCTGGTGAACAGCGGGATCTGGAAGTAGCCGGTGGCGTCCAGCGGCACGCCGCGCACCACGTTGCCCAGGGCGGCGCCCAGCAGGATGGGCAGCAGGGTGCTGGCGAAGGCGAACACCAGGTCCCAGAACGAGCGCCACATGACGTCCTCCACGTGGGAGCGGAACTCGATGGCGATGCCGCGCAGGATCAGCGCCCAGATCACCATGAACATGGCCAGGTAGAACCCGGAGAAGCCCGCCGCCAGCAGGCGCGGGAAGGCCAGGAACATCGCCCCGCCGGCGGCCAGCAGCCAGACCTCGTTGCCGTCCCACAGGGGCCCGATGGCCGCCAGCACCTCGCGGCGCTCGGCCTCGGTGCGGGCCACGACCAGGTGCAGCACCCCCGAGCCGAAATCGAAGCCGTCCATGACGGCGTAGATCGCGACCATGACGGAAACCAGCCAGAACCAGAGCATTTCCATGGTGATCTCCTAGTGGGCAACCGGGCCGTGGTTCACTTCCCGTCCCACCAGGAACAGGAACAGCAGCCCCAACACGAAATAGAGCCCGGCGAAGCCCAGGCTGGTGAACACCGTCTGCCCGGGGTGCACCAGTTGGGAGGTGCCCTCCCCGGTGCGCAGCAGCCCGTACACCAGCCACGGCTGGCGGCCGAACTCGGCCACCACCCAGCCGGCCGAGTTGGCGATGAAGGGGAACGGGAAGGCCAGCATCAGCACCCAGAGCAGCGGCCGGATCTGCTGCAGCCGGCCGAGCGCCAGGCACAGGGTCGAAAGCCCCATGAGCGCGATGAACAGGGTGCCCAGGCCCACCATGATGTGGAAGCCGTAGTACAGGAACTCCAGGTTGGTGGGCCACTGGTCCGGCGGGAACTCGTCCAGCCCCTTCACGTTGCTGGAGAACGAGCCGTAGGCGATGAAGCTCAGCAGCCCGGGCAGGCGCACCGGGTTGTCCAGGGTGCGGCCCGCCACGTTGGGCTGGCCGATGAGGTTCAGTTCGGCGTAGGGCCCGCTGTGCCAGCGGCCCTCCATGGCGGCCAGGGTCGGCTGCTGGTGCCGCGCCACACGCTTGCCGGCCTGGTCGCCAGTGGGGAAGGCCACCAGGAGGCTGGCCAGGAACCCGACGATGACGCCGGTCTTCAGGAACAGGGCGGCCTGCTGCAGATGCGTGCCGCGCAGGGTCCAGAAGGCCCCCACCGCCGCCACCGCGAACGCGCCGGTGACCGTGGCGCCCATCATGTTGTGCAGGTACTGCACGATGGCCCAGGGGTTGAGCAGGAAGGTCCAGAAGCTGGCCAACTGCAGGCTGCCGTCGGCGGCCACCTGGTAGCCCACCGGGTGCTGCATGAAGGCGTTGGTGGCGATGATGAAGTAGCCGGACAACCAGCTGCCCACGAACAGCGCCAGCGCGGCCAGGAAGTGCAGCCGGGGGCTCAGCCTGCGCTCGCCCCACACCAGCAGGCCCAGGAAGGTGCTTTCCAGGAAGAAGGCGAACATGCCCTCCATGCCCAGGGTCTGGCCGATGACGCCGCCGGCGTGGCTGGAGAACCGGGCCCAGTTGGTGCCGAACTGGAATTCCAGCGGGATGCCGGTGACCACGCCCACCGCGAAGCTCAGCCCGAAGATGCGGATCCAGAACCGGGCCGCGGTGTTGCAGGCCTCGTCGCCCCGCGCCAGGGCCCGCCCCTTGAGCACCAGGATGATCAGGGCCAGGCCCATGGTGAGCTGGGGGAACAGGTAGTGGAAGGTCGCCGTGAAGCCGAACTGGAGCCTATGCCAGAACAACAGGTCACCCATCGTCATGCCCTCCGTGAAACATCAGCCATGAAATACCGTGCGGACCTCCTACCTTGTCACGCATTCCTCCACCGCACAATCGGAGTTCACAGGTCCCGGAGCCTTAAAACAGCGCCACCGCCCGAGCCAGAAGATCATGGCCCGCGTCCAGCGGGCCGTGGCCTTCCAGTTCATGCACCGGCACCGCGCCCTGCAGGGCGTTGCTGAGCAGGGCCGCCTCGGTCCGTTCCAGGTCCCGGGGGGTGAGCGGCGCCTCCTCGGCCAGCCCGGCCTCCAGCAGGCAGCGCCGGGCCACCCCCGGCAGCGCGCCGTCGGCCACAGGCGGGGTGAGCAGGCGCCCGCCGCGCACCAGGAACAGGCTGGTGCGCGAGCCGTCGCTGAGCCGTCCGGCTTCGTTCAGGGCGATCACCTCGAACAGGCCGCGCCGTTCCGCCTCCCGGGCCAGCAGCCGGTTCTCCAGGTAGGACAGGGTCTTGAACCGGTTCAGCGGGCTGGAGCTCAGCCGCCGGAACTCCCGGCTCAGGCCCAGCCGGATCCGCGCCGGGCGCGCCGGCTGCCACGGGGCCACGGTCACCTGGAGGGTGCGGTCCACCGCCAGCAGCCGCAGCACGCCGCTGTCCAGCCCGGGACACGGGGTGCCGGCCAGGAAGGCCAGCACCGCGGCGGCCTCCGGGGGCGCCTCCAGGCCCAGGTAGCGCGCGCCGGCGGCCAGCCGTTCCAGGTGCGCGGCCAGGCGCAAGGGCACGCCGTGACGCACCCGGATGGTCTCGAACAGCCCTTCCCCGTGCCGGGCGCCGGAATGGGCCAGATCGGTGAGGGCGCCGCTCAGGAGTTCAAGCATCGGATGATGGAGCTGCCCTTGTGCACGGTCTCCTGGTACTCGGCCAGGGGCTCCGAGTCCCACACCACCCCGCCGCCCACCCCGAACAGCAGGTCGCTGGCGGAGGTCCAGGCGGTGCGGATGGCGATGCTGAAATCCGCCTGGGCCAGATCAAAGGAGCACCAGCCCAGGGCCCCGGTGTAGGCCAGCCGCGGGTGGCCTTCCAGTTCCCGGATCAGCTTCATGGCGGTGAGCTTGGGGCAGCCGGTGATGGAGCCGCCCGGGAACAGGGCCGCGAACAGGGCCTCCAGGGTCAGCCCGGACACCAGCCCGCCCGAGATGTCGGCCACCAGGTGATGGACGTTGGCGTAGCTCTCCAGCCGGGGGAAGGTCTCCACCCGCACCGAAGGGATCTGGCAGACCCGGGTGAGGTCGTTGCGCATCAGGTCGGTGATCATGGCCAGCTCGGCCCGGTCCTTGGGGCTGGACAGCAGGTTGCGCTTGCGCAGGGCGTCGGCCATCGCGTTGTCGCCCCGGGGCGCGGTGCCCTTGATGGGGCTGGCCAGGATCCGGCCGTCGCGGATCCGGAAGAACCGCTCGGGGGAAGAGGACACCACCGAGAAATCCGGCCCGGCCACGAAGGCCGAGAACGGCGCCGGGTTGGCGTCGTACAGCCGGCGCGCGAACAGCCGCAGGTCGCCCCGGAACGCCCAGCGCTCGGCCCGGGTGAGGTTGACCTGGTAGACGTTGCCCTTGCCGATCTCCTGGCGGATCCGCTGCACCTTCTCCTGGTAGCCCTTGCTGGTGTCGCTGTCCCAGATCTTGCGGGCCCGGAACGCGCCCTCCAGCAGGGCGTTGGCGGCCCCCTCCACCGGCTCGCCGCCCTGGCGCTGGGCCTGGTACAGGGTCTCGGTCTCCCGGTCGTAGATCCGCAGGTTGCGGTAGACCGCCAGGTGGCAGTCCGGGAACGGGAAGGGCTTGGCCGCGGGCGGCGGCAGGAAGGCGGCGTAGCGGTTGCCCCACTCGTAGCCCACGAAGCCGATGAAGTCAGGCAGGATCGGCGGCAGGTCGCCCGACCGGGTGAAGTGCGGCAAGGGCCCCTTGGGCTCGGCCAGCACCAGGATGGGATCCTCGCCCAGCACCAGCCAGCGGGACTCGGCGCCATCCCCGTACAGGAAGGCGAACGGCTTGTCGCCCAGCGAATCGAAGAAGTCCACCGTCTTCAACCGGCAAGGCCGTGCACTCCAGGTTTCAGAAATCTCCTCGCAGGGCATGTTCCATTATCGCAGGCCCATCGTCCGTGAGAAAGGAATCCGGATGGAACTGCACTCCGGCCATGCGCAGCCCGCGGTGGCGCAGGGCCATGGGGATCCCGTCCTCGCTGCGGGCGGTGACCTCCAGGCAGTCCGGCACCTGGGTCACGCACAGGGAGTGATAGCGGGCCGCCCGGATCGGCGAAGGGAGCCCCTGGAACACCCCGCGCCCGTCGTGCAGGATCCGGGTGGTGCGGCCGTGCACCGGCTCCGGCCCGGGTTCCACGGTCCCGCCGTAGGCCACCGCCAGGCACTGCATGCCCAGGCAGATGCCGAAGATGGGCACCCGGCCGGCGAACCGGCGGATGGCGGCCAGGGACACCTGGGCGTCCTGGGGGCAGCCGGGCCCCGGGGAGATCACCAGCAGGTCCGGCGGATCCGCTTCCAGCAGCTCCAGGTCCACCCCGTCCGCCCGCCGCACCTCCACCGTCGCCCCCGCCGCCGCCAGACCGTGGGCGATGTTGTAGGTGAACGAGTCGAAGTTGTCGATCAGGAAAACGCGGCAGGGTGACACGGACGCTCCGTGGGGACTATCCTAACGCCGGTTGCGAGCTTTCCTGGCGGTCCAGCGCCTGGGCCACCGCGGCATAGGGATCCAGGGTCTTTGCGGCGATGGACTGGATCAGCTGTTCCACCTGCTGGGCGCCGACCCGGCTGCGCACCCGGCGGGCGGCCTCCTCGGCCAGCAGGCTGTCGAACCGCAGCCGGGCCCTGGCCTGGGCCTTCTCCTGGTAGCCGCCGTGGGCGCGCAGCCACGCCCCGTGTTCGCGGACCTTGGCCAGCAGCTCGGCCACGCCGTCCCCGGCCCCGGCCACGGTGCGCAGCACCGGGGGGTCCCAGGCCTTCTGGTGGGACAGGGATTTCATGCCCTCGATCTCCGACTCAACCTTGTCCACCCCGTCCCGGTCCGCCTTGTTGATGACGAAGATGTCGGCCACTTCCATGATGCCGGCCTTGATGGCCTGGATCTCGTCGCCCATGCCCGGCACCAGCACCACGCAGCAGCTCTGGACGCAGCTCACCACGTCCACCTCGTCCTGGCCCACGCCCACCGTCTCCACGATCACCACGTCCCAGCCCGCCGCGTCCAGCAGGTCGATGGCGTCCTGGGTGGCCCGGGCCAGGCCGCCCAGGGCGCCCCGGGTGGCCATGGAGCGGATGAAGATGCCTGGATCCGCCGCGATCCGCCCCATGCGGATGCGGTCGCCGAGGATGGCCCCGCCGCTGAACGGCGAGGTGGGATCCACCGCCAGGATGCCGACCTTCTTGCCTTCGGCGCGCAGGATCCGGGCCAGCTGGTCGGTGAGGGTGGACTTGCCCGCGCCGGGCGAGCCGGTGAGCCCGAACACCATGGCCCGGCCCAGGTGCGGCCAGGCCAGGGCCATGAGCTCCCGCGCCTGGGGATGGCCGTTCTCCATCCAGGTGATGGCCCTGGCCAGGGCGCGCGGCCGACCGGCCAGAAGGGGTTGGATGAGGCTCTTTGCGGTATCCATCCTTACAGGATGCCATTGGCCCGGATTCCAGGCGAGGAAGCTCTTGGGAGAGACCCCGGTTGGAGCCATGGGGATGTTATGATTCCTGCGGACCTTTCAGTCTTAATCGAGAAACCCATGAGCCCCAAATCGCTTGATCCGACGCTCTCCCCGCCCCCTCATACCGGCTTGCTTGCGGCCCAGCAGGCCGGGACCGTGAAAATCCAGAAGCGGGTGGTCAAGGAACCAAGCAATTTACGAGAGAAGGTTTGCGCCACCTGCGGCAAGACGTTCGAGCTGACGCCGGACCAGAAGTTCTTCAACTGCCCTCATTGCTATCGTAAAGCGCAACCGGTACGCAAGCCGGCACGCAAGAGCGAGGCCCAGATCCTGACCCAGATCACCTGCATGGAATGTGGCACCGTGGAGTACCTCGATTTCGTTCCCCCGGACGTCCACGCCACCTATTGCCATGCCTGCTTTGCCAAGAAGCGGCAGGAACTTCAAGCGACCCGGCTGCATAGCGAAAGCCGTTGAACACCCTGGAGACGCACATGAAAGTTGGTTCTTTCGCAATCCTTTCCGCCCTGGTGGTGCTCGTCCCCACCGGCCCCGTCCAGGCCCAGGCAAAGCCGAAGCCCGCCCTCACCGGCAAGGCCAAGGACAGCCTGGAAGCCCAATTCGCCCGCCAGAACTTCAAGCAGGTGCTGGACTCGGTGAACGACGCCTGGTTCGGCAAGCCGTACGCCGGGGTCAACGCCGTGGACCTGCAGGGCACCATGACGATCAGCCTCACCGCCGCCGCCGCGAATGCCAAGGTCGAGCAGATGGGCCAGGGCGCCGTGAAGGGCGGCCTGACCAAGGGCGCCAACGTCAACCTGAAGCTCAAGGGCACCTATTTCGCCAACGCCGACTTCCGCACCGAGCTCACCGGCGAATTCGGCAACCTGCTCTACTACCGGGTCGGCAACAAGGGCTTCCTGTACAGCAAGGAGCAGAACGCCTGGACCAGCCGGGTGGACCTGCCCCCGGCGGATGCGCCCACCTCCTTCCTCGGCTGGTTCCGCCAGTGCATCAACGACATCCAGAAGGTCTATGTGGACGGTTCCACCTTCAAGGCCTCCCTGGGCAAGGGTTCCGGCGACGGCACCACCCAGACCCTCGTCTTCGCCACCCCCACCGGCCCCTACGATCCCAAGAAGCGGGAGCAGAGCATGGCCGAAAGCCTGGGCTTCTGGAAGCGGGGCCGGCTGGAAGTGGTGTTCGGCAAGGCCAACCACCTGCCCCAGCAGATGAACTACAGCAACGAGAGCCAGGGCGTCTTCACCCGCATGAGCTTCAGCTACAACCCCGGCGGCAAGCTCAACAACGTCACCATCGCCAACCAGAGCAAGGGCATGGAAGGCCCCGCCTCCCTGACCCTCGGCTATGACGGCGCCGGCCTGATCAACCACCTCAACGGCCAGATGGGCTTCACCCAGGGGAGCATGCGCTTCGACCTGGACCTGGCCTTCGCCAAGAACCGCAAAGTCAGCTCCATCATCACCGTCCCGCCGCCCACCGCCACCAAGAAGGGCCGTGAGGAGATGGAGACCCTGCTGCTGGTGAACCTGGCCGGCAAGGTGCTGGACCTCCAGCGCAGCGGCTTCAACCTGCGCAGCGTCACCCTGGCCAACTAGCGTAGACAGGCTCCTCGCCTTTCCGCGCCATCAGGGCCGTCCGGTCAACCGACCTGGACGGCCCTTTTCCTGCCCCGGCCCCAGGAGATCAGGGCCCCTGGATGACGGGCTTCCCGGCTGGATGTTAATGTGGTCTGAATAACGTTCATTGCAGAGGCGCCCTTGGCTCCCCAGATCCCCATCCTGATCGTCGAGGACGAGCCGGCCCAGCGGCTGCTTCTGGCCGCGTACCTGCGCCAGGGCGAATTCCAGGTCCTGGAGGCCGCCTCCCTGGCGGAGGCCTGGTCCCAGCTCAAGGCGACCCCTCCGCAACTGGTGCTGCTGGACCTCAACCTGCCGGACGGGGACGGCCTGGAGCTGGCGGATGAGCTGCGCCGGCGCGAGGTCCCCGTGGTGATCCTGACCTGCCGGGCGGAAGACCGTGTGCGGGCCCTGGAGCGGGGCGCCGATGATTTCCTGGACAAGCCCTTCAACCCCCGCGAACTGGTGGCCAGGATGCACAACCTGCTCAGGCGCTACGGGCAGCGGAATGCCGGAGCCGCCCTGACCGTCGGTTCCTACTGCCTCGACCTGGAACGCCGCCAGCTTTGCCACAGCTCCGGCGCGCCGCTGAACCTGACCCGGGGCGAATTCAACCTCCTGGCGGAACTGGCGGAAGCCGAGGGGCGGGCGCTCTGCCGGGCCGAACTGGCCGAGGCGGTCTCCCCGGAAGGCGAGGCCGCCTCCTTGCGCAGCGTGGATGTGCTGATCTCCCGGCTGCGCCAGAAGATGGAGGAGGATCCGCGCAACCCCCGCCTGCTGGTCACCGTGCCGGGGTACGGCTACCGACTGGAGCCCTGACGCCATGCTCCCGCCCGGTAATTTCCGCCTTTCCCGCTGGACCGGAGAGTTCCTGGACCGGCAGCTGGAGCGTTCGTTCCAGGCGGAGGCCTGGCCGCGCCACTGCCTGACCTTGCGCTGGATCGCCCTGATCGCAGGGTTCCTGTACGCGGTCATGCTTTATCCCACCTGGCAGGGGTTCGGCCCCGGCAGCGCCTTCCGGATCCTGCTGGCACTGCGGCTGGGCACCGCCGTCTGCCTGTGGGCGATCGCCTACGTCAGCCGGCCCACGTGGCCCCAGCGGCGGGTCCAGCTTCTGGTCCTCCTGACCATCCTGTTCATGGTGGCGACCCGGATGGCCGAGAACGGCCTGGCGCCCCAGCGGCTGCCGGTCGGGCCCGGCCCGGGGGGCTTCGTCTTCCCGGTGATGCCCCTGATCATCTTCGCCGTGGTGGCCATCCCGTTGCGCCTGGCCCTGGTCTGGAGCGCGGTGGGCGCCCTGCTGGTGCTGCGGGACCAGGTGATCTGGCTGGGCTTCCACGCGGCGCTGGCCCAGCTGACCCTGGCCAATTTCCTGGTGGCCGTGGGCGTGGGCTATGCCTTCCGGGTGTCCTGGAACCGCATCACCCGGCACGACTTCGCGCTGCGCCAGACGCTGGGCCGGGAAGTGGCCGAGCGCCAGGCCGCGGAGCAGGAGGCGCGCCGGGCCAATGCCGCCAAGAGCCGGTTCCTGGCGGTCATGAGCCACGAGATCCGCACCCCGCTCAACGGGGTGCTCGGCGGGATGCAGATCCTCGCCGGGGGCGCGCTGCTGCCCGGGCAGCGCCAGCCCCTGGAACTGGCGTCCCACAGCTGCGAGCAGCTGGCCCTGCTGCTGGACGAGATCCTCGACCTGGCGCGGATCGAAGCAGATCATCTGGAGCTGGCCCGGGAGGCGTTCCGTCCCGATGCCCTGCTGGAGGCTGTGCACGCGGTGCTCTATCCCCAGGCCCAGGCCAAGGGGCTGGCCCTGCGGGTGGAGCGGCCCGCGCAGCTGCCCCCGGCCCTGGAGGGCGACCTGCTCCGCCTGCGCCAGGTGCTCATCAACCTGGCCGGCAACGGCGTCAAGTTCACCGAGCAGGGCGAAGTGGTGCTCTCCCTGCAGGTGGACCCGCTGGACCCGGCGGCGAAGCGGGTCCGCTGCACCTTCACTGTGCGGGATACCGGTCCGGGGCTGAAGCCGGAGGACCAGGAGCGGATCTGGGCACCCTTCGAGCAGGGCGACGGGTCCATCCGGCGCCGCCATGGCGGGGCCGGGCTCGGGCTCGCCATCAGCCGTGAGCTGGTGGCCGCCATGGGCGGGAAATTGAGCCTGGAATCCAGTCCCGGCCATGGCTGCCGCTTCCGGTTCGCCGTGGAGCTGCCCACCGCCGAGGCGCCCGCCGGGCCGGCACCCCCCGCCCCCCCCCCCCCGCCCCGCCCCCAACACGTGGCGGGGCGCCCGCCCTCCAAA
>JARLGP010000238.1 GCA_031292735.1 Holophaga sp.
AAGCGCTTCGAGAAGAGCGCCATCATCCTGGAGATCGACCGGGTGGAGGCCATGCTCAAGCGCAGCGAGGCCCTGCGCGGCGACCGCTTCGACAAGGGCCAGCGCATCAAGGTGGTGATCTCGGCCGTGGACAAGTCCGCCAAGGACCCCCAGGTGCAGGTGAGCCGCACCGATCCCCGGCTGCTGATCAAGCTGTTCGACCAGGAAGTGCCGGAAATCCATGACGGCACCGTGGTCATCCGCAGCTGCGTGCGCGAGGCCGGCGACCGGGCCAAGGTCGCGGTGCACTCCCTGGATCCGGACGTGGATCCGGTGGGCGCCTGCGTGGGCCTCAAGGGCAGCCGGGTGCAGGCCATCATCCGGGAACTGAAGAACGAGAAGATCGATATCGTCCGCTACGACGAGGACAGCTCCCGGTTCATCGCCAACGCCCTGAACCCGGCCAAGGCCCTTCGGGTCACCGTCACCGACCTGGAGCACCGCCGGGTGGAAGTGGTGGTGGATGATGAACAGCTCAGTATTGCCATCGGCAAGCGCGGCCAGAACGTGCGTCTGGCGGCCAAGCTCACCGGATGGAACATCGATGTGCGCAGCGAAGCCGAGAAGCGGCGGGAGACCGAGGCCGCCATGGTCCAGGCCCTGCCCGAGATGGCCCCGCCCGCCGAGGACCAGCAGCCCGAGTCCCAGGTCCTGGAGGAACTGGGCGCCATCGAGGGGTTGACCGAGCCGATCATCAAAAACCTCGCCTCGGTCGGCTATACGAACGCAAAATCCTTGTACACTGTAACGGTTGAGCAATTGCTCACGGTCGAAGGCATCGATCAGGATCTCGCATTCCGGCTCATCGACGCCGTGCACGCCCGGTTCGGAGAGTAGGCCCAGATCGAACCTTCGCCGCCTTTTGGCCCCTTTCATCAGATCGAGGTACGCCCCTTCATGTTGCGCATCAACCAGTTAGCCAAAGAGCTTGGCGTGAGCAATCACGAAGTGCTCGATGCCCTTGAAAAGCATCTGGGCGTCCAGGGCAAGAGCCACAGTTCCAATCTCAGCGACGATCAGATCAACGGCCTGCGCCGGGTCATGCAGAACAAACCCAAAGGCGAGGAGACGGTCGCTGCCTCCCCGCGCCCCCCCATAACCGCACCCAAGGCTGTCCCCCCACCCATCCGAATCGTGAAACCAACCCTTGCCCCGCCCCCGCCGCCCGTGTCCGCCCCGCCAGCGGTCCTTATCAAGAAACCTGAAGCCCCGGCGGCGGTTTCAACTCCTGTTGAAGCGGAATCTGTCCCAGCTTCGGCCGAACCGAGCGAGGCAACCGTCATGGACCACCCTTCAACCACCGGAGAGGGCCTTCAAGCCCTCCTTGGCCGCCCCGCCACTCAAGGCGAGGGCTTTTCCCACCTGCGCATCTCCCATGCGCCGGCGCCGTCCAGCAAGCCCCAGGAACCGGCCCGCTACATCCAGCTGCCCCAGCAGGCTCCCGCCAAGCCCCGGCCGGAAGCCGGAGCCAGGCCGGTGATCCAGCGGCCCGGGCAGCAGGCCCAGGTTTCCCGTTCGGGCCAGCCGCAGCCGGAGAAGACCCTGCTGCCCATGGCGGCCAACACCGGCAAGGGCGCGGTCAAGCACGACCCCACCCCGGCGCCGCCCAGCCGCCGCCCGTTCATTCCCCCATCCATCACCGAGCTGCGTTCCGATACCGGGTTCACCCGGATCAAGATGTCGGACACCCCGGCCCCGGCGCCCCGCACCACCGAACCGGCCCGCTACATCCAGCTGCCCCAGGCGCGGCCGCCGGTTTCCCGGTCCAACGGCCCCAACCGCCCCGGCGGCCCCGGCAGCGGCACCAGCCGCCCCGGCGGTCCCAGCCGGCCCGGCGGGCCCGGTAGCGGCACCAGCCGGCCCAGTGGTCCCAGCCGTCCCGGCGGACCCGGCGCCCGGCCCAGCGGCGGCCCCGGCCTCAACCGGCGCGGCCCGTCCCTGCCCACCAACACCGCCCCGGATCCCAACGCCCAGAAGGGCCCCGGCCGCACCGGCCACTTCACCGGCAAGAAGAAGGACGACAAGCGCTCCCGCGCCGAACGCATGGCCGAGGAGCTGGAGCTGAAGCTCCGCCAGCCGCGTTCCCGCGCCCAGCAGATCGCCACCGAGTACATCAACGACGAGATCGGCATCGTGATGCTCTCCGAAGGCGTCTCGGTGAAGGAACTGGCCGAGAAGTGCAACCGCCCGGCCAAGGACGTGGTGGCCAAGCTGCTGCACCGGGGCGTGTTCGCCACCATCAACCAGCCCCTGGACACCGAGCTGGCCAAGGAGATCGCCCGTGAATTCGGCTACCTGGCCGACATCGTGACCTTCGAGGAAGACGTGCAGATCACCGCCGAGGAGCACAGCGAGGCGGTAGGCGAGAAGCTCTGGCGGCCCCCGGTGGTCACCATCATGGGCCACGTGGACCACGGCAAGACCTCCCTGCTGGACGCCATCCGCACCAGCAAGGTGGCGGCCGGCGAGGCCGGCGGCATCACCCAGGCCATCGGCGCCTACCACGTGGACGTGAAGAGCGGCGACGGTCCGGAGCGCCAGATCGTGTTCATCGATACCCCCGGCCACGAGGCCTTCACCAAGATGCGGGCCCGGGGCGCCAAGGTGACGGACATCGTCGTCCTGGTGGTCGCCGCCGACGACGGGGTCATGCCCCAGACCATCGAGGCGATCAACCACACCAAGGCCGCCGACGTGCCCATGGTGGTGGCCATCAACAAGATCGACAAGCCCGGCGCCAACCCGGACAAGGTCGAGCAGATGCTCCTGCAGTACGGGGTGCAGACCGAAGCCTACGGGGGCGAAGTGCCCTGCGTGCGGGTCAGCGCCAAGACCAAGGAGGGCCTCGACACCCTGCTGGAAACCGTGCTCCTGGTGGCCGATCTCAAGGACCTGAAGGCGGTCTACGACTGCCCCGCGGCCGGCAGCATCATCGAGGCGCGGCTGGATCGCGGCCGGGGCCCCGTGGCCGCGGTGCTGGTGCAGCAGGGCACCCTGCGCGCCGGGGAGATCTTCGTGGCCGGCGCCACCATGGGCCGGGTCCGGGCCATGTTCAACGACCGGGGCGAGAAGATCAGCGAAGCCACCCCTTCCATGGCCGTGCAGATCCTCGGGTTCGAGGAAGTGCCGGTCTCCGGCGACAACCTGCAGGTGGTGGAGGACGAGTCCAAGGCCCGCACCATCGTGGGCTTCCGTCAGGAGAAGGCCAAGGCCGCCGCGCAGATCAAGCAGCGGGTCACCCTGGAGAACCTGTTCTCCACCCTGAAGGAAGGCCAGATCAAGGAACTGCCGCTGATCATCAAGGGCGACACCCAGGGTTCCGTGGAATCCCTGGTGGGCAGCCTGGAACGGCTTTCCACGGAAAAGGTGCGGGTGCGGATCATCCACGCCGCGGCCGGCACCGTCACCGAGAACGATGTGCTGCTGGCGGAGGCCTCCAAGGCCACCATCATCGCCTTCAACGCCAAGGCCGAACGCAAGACCGAGGATCTGGCCCAGGAGGAGGGGGTGGACATCCGCTTCCACGACATCATCTACAAGGTCACCGAGGAGATCGAGGCGGCCATGGTCGGCCTGCTGGATGCCATCGAACGGGAAACCCTGCAGGGTCAGGCGGAAGTCCGCCAGATCTTCAAGGTCAACAAGTCCGTCATCGCCGGCTCCTTCGTCACCGAGGGCAAGGTGCAGAAGGGCTACAAGGTGCGGGTCAAGCGAGGCACCGAGGTGCTCTGGGAGGGCGACATCAAGACCCTCAAGCGGTTCAAGGACGATGTGCATGAAGTGAAGAACGGCCTGGACTGCGGCATCGACCTGGACGGCTTCACCGGCCTTCGGGAAGGGGATCTCCTGGAGTTCTACACCCGGGAAAAGGTCGCGGCCACCAGCCTGAGTTGATATTGCTTACTCATTTCTTCCAGGGCCCGGCGTGAAGCGTCGGGCCTTTTGCCGTATCCTCCTGGTAAGGTGCTGTTATGCCCATTGTCCCAGCCAGTCGTTCCCGCCAGCGCGGCTTCACCCTCATTGAACTGCTCACCGTCATGACCATCCTGGCCATGCTCGCCACCGTCGGCATCGTCGGCTACCGCCGGCACACCAAGGCGGCCCGGGAGTCGGTGCTCAAGGAGGACCTGTTCCAGCTCAACCACTGCCTGGAGCAGTACCAGGCCGACCGCGGCAAGTATCCCACCTCCATCGGCCAGCTTCGGGAACAGAAGTACCTGCGCGACATCCCGGTGGACCCCATGACCCAGTCCAAGGATACCTGGGTGACCGAATACGAGGCCCCGGACCCGGACAACCCGGACGCCGAAGTGGGCATCTTCCGGGTGCGCAGCGGATCCACCGACCTGGGGGAGAACCAGGTCCCCTACAACGAATGGTGAACTCCGGAATGACCATGAAATCCAAGACCCTCGCCCGCACCGATGCCGCCGCCGCGCTGCTGCTTTTGCTGTGGGCGGGCATGGTGCTGGGCTTCGGGCTGCTCATGGCCCCCCTGCTGTTCCGCATCCTGCCCAGCCGCGACCTGGCCGGCCTGGTCGCCGGCAAGGTGGTGGCCCGGCTGGATCTGGCCGCCTGGATCGCGTTCGGCGGCGCCATCATCCTGGTCCAGGGCGGCCGCTGGATCCTGGAACTGCGCGAGGCGGACGTCCTGGGTCCCCTGCGGTTGTGGGGCGCGGCGGCGGTGCTCGCCCTGCTGATGTGCTTCACCAGCGGCTTCATCATCTCGCCCAAGCTGCACACCATCCGCGCCCGCATGAACGGCCCGGTGGAGAGCTTCGCCCCCGACCAGCCCGACCGGGTGGCCTACGGCAAGGCCCATGGCATCTCGCGCCAGCTCATGGGGCTGCGCCTGCTGCTGGCCCTGGCCCTGGCCGCCGGCCTCCTGGCCCTGCCCCGATCCGGCCCCACCCCGGAAATCCGGCCCTGAAGTTCATTATCTTCAACTAACCTATTCTCCAGGACCATCCAGGGAAAGGCAGCATGACGAACTTGGGTCTGAAAGCGGAACTGCGCGATGGCAACACCATCCGGGCCTATCTGGATGACCTCGTGCTCAAGAAAACCCAAGTCCAGCTTTGGATCGCCCAGGCGGATGCCCTGCCGTTCGAAACCACCGTGGCCCGGGTGTCCCGGGACACCTTCGTCACCGCCCAGACCCCCCCGCTGCCCCAGGATCAGCAGCTCAACTTCTCGTTCATGGTGGATTCCCGCCGGTTCACCGCCCACACCCAGGTGGTGTCCACCGGCGTGTTCAAGATCCCCACCGCGGTGGCCGTCGGCGAGCGGCGGGAGCGGTTCCGGGCCTTCTTCACCCGGGCCGAGGAGATCGAGGTGTTCGCCTGCGAAAGGGTGTCCGCCCCCTTCATCAGCGGGCGGGTCATGCTGGGCCGGCTGCTGGACCTGAGCCTGCAGGGCCTCCGGGTGTCCGTGGACGAACTGGGCGCCGAGACCGGCGAGGCGGCCGCGCTGAAGCGGGGCGACACCTTCGCCACCGTGTGCATCAGCGGCCTGCCCTACACCCCCACCATCCAGTGCGGCGGCATCGTCGCCCACGTGCGCAGCAGCCCCGGGGAGCTCTCCGCCGGATTCCTGCTCACCGGCCTGCTGGAAACCGACCGGAAGAACATCGAGCGGATCCTGGCCAGGCGCTTCCCCACCACCTTCGGCCAGGCCTTCCCGCAGAAGCACCGCAAGACCGACATCGCCGACCAGGCGGGAGCCCCGGTACAGGTCAAGGAGATGGCCAAGGCCCCGGAAGTGGTGGCCCTGGCCCCGCTCCCGGCGACCCCGGCGGCGGCGCGCCCGGCCCGGCCGGAGGTGACCGCGGTCATGCGCATCCGCAAGGCCGGACGCAAGATCCTGGTGATCTCCGCCAGCAGCGACGGCCGCAAGGCGCTGGCCGAAAGCATGCGGGAGGACGACTTCAAGCAGGTGTTCGAGGCCAAGTCGTTCCTGGATGCCCAGAACCTGGCCCGGGCCATGCGGTTCGATCTGGTCCTGCTGGACGTGAAGGTGGGCGGGCACCAGGGCCAGATGATCCTGGAGGCGCTGCACCGGCACGATCTGCTGCTGGACACTCCGGTGATCCTGGTGGCGGACAAGCGCGACGCCCATATCGAGGCGGTGGCCGAAGCCATCGAGGCCGTCCACATCCATGAGAAGCGCGCCAGCTACGAGGATCTGGTGCCGGCCTTGTACGGGCTGCTGACCTAGTCAGAGCTCCCAGTCCTCCAGCACCCTGGGCTCCGGTTCGCCGGGAATGAGCCCCAGCAGCCAGTGGCGGATCTGGTCGGCGCCGTCCCGGGTCAGGGCGCAGGTCTGCACCGCGTCCGGGTGCAGCCGCTTGAGGTCCAGCCGGCGAGGCCGGGTGAGCTTGTCCACCTGGTTCAGCACCAGCAGCCGGGAGTGCTCGCCGCAGCCCAGATCCTTGAGCGTGGTGCCCACCACCTTGAGCTGGTCTTCCAGTTCCAGGCTGCTGGCGTCGGCCACCACCAGCAGGGCGTCGGCGGTGCGGACCTCGCCCAGGGTGGAGCGGAACGCGGCCACCAGCTGGTGCGGGAGCTTGCGGATGAAGCCCACCGTGTCGGAAATCAGGGCATGCCGGGGCCCGCCGGTCTCGGGGTCCACCCCCAGCCAGGCCTTGCGGGTGGTGGTGTCCAGGGTGGCGAACAGCATGTTCTGCGGCTCGCCTTCGCCGGTCAGGGCGCGCAGGATGCTGGTCTTGCCGGCGTTGGTGTAGCCCACCAGGCAGACCCGGGGCACCTTGGGCGAACGGCCCTGGCGCTGGGTGTCCCGCACCCGCTGCAGGTGCTCCAGCTCCTTCTTCAGCTGGCTGATGCGCAACCGGGTCATGCGCCGGTCCACCTCGATCTGGGTCTCGCCCGCCCCGCCCCGGACGCCCACCCCGCCCACCTGCCGTTCCAGATGGGTCCAGGCGCCCTTGAGCCTGGGCAGTTCATATTCGTAGCGGGCCAGCTCCACCTGGGCCTTGGCCTCCCGGGTCTGGGCCCGCTGCTCGAAGATGGCCAGGATGAGCCCGGTGCGGTCCAGGCAATCCATTCCAGTGGCCTTTTCGATGTTGCGGATCTGGCCTCCGGACAGCTCGTTGTCACAGATCAGCAGGCGCGCACCCTGGCGCCGCGACTCGTCCGCCACCATTTCCAGCTGGCCCTTGCCGTAGAACAGCCGCGCTTCCACCGTGGCCCGCCGAAGCCGCTGGCGGCCCACCGGCAACAGATCGCAGGCCTTTGCTAATTCTTCCAGTTCGGCAAGATGCTCTTCGATATCATCTTCATTATCATCAGGGCCCTGATGGGCAAGCAGGAAACAGCGAAGGCGGGATTCATCCATAGGAAACGAGATTACCATCACCTTGGAAAGGTCTGCGCGGGGTGACGCCAGCATGGAGTGAGGAAATATGGCCATTTTTGGATTCGGCAAGGACAAGAAGGAGTCTGGCGCTTCCTCGGAGCAGATCCTGGCCTATCTGGAAGAGGCCCAGCGCAACCGCACCGCCTTCACCCTGGTGGGGCCCAAGAAGAACGAGGCGGCGGCCACCCTCCAGGGCATCGACGAAAGCGAAGGCGTCGTCACCTTCCAGTCCTCGCTGCACGTGGAAAAGGGCGCCAAGATCGAGTTCATCTTCCTCCAGGAGAGCCTGCGTGTGGGCGGATCGGCCACCGTGGTGGAAGTCCGGCCCAGCACGGTCCAGATCAGCCTGCCGGAAACCCTGGAGCTGAAAGAGCGCCGCAGCCAGCCCAGGGCCCGGCTGAACCCCAAGGAAGGCACCACCCTCACCGCCCTCACCGGCCTGTTCGAAGGGGTGGGCATCAACGGAGTGGTGGAGAACCTGTCCGAAGGGGGTGCCCGGATCCGGGTGGACAAGGCCCTGAACCTCAAGGGCGAGAAGCGCCTGCCCCTGGGCAGTTCCCTGGTGCCGCGGGGTCAGCCGTTCATGATGATCAAGCTGAACAAGGCGCCCAAATGCCCTGCGGTCATGGAGCTGACCGGACGTGCGGTATTTCTCGATACCTCCGCCGGGGGCCTGACCATGGGCATCGCCTTCGACCCGATGCGCCCGGACCTGGCTTCGGCCCTGCGCAACCTGGTGTCCTCCAGGACCACGGCCATCCCCTCGGTGCTGCCGCCCAAGGCCCGGCGCCGGATCGAGCCGCCCCCCACGGCCCCGGAGCCCCGCGCGCCCGAGCCCGCCCCCAGCCCCAAGCCAGTGCAGGCGTCGGCCCCTGCTGCGCAGGCGTCCGCCGCCACGGATGCGCCCACCCCCGCCCCGGCGCCCCCATCAGCGTCCGCCCCAACCCCGGCAGCCGCTCCAGGCCAGGCGAGCGTTCCGGCGGAAGCCCCTCCGGCGTCCCCCAGGAACGACGCCATCACCCGTCTGAAGATGCGTTCCCGGGCCGTGGTGGTCCTGGCCTCCAGCCCCGCCCACGGGGACATGATGAAGGACCAGCTGCAGGAGGAGGGCTTCGGCCGGGCGCTGGTGACATCCTCCACCAAGGAGTTCCTGGAATTTCTGCAGCAGCCCAACCTCGCCGTGCTGTTCATCGACGGCGACCTCAGCACCCTGGACGCGCTGCAGTTCATCAGCCAGCTGAAGGCCGTGCACCCGATGCTGCCCCCCGTCATCCTGGCGGTGGAGGAGGCCTCCACCGCCGTGGTGCTCACCGCCCGCCGCAACGGGGTCAGCCAGATCCTGGTGAAGCCCTACGCCCTGGACGCGGCCTTCGCCGACCTGCTCAGCCAGCAGTTCTAGGCATTCAAGGCCCGGCCGTAGACCGCGCGGGCGGCTTCCGGGAAGCCCTCGTTCAGGGTGGGGTGCGGATACATGGTCTGGATCAGCTCGTCCACGGTGAACTCGCCGGCCAGCAGGGCCAGGCTGGAGGCCACCAGCTCGGTGGCCTTGGGGCCGATGATGTGGATGCCCAGGATTTCGCCGTACTGCTGGTCGGCGACCAGCTTGATGAAGCCGTACGGTTCGCCGATGATGTTCGCCTTGGCCAGGGGCATGAAGGGGAACACGCCCACTTCCACCTGGTGGCCCTGCTCCCGGGCCTGGGCCTCGCTGAGCCCCACGCAACCCACTTCCGGATCGCAGTAGGTGCAGCTGGGCACCCGGTCGTAGCGGATGGCATGGGGATGGACGTCCTTGCCCAGTTCCTGGGCGGCATGCTCGGCGGCCACGATGCCTTCGTCCGAAGCCACGTGCGCCAGCAGGGGGGTCCGGACGATGTCGCCGATGGCGTACAGGCCCGGCTCGGCGGTGCGCAGGAACGGGTCGACGCCGACGAAGCCCCGGTCCACCACGGCGTGGGTCGCCTCCAGCCCGACCCCCGCGGTGACCGGGCCGCGGCCCACGGCCACCAGCAGGTGGGAGCATTCCACCACGCCCGGCTTGTCGCCCTCCAGGGTGCAGACCACCCGGTCCTCCATCCGCTGGATGGAGGTGATGCGGGTCTTCACCCGGATGACCATCTTGTGCTGCTTGCTGAACTGCTTGGCCAGCTCCTCGCCCATGGCCGCGTCCTCGATGGGCAGCAGCCGGTCCATGAGTTCCACCAGGGTCACCTTGGTGCCCAGGCGGGCGAACACCGAGGCGAATTCCACCCCGATGGCGCCGCCGCCCAGGATCACCAGGTGGCTGGGCAGCTCGGCCAGGTCCAGGATGTGGTTGCTGTTCAGCACCCGCACGCCGTCGGTCTCCATCCCGGGCATCTCCTTGGGCACCGAGCCGGTGGCCAGGATGATCTTCCGGGCCTCGTGCCGCTCGCCGTCCACCTCCACCTGGCCGCCGCCCAGCAGCTTGCCGCTGCCCTTGAGCACGGTGACCTTGTTCTTCTTCATGAGGAACTCGACGCCCTTGCCGTTCTTCAGGACGATCCGGTTCTTGCGCTTGACGATGGCCGTGAGGTCGGCCCGCAGCTGGGAAACATCCACCCCGGCGATGCCGAACTCCGCCAACTCGGTCATCTGGCCGAACCGGTGCGCGGTTTCCAGCCAGGTCTTGGCGGGGATGCAGCCGCGCCGCAGGCAGGTGCCCCCCAGGCCGGCCGGATCCTTCTCCACGATCGCGGTGCTCAGGCCCAGCTGCGCCCCCCGGATGGCCGCGATGTAGCCGCCCGGCCCGGAACCGATGACGATGAGATCGAATTGAGCCATTTCAACACTCCTGGAAGGGCGTCCGCAGCCCGACGCCGGGGTCCATGGTCCCATCAGGACCGGCTTATGGCCAGTTCTGTCGGCGCCCGGTCAGGGCAGCAGCTGGGCGGACTTGATCCGCACGGGGAATTCCGGAACGTTGGGGTTGCCGTGGAACCACACGGTATGCACTTTTTCAATCTTGGCCACCACGTCCATGCCCGAGACCACCCGGCCGAACACGCAGTAGCCGTACCCCGCCGGGGTCAGGTCCTTGGTGTCCAGCGCCGGGTTGGCGACGGTGTTCACGAAGAACTGGGAGGTGGCGCTGTTGGGGTCGTCGGTGCGGGCCATGGCCACGGTGCCCCGGGTGTTCTTGAGCCCGGCCGCGAAGGTGGCCTGGGCCTCGTTGACGACGGGCTCGTGGCCTGGCTTTTCCTTGAAATCCTTGAGCATGCCGCCGCCCTGCACCATGAAGCCCTCGATCACCCGGTGGAAGATGGTGTCGGTGTAGAAGCCCTCCTTCACATAGCGAAGGAAGTTGGCGACGGTCTTGGGCGCCAGGTCGGGCTCCAGCTCCACCACGAAGGGGCCGTAGCTGGTGTCGATCTGCACCCGGGGCTTGGCCTCGGCGGCCCGGGCGGCCGGAATGGCCAGGCAAAGAACGACGGCCAACAGGAATGCTTTCATGGGATGCTCCCCTAACCCTAAGAGGCTATCCCGGCCGGGCTCCCATGTCAGCTATGCTTTCCCCATGCCTACCTTCGATTTCCCCACCTGGCTGCTGTCCCTGTTTCTCGCCCCGTTCGGGCTCATCCTGGGGTCCTTCGGCAACGTGCTGATCTACCGCCTGCCCCAGGATCAGGCGGCGGACCGCAACGTGGTCACCAAGCCCAGCCACTGCCCCCACTGCAAGGCCCGCATCCGGCCCTGGCACAACATTCCGCTGCTGAGCTGGCTGTGGCTGCGCGGCCGGTGCGCGGCCTGCGGCTGGCGCATCCCGGTGCGCTACCCCCTGGTGGAGCTGGCCACCGGGCTGCTGCTGGCCGGATCGGTCTGGATCTTTCCGTTCGGCACCCTGATCTGGGCCAAGGGGCTCATCTGCGGGTTCGCGCTCATCATCCTGTTCTGCACCGATCTCACCGCGTTCATCCTGCCGGATGTGCTGCAGTTCCCGCTCATGGCGCTGGGGCTGCTGTTCACTCTGCCGCAGCTGGTCTGGCCCCTGCACCTGACCACCGTGTGGGCGCCCCACCTGACCCTTCTGCGGGTGGACACCTTCGCCAACGGCCTGCAGCCGGCCCCGGCCTGGTCCCTGCTGGGCCAGCCGGTGTCCTGGCTGTCCAGCCTGCTGGGGCTCGCCCTGGGCTATGGCCTGCCGGCGGGCCTGAACCTGCTCTACCGCATGGTCCGCAAGACCGACGGCATCGGCATGGGCGATTTCAAGATGCTGGCCTGGCTGGGCGCCTTCTGGGGCTGGGGGCCCATGCTCGGCATCCTGTTCGGCGGTTCCCTGCTGGGCAGCGCGGTGGGCCTGCCCCTGCTCATCACCCGCAAGGCCGGTGGCCAGACCATGCTCCCGTTCGGCTGCACCCTGGCCCTGTCCACCCCGGTGGTGGTGTTCTACGGACCGGCCCTGTGGAGCGCCTACCTGGGGATGGTGCGATAGGAGGCTGTCTACGTATTCGAAGGCCCCGCGACGACCAATACGTAGACAGCCTCCCAGGAGCAACTCAAGCTTCAGGGCAAGGGTGCCGTAGTCATTAGTGTGATCCCCTCTCCAGCCAGCCCCCCCTTGGCCTTCGACCCCACCGGCCTGTTCCGGTTGGGGCTGGTGTGCTTCCTGGCGGGCGGCGCCCATTCGGCCCTGCTGTGGCTGGGCCATCGCCGCGAGCCCGGCCTGGGCCATGTGCTGGCCGCCACGGCCCTCCAGGGCCTGGGGCTGCTGCTGTACCTGGCGCAGCCGTGGCCGGGGGGCCTGCTGGCTCCGGCGAGCCTGCTGCTGGCGGCCGCGGGCTACGGCCTCTGGGCTTTCCGCCGCTATGCCGGCCTGCCCGTGCGCATGAACCGCTGGGCCTGGCTGGCCCTGGGCGCCTGGGTGCTGGTGGCCCTCGCCTTCGCGGCCATGGGCTACCGCTGGGTGCCGGGGCTGGTGCGGCCGGTGGCGGTGGCGGTGCTGGCGCTGGGCATCTCCCGGGAGCTGGGCCACCTGTCCCGGCCGGGGGGCGGCAAGGCGCCCCAGGTGTGCGCCGGGCTGGCGGTGGCCCTGGCCCTGGCCGCCCTGGGGGCCGGGGCGGCGGCGGCCTTCCCGCCCGCCGATCCCGGGCTCCAGGCGCCCCAGGCCCGTGCCTGGTTCTTCTTCCTCTGCCTGGCGGCGCACCTGGTCTTCACCCTGCTCCTGGCCCAGGTACAGGGCCAGCGGATCCAGCTCCGGCTGGACCGGCTCACGGGGATCGATCCCGTCACCGGCCTGGCCAGCGCCCAGGGCTTCCGGGAATGCCTGGTCCGGGCCGCCGGCCGCAGCCTGCGCACCGGCCGCCCCACCAGTGTCCTGGTGCTGGAACTGGATGGTTTCGAGGCCATGCTGGAGCGGCATGGGCCGGCCCCGCTGGGCCACATCCTGGAAGCCTTCGCCCAGACCATGAACCGGACGCTCCGGGAGGCGGACCTGTGCGGGCGTCTGGAAGGGTGCCGGTTCGCCGCCCTGCTGCACCACACCCAGCCGTTCGAGGCGCTGCTGGCCGGGGAGCGGCTGCGGGCCACCTGGGAGAACCTCACCCTCACCCTGGGCGCCGGACGTTTCCAGCCGAGCCTCAGCGGCGGCGTGGCCAGCACCCTGGAGCCGATCCAGGCGGCCGACGACCTGCTCGCCCTGGCCGCGGGCCGCGCGGCCGCCGCCCGGACGGCGGGCGGGAACCGGGTGGAAGGCGAGGGCTGAGCCGGACCGGGCCGACGGTCACGGGTTCGGGGGGATGTTCCGCGACCGGCGCGTCTCGATCAGATCCTGGAGCATCACCGCAGCCGCGGCGGCGTCCAGCCGGGCCTTGCGGTCCTTGGCCTTCACCCCCCGCGCGGCCAGGAGACGGTCCGCCTCCACGCTGGTGAGGCGTTCGTCCCAGAACACCAGGGGCAGTCCGGTGAGCCTGCCCAGCGCCTCGCCGAACGCCCGGGCCAGCGGCGCGGTGGCGCTCTCGGCGCCGTCCTTGTGCAGGGGCAGCCCCACCAGGAGGGCCTGGGCCCCCTCCTCCCGTGCCAGCCGGGCCAGGCGCGCCAGGGTGGCGTCGCCCTGGCTGGGCCAGACCTGGAAGGGGGTCGCCAGGATCTCCAGCTCGTCGGAAAAGGCGATTCCGATGTTCTTGGTACCGTGGTCGAGGGCCATCCAGCGCATGGCCCCTATCCTACCGCGCCGGTGCGCGGCCGGACCGGCTGTTGGCGTACAGGACGGTCCCCTGGAGGGTGTCCAGCAAGGCCTTGGCGTCCACGCTGCCCAGGCCGGTGGCCAGGTCATAGCCGGGGGTGCAGGCGTAGCCCGGGGTGCCGGGCACGTCGTTGTTGCCCTGGACCACGTCATGGAACACCTTCGCGCCGGTGCCTGCGTGCTGGGCGGTGGCCAGGCGGTAGAGGAGCGGATTCAGGTTGCCCTGCCGCCCGGCGGTCTGGACCACCAGAGCCATGATGCCGGCCAACGCCGGAGCGGCGCAGGAGGTGCCGCCCACCACGGAGGGCCAGCCGCCGGTCTGGACAAGGTAGCCGTTGGCCATGGCCGCGGCCAGGGACACGTCCGGGATGTCCCGGCATCCGTCGGCCGGAACGCCCGGGGCCTTCTGCCATTCCGGCTTGGCATGGGCCGGCGAGGGCCCGCCGCCGGTGGCCCAGATGCCCCTGCCCAGGAGCAGGCTGCCGCTCTCGTTCCAGGCCGCCTCCGGAATGTAGCTCTTGGCCGAGGCGCCGCCCTTGTGGTCCCAGAAGTCCCAGTAGCTGCCGGTGCCGTCGGCGAACTGGGTGCCGCCCACCGCCAGGTTGTCCGGGGTGGTGGCCAGGCCGCTCACCCCGTAGCCCTTTCCGGCGTTGGCGCTGCCGCCATCGCAGCCCGCCGCGCCGCTGTCCCCTGAGGCCGCCACCACGGTGATGCCCTGGGCGGCGGCCTGGGCCCACAGGTCACGGTAGAAGGCCACGCCGGCCTGGCCCAGGTCCTTCTCGCACTCGCCGAAGCTCAGGCTCATGACCGGGGCCAGGTTCTGGTCCACCACGTGGCGGGCGGCCAGGTCCACGCCATCGGTGGTGCTGGTGGACTTCGCCACCACCAGCTTGATGTCGGCCATGGGCGCCACCGCGCCGGACCATTCCACGTCCAGGTTGGCCTCGCCGTTCTCGTCCGAGCCCTGGTCGCCGGGGTCCGGGCCGTGGACCACCAGGGTCGCCGGATGGGCCGGGAGGCCGTACAGCCAGCGGAAGGTCGCCACGTCGGACAGCGGGATGTGGGTGCGCCCGATGACGGCGATGGACACCCCGGCGCCGTCAATGCCCTCGCTGGTCAGCGGACGGGTGTTGTAGATGGTGGCGAAATCGCCCGGGGTCAGCAGGTGCAGGCCGAGCAGGGAGAAGTCCCGCTGCCGGGGCAGCCGGCGGAAGCCGGTGTTCTGGGCCCGGCGGGGCACGTCGTGCAGGGACACCAGGCCCTCCACCCGGTCCGCCAGGAAGCGGGGCACCGAGGGCGCCACGGTGCTGCCCTGGCGCACCAGGCCGCGCAGCTGGAAGCTGGCGATGGCGGTCCGGAAGGCCCGCTGCACCCGCGCCACGTCCCCGGAAAAGACGATGCTCATCCGGCTCTGGGCCACGTGGTCGATGCTGAAGCCCTCCTGCCGGAGCCAGCCGGTCACCGCCTCCAGGTCCGTGGCGGACGGGCCGAAGCGCTCCCCGAACTGGGCCGGGGTCAGCCACTGGTGGTAGGAAGGCGAGCCGGGATCCTGCAGGTCCGCCAGGAACTGGCGAAGGCGCTCCCGGGTCCCCTGGGGGGCCTTCAGCACCAGGATCAGGCGGTCCATGGGGGCGGCCGGGTCCACCGGCCCCAACACCGGGGCCCCGGCCAGGAGGGCCGGCGCCTCCCAGGGCAGGAGCGTGCGCTCGCCCGGGTCGGGAACGGCGGCGCGGACCGCCGGGTGACTCACCCCCAGGGCGAACAGAAGCATGGAAGGCAGGATGGCTGCGCGAATCACGGGAAAGCTCCTCTGAAAAGACCGGGACCCTCCCTGGCGCTTGCACAGACCGGGGTCTCGGCGGTTTGAAAAAAGTGAAGTTTGCAAGATACTATCACGCCTATTTCCTTGTGCAAGCCCCTGCCCATGCCGATTTGCGCATGAGTGGCAAGCAACTGGTCTACCGGGTCGACCCGGCCAGCCTCGGGTTGACGCCGCGCTCCAGCCGGACGGGAGTGCCGTCCAGCTGGTCCACGCCCTTCAATTCATCCAGCCGTAAGCCGTTGTGAAGGAATAACCGGAACTATGCGCTGAGCGCGGCCTTGAGCGCCGCGAAAGCCTCGGGCAGCCCTTCGGGCCTGGTGCCGCCGCCCTGGGCCATCGGGTTCCTGCCGCCGCCCCGACCGCCCACGTGGGGCACCATGGCCTTGAGCAGGGCGCCGGCATCGGCCTTGGCGAACAGGTCCGGGGCGACGCTCACCAGGATGGCCAGCTTGTCCGCGGACAGCTTGGAGGCCAGGGCGATGACCGCGCTGCGGTGCCGGGTGCGGCACTGGTCCATCATCTCGCGCAGGGCCGGGCCGTCGATGCCTTCCACCGTCAGGGTGACCAGGGTCAGGCCAGCCACCGTGTCCACCTGCTCCTTGCTGCCGCCGCCGCTGGCGGCCTTGAGCTTGGCTTCCTTGAGTTCCTTTTCCAGGTGCTGGATCCGGGTTTCCTTGCCGGCCAGCAGGCTGGCCAGCTTTTCCCGTGGGCTATTGGCCTGCCGGCTCAGCGCGCCCAGCAGGTGCTCGTCCTCCTGCAGCCGGGCCAGGGCGGCGGCGCCGGCCACCGCCTCCAGCCGGCGCACCCCGGCGGCCACCGCGCCTTCGGCCACGATCTTCACCAGGCCGATCTCGCCGGTGTTGGCCACGTGGGTGCCGCCGCACAGCTCCCGGGAGAACCCGGGCACCGACACCACCCGGACCACGTCCCCGTACTTCTCGCCGAACAGCGCCATGGCGCCGGCGGCCAGGGCCTCCTCGATGGGCATGGACTGGCTGGTGGTGCGGAAGGCGCGCAGGGTCTGCTCGTTCACCAGCCGCTCCACCTCGGCCACCTGCTCGGGCTCCAGCGGCGCGAAGTGGGTGAAGTCGAAGCGCAGCCGGTCCGCGTCCACCACCGAGCCGGCCTGCTTCACGTGGGTGCCCAGCACTTCCCGCAGGGCCGCGTGCAGCAGGTGGGTGGCGGTGTGGTGGGGCCCGATCCGGGCCCCGCCCTCCGCCTCCACCCACGCCACCACCGTCACCCCCTCCCCCCCGCGCCCCGCGCCCG
>JARLGP010000041.1 GCA_031292735.1 Holophaga sp.
GGCCATGGCCCGGGCCGACGTGTCGCTGCTGCTGATCGACGCGGTGGAAGGCGTCACCCACCAGGACGCGGTCATCGCCGGCTACGCCCAGGAGGCTGGCGCCGCGGTGGTGCTGGTGGTGAACAAGTGGGACCTGGTGGAGAAGGACACCTTCACCGCCATCGATTTCGAGGAGAAGCTCCGGCACGACCTGGGCTTCCTGCAGCACGCGCCGATGATCTTCATCTCCGCCCTGACCGGGCAGCGGGTGACCAAGCTGTTCAGCCTCCTGCATGAGGTGGCCGAGGCCCATGCCAAGCGCATCCCCACCGGCCGGCTGAACCAGTTCCTGCGCGATTCCGTGGAGCGCATGTCGCCCCCGGCGGTGGACGGCAAGCTGCCCAAGCTCTACTTCATGACCCAGGTGGGCACCCGTCCGCCCAGCTTCGTGATCAAGACCAACACCGACCGCGACCTGCACTTCAGCTACCAGCGCTACCTGGAGAACCGGCTGCGCGAGGAGTTCGGCTTCACCGGCACCCCGATCCGGTTCGCCTTCCGCAAGCGGGAGAAGAGCGAAGGGGACGACGAGGGCGTGGCCAGGGTGCGCCGGATCCTGGATCCGGGCGAGGGCCTGAAGCCCCGGCGCCAGCAGGAACAGCCCGCCGCCCGGAGCTCCGCGCCCGGCCGCCACCGGCCGATGCACGCCGATCCGGCGGAACCATCCAGGGCGCCGGCCTCGGCCAGGGCGTCCGCCCCGGTGAAGGCCCCTGCCGCCCGGGCGGAGGCCCCCGCCCATCCGGCCCGGCCCAAGCAGCCCAAGCGGGCGGTGACCCGCCCCCAGGGCAAGACCGGCCCGCGCAAGGGCACCCCGCCGCGCAGCGGCAAGGCCACCGCCCGCCCGGTGCGGGCGCCGCGCAAGCGCGGCTAGGAACCATTCCCTTCCCCCCCGGCACCACGCCGCCCGCGTCAGCCACGCGAGCTTCGGCCACCCCGACGGCTATGCCGTGATGCAGGCACTGATCGCCCGCGGCTGGGACCGTCCGGAGTTCCGCCAGCGGGGCAGCTAGCGGGCGGCATCCGCCATCCGCCAGGGATCCGAAAACCTGGATTCGAGACGGGGTCTCTTTCTCAAAGAAAGGTGTTGCAACACCGAAAAAAGAGGGCTACTTTGTTTTTAAGGTGTTTAAACACCTAATTGGGAGCCCCCATGCGAAACCAATCCAGCCACCTCCTCCTTTCCGCCATCACCCTGCTGGCGGTCATTCCCTCCGCCACCCTGATGGCCCAGACGCCAGCCGGGGTGGAAACCTACCAGATCGACTCGGTCCACTCCAACATCGGATTCCGGGTGCGCCACCTCATGTCCAAGGTCACCGGCCGGTTCGGCAAGGTGGACGGCACGGTGCGGTTGAACACCAGGGACATCTCCAGGTCCTCCGTGGACGTGACCATCCAGGTGGCCAGCGTCACCACCAACGACGACAAGCGCGACGGGCATCTCAAGAGCCCCGATTTCTTCGACGCCGCCAAATTCCCCACCATCACCTTCCGCAGCACCTCGGTGAAGGAAGTGGCCAAGGGCAGGCTGGAGGTCACCGGCAGCTTCACCATGAAGGGGGTCACCAAGACCCTGGTGCTGCCCATGGCCACACTGGGCACCGCGGTGGATCCCTGGAAGAACGTGATCGCCGGGTTCGAAGGGCAGCTCAAGCTGAACCGCCAGGACTACGGGGTCTCCTACGGGCCCGGTCTGGTGGGGGACGACGTGGACATCGACCTGAACGTCGAAGCCAAGAAAGCCAACTAAACTAGCTGGACGCGCTGGGTGAGGCGGAGGTGGTGTAGGCCGCCAGCAGCCAGGCGTCCTGCGACGGGTTGTCGGCGGAACCGGCGCCCTGGGCGCCGCCCGGGCCGTTGACCAGGTCGGTCTGCAGGGTCTTGAAGGCGGCCTGGGCCGAACTGGTGTCGCCACTGTTCAAGGCGGCGCTCAGGGCGGTCAAATCGGAGCCGATCGGATCGCTGCCGCTGGAGTCGCCGTCGGAGCCATGATGGGCCTTCATCTTGGCCTGCATTTCGGCCAGGGCCTTCTGCGCGCCGGTGAGGTCGCCGGTGCTGATCATGGTGCCCAGATTGTTCAAGTCGGTGAGGAACGAGGAATCCTGGGCGTTGGCGGCGGACAGGCCTTCGGCGGAAAGGTCGAGGGAATCCGCGTCGGCGTCCGGCGCGGTGGAAAGGCCGCTGCTGGCGGTGCTGCTGCTGGAGGCATTCAGCAGGGCGGCCAGGCTGTTGGCCTGCGCGTTCGACGCGCCGACTGTAGAGATGCTGGAAATGTCCATAGTTCCCTCCTGGGATGGCGGATCACGGTCCGGATTGCCTCGCGCAATCGGCCTGCCAAGCTCACAGGCTCTTTTCGGGCCAATGCCCAGGCCGGGTGAGGGAAGCCGGCCCAACGGCAAAAGAACATGGCCGAACGTCGAATCGGTGGGGGCGAACGCAAGCCGCGGCGCCGGCGGAGTGCCGCGAAACCGGTGATGCTGCCAATAAAATTTATTGTTTACAGTAAATAGAGCTGCATGGGCAATTTCGGCAGTCCCCTGGGAGGAGGCTTTTGGGGGGCCTGGACCGCACCGGGATCCAACCGAGCCGACGCTCGCCCCTTCGTACGCGCCGTTCGCCTGCGATTTTCGGACATTGGGCCTCCGGCCGGGGTGATCCTGGTGGGGGGCTGCTTTGATGAAAGCGGTGACCCCAGGGCCACTCTAAGGTGTTTCATGCGGCAGGAAATCATCATCAAGTCGCTTCTCAGGCGGGTCAGCGAGCCTGCCAACCTGCTCATGGTCGGTCTGGTCGGGGGCATGTTCTGCCTCTTCCAGCTGGTCGCGCAGACCCCGAATACGCGCCCCTTGGAGATCCTGCTGCCCTTCCTGCTGCTGTTCGGGCACCTCTCCCTGGCGCCGGTGCCTTGGCAGTGGACCGGGAACGACGAAGACCGCGCGGGCTTCGTCCGCGGCTTTGGCCAGGCCCTCGCCTTCGATCTGGTCTGGGTCGGGCTGGTCCTCTATGGATTGCATATGCTGGGCTGGGTCACCCCGCCGCCGCATCCGCCCAACCCGTTCCCGCCGATGGGGCCGATGGGACCGCTAGGGCTGCATCCCCGTCATCAGCTGCCGTTCCGTCCGGGGCTTGGCCTGGGGCTGGTGAACCTGGCCTTCGGCATCGCCTTCGGCTGGGTCTACGCGGCCAAGGAGGCCACCGAGGCCGGTGAACGCAGGGTGGCGGACCTGTTGCGCCACTCCCAGGCCCGGGTGCTGCAGAACCAGCTGGAGCCCCATGTCCTGTACAACGCGTTGAACGGCCTGGCGGAGCTGGTCCACGAGGATCCCCTGGCCGCCGAAGAGATGATCGCCGGGCTGGCGGACCTGTACCGCATGCTCACGGTCCACGGCGACGCCGCCCAGATCCATCTGGAGCAGGAGCGCCGGCTGGTGGAGGCCTACCTGGACATGGAACAGATGCGGCTGGGGGAGCGGCTCCAGGTCACCTGGCAGTGGCCGCCCTGGGCCGACGTCCTGCGCCTGCCGCCGTTCTACCTGCTGCCCATGGTGGAGAACGCCATCAAGCACGGCATCAGCCCGGCGGAGTCCGGCGGGCAGGTGGTGATCGCCTGCGCCCGGATGGGGGCCATGGTCCAGCTTTCCGTGGAGAACACCGGAGCCCCGCTCCAGGGGCAGCGTCGCGGTGTGGGCCTGGGCAACCTGGAAGCGCGGCTCGCCCTCTGGACCGAGATGTCGGGCAGTTTCACCCTGGCGGCGCGGGGATCGTGGACCGTGGCAACCTTGCAGTGGCAATCGGAGGCAGTGTGAATGTGCGCAAGATGAAGGTGGTGGTGGCCGAGGATGAGGCGCTGAGCCGCAAGCGGCTGGTGCGTCTGCTGCAGGAGGCCGGGTGTCTGGTGGTGAACAGCTTTGCCGAGGGCCGCAGCGCGCACGACTGGATCGTCAACCATCGGGAGGTGGAGGCGGTGTTCCTGGACATCCACATGCCCAACCTGGACGGCCTGGCCATCCTCAAGGCGCTGGGCGGCCAGGTGCCCATCGTGCTCACCACGGCGTTCGCCGAGCACGCGGTGGAGGCCTTCGATTCGGAAGCGGTGGACTACCTGCTGAAGCCGATCACGGCTTCGCGGCTGGAACGGGCGCTCCAGCGCATCGAGCACCGCTGGGCCGTGGCTCCCGCCCCCGCCCTGGTTCCGGCGGCCCCGGCGCTGCAGCGCTATCCGGTCCAGGCCGGGTCGGGGGTGGTGTTCGTGGACCTGCACAAGACCACCTATTTCGAAGTGGAGAGCGAGGTGGTGTGGGCCCACGCCGGCGCCCGCCTGCGCACCCACTGGAAGTCCCTGGGCGAAGTGGAGGCGGCCTTTCCCGGCTCCGGGCTGCTGCGCATCCACCGGCACCTGCTGGTGCGGTTAGAGGCGGTGCTGGGGCTCAAGCCGGCCATGGGCGGCAGGGCCATCGTGCGCCTGGTGGGCGGCGAGGAGATCGAAGCCAGCCGGGGCGGCGCGCCCCGGCTGAGGGAACACTTCGGCATGAGCTAATCGACGACGATTTCCCAGCTGATGGGCGCGGCCTTGGCCAGCATGGCCGAGACTCCGCAGTAGCGGTCCATGGACAGGATCACCGCCTTCTCCAGCTTTTCCACGGCCAGGTTCTGGCCCCGGAAGGCGTAGCGCAGGTGGATGCTCGTGAACACCTTGGGGTGCTCCTCGGTGAGGTCGGCGCTCACCTGGACTTCCAGCCCCTCCAGGTGCACCCGCATCTTCTCCAGGATGGAGACCACGTCGATTCCGGTGCAGCCGCCCAGGCCGGACAGCAGCAGCGCCTTGGGACTGGCGCCGCTGTCCTTGCCGCCGGATTCCCGGGACGCGTCCAGCTGGATGCTGTGGCCGCCCTGGACGGCGGTGAAGGCCAAGCCTGAATTCCAGGTCACGGTTGATTTCATGATGTCGCCCCCTCCTGTATTACCAAAGGCCACGGGCACCTTTCACGGGTTGTCAGGTGAGGTCATCACCCTTATTGACAATAAAAAGATAATAGTCGGACCCCACCCTGTCAAGCACGCGATCCCGTATCCTGGAGCCAGCGGAGGCGTTGATGAAGACCTTGGAGGAGCGGGCCAAAGGGATCCGGCTGGTGTGCACGGACGTGGACGGAGTGCTCACCGACGGCGCGCTCCACTACAGTGCCGGGCCCGCCCACGACAAGAGCTTCAACGTGCGCGACGGCGCCGGGATCAAGTGGCTGCAGCGCGCGGGCATCCCGGTGGCCTTCATCTCCGGGCTGGCTTCCCCAGCCACCCTGAGGCGGGCCGAGGACCTGGCGGTGGAGGACTGCGTCGCCGGCAGGCTGGAAAAGGGGCCGGTGCTGGCCGGGCTGTGCGCCAAGTACGGGCTGCGCCCCGAGCAGGTGGCCCACCTGGGCGACGATCTGGCCGATCTGCCCCTGCTGGTCAGCGTGGGCCTGGCCTGCTGTCCCGAGGACGCTGTTGCGGAAGTGCAGGCCGCCGCCCATTGGGTGGTGCCGGTGCCCGGCGGCATGGGCGTGCTGCGGGCGGTGGCGGAGTTCATCCTGAAGGCCCAGGGGCACTGGGACGGCGTGGTGGCCGCCTACGGGAAACGACTCAACATGTGATCGGCCACCCGCCCCGCGGCGCCCGGCTGGCCCAGGTGGGCCCGCAACTGGCCCAGGTCCTGGCGCATGCGCGCGGCCCGGGCGGGTTCCAGCAGGGCCGACAGTTCCGTGCCCAGGCGCGCGGCGTTGACCTCCCCCTGGACCAGCTCCGGCGCCACCTGGTGGCCGGCCACCACGTTGGCCAGGCCGAAGAAAGGGATCTTCACCCAGCGTTTGGCGAACTCGAAGGTCAGCGGGTTCAGCTTGTAGATGATGGCGAACGGGGTGCCCAGCAGCGCGGTCTCCAGGGTGGCGGTGCCTGAGCAGACCAGCGCGGCGTCGGCGTAGGCCCGGGCGGCGTAGCCCAGGCCGTGCACCAGGTGCACCGGGAGGTCCTGGAGGTGGGCGCGGAGATCGGCCTCCGGCAGGGTGGGCGCCACCGGCACCACCCATTGCACCGGGCGCCGCTCGGGCAGGGCCTGCCAGTCGCGCACCAGCTGCGCCAGCGGCGGCATGAGCCGGCGCAGTTCGCCGGCGCGGCTTCCGGGCAGCAGGGCCACCAGCGGCCGGGCCGGATCCAGCCCGGTGCGGGCGAAGAAGGCGGCCCGGTCCAGCTCCGGCACCACGGTCTCCACCAGCGGGTTGCCCACCCAGAGCGCTTCCACCGGGAAGCCCTCGAACAGCCTGGGCTCGAAGTCGAACAGGCAGTACAGGGCGTCCAGGGTGCGGCCCAGCTCGGGGATCCGCCCGGCCTTCCAGGCCCACACCTGGGGACATACGAACTGGTGCAACCGCACCGCCGGCATGGCCTTGCGCAGGGCCTTGGCCAGCCGGATGTTGAAGCCCGGGTAGTCGATCAGCAGGGCGCCGCCGATGCCCTCCTCCGCCGCCGCGGCCAGGATGTCGCCGTACAGCCGGCGCAGCTGCGGCAGGTGGCGGATCACCTCGAAGAAGCCCACCACCGCAAGGTCCTGGACATCGGCCAGCTTGCGGTCCAGGAACGGGGTCATCAGGCTGCCGCCCACGCCGATGATCCTGGCTTCCGGACAGCGGGCCCGGAGCGCTCGCAGGATCTCGGCGCCGTGCAGGTCGCCCGAGGCCTCGCCGGCGATGACCAGGATGGGTTTCATGGGCGCTCCAGGGGGTCACGGGGGTTCGGTTGCGGGAACAGCACCGGCGGGAAGTCGCGTTCGATCTCGGCCTGGGCCTGCCGTAGGGTATCCGGATCGCCGGCCGGGATGGCCAGGTTCCAGCGGTAGCCCAGGGCCTGGATGGGTTGGAAGTCGTCGCCGGGCTCACCCACGGCGCAGAACAGCCGGTCCTCGAAGCTGGCCAGGTCGCCGCCCGCGCCGGCGTCCCAGCAGAACCCCACCGCCTCGCCCCGGGCCTCCCGCAGCTGGCGCACCAGGCCCGGGGCCGCCCCGGGCAGCGGCCGCAGGACGAGCTTCTGGCCCTCCCCCTGGGCCACCTCCAGCAGCCCTTCCAGGACCGCCATGCTGGCGGAATGCTCTGCCCGGCTGTCTGGAAGTCCGGCGCGAAGCACCAGGAAATCCGCGCCCAGCCGGGGCCGGAGGGCGGCCAGGGCGGTTTCGCCCAGATCCGGGCCCCAGGGCTGCCAGGGCAGGTGCAGGGCGTGCACTTGCGGGCCCGGCTGGAGCCAGCCGGGGTGCAGGGTTCCGGTCCATGCCAGCTCCACCGCCGGGAAGGAGCGCCAGGGGTCCGGCGGGCCGGAAGAAGGGAGTAGGGGCACAATTCGCATCAAGTGATTATCATGAAGCACCGGAGGCACCCATGGCCCGAGTTTTCACCCTGGAGGAGGCCCGCGAAGTCCTGCCGCAGGTGCAGGCGGTGACCCGCCCCGTGTTCGAACTGGCTTCGAGCATGGCCGAGGAACTGCAGACCGCCGAGGACCGCGAGGACGAGGCCCGGGTGGAATCCCTGCAGAACCGCCTGGAGGCCCTCATGGAATCCTGGGCGGAAGCGGTGCGCGAGCTGGGCCCCGATGTGAAGGGCCCCTGGCTGGTGGATTTCGATTCCGGCGACGGCTACTGGTGCTGGGCCTTCCCGGAGGAGGACCTGGACCACTGGCACGACTACGAGGGCGGCTTCGCCAGCCGGATCCCGGTCGGGGACAAGCCCGGGGCCAGGCACGCCTGATGGAGCAGGGCTTCCGCGAGGCCGTGTGCCGGGCGGTGGCCCAGGTGCCCCGGGGCAGGGTGGCCAGCTACGGCCAGATCGCCTGGATGGCCGGCTTTCCACGCCGGCCCCGGCAGGTGGGCATGGTGCTGAAGGGCCTGCCCGAAGGCACCGACCTGCCCTGGCACCGCATCGTCAGCGTGAAAGGCTACGTGCCCAGCCGCGGGCGCTGGTGGGGGGCCATGCTGCAGATCCAACGGCTGCGGGAGGAAGGGGTCGAGGTGGATGACGCGGGCAACCTGGACCTGGACCGGTTCCTTTGGCGCGGCGGGGCTCAATAGAGGAACATGGGCTTGCCCTCCACGTGGCGGATCTTGGGCCGGTAGTTTTCCTTGTCGTAGAGCTCCTCCACGTCCACCCGCTTGAGCCCCTGGGTGATGATCGAGATGGGCACGCTGGTGTAGGTGCCGTTGCGCAGCGCCACCAGGCGGTTGCGCTCCCCGCTCTTGATGATGTTGATGGCGACGTTGGCGAAGTTCACCGCCACCATGAGGTCCAGGCTGTCCGGGGCCCCGGAGCGCATGAGGTAGGACACCTGCTGGTTCAGCACGTCCTCGCCGGTGAGCCGCTTGAGCGCATCGCCCAGGATGTTGCCGATGCCACCCAGCTTCTTGTGCCCGTAGGCGTCCTCCTCGCCGAACTCCACCGGGGTGCCGCCCGCCATGTGGGCGCCCTCGCTCACCGTGATCATGGCGTAGTTGCTGGGGTTGTCCCGCTTGTCGAGCATGATCTTGTCGGCCAGGCGGAGCGGGTCGAAGGGCACCTCGCTGATCAGCGCCCTGTCCACCCCCGACAGGTAGGAGGCCAGCAGGGAGGTCTCCCCGGAATTGCGGCCGAACAGCTCCACGATGGCGATCCGCTCGTGGGAACCGGCCGAGGTGCGCAGCTGGTGGATGAACTCCACGCTGCGGGTGACCGCGGTGGAAAAGCCGATGCAGTAGTCCGTGCCGAAGATGTCGTTGTCCATGGTCTTGGGGATGGCCACGGTGAGCACCCCTTCCCGGGCCAGGCGCGCGCCGTAGGACAGGGTGTCGTCGCCGCCGATGGGGATCAGGATGTCGATCCCCAGCCGCTCGATCACCTCCAGCACATGGGGGGTGAAATCGAAGGGCCCCTCCTCGCCCTCCTTCAGCCGGGGCTTGAGGAACGGGGGCACCGAGCGCAGCTTCACCTTGCCCGGGTGGGTGCGGCTGGTGTGCAGGAAGGTGCCTCCGGAACGGTCCACCGTCCGGGTGTTCAGCTTGTCCAGCGGGGTGACGCACCTGGCGTGGGTGGCCGGGTCGTCCAGGTCGTATTCCAGCAGGCCGGCCCAGCCGCGCCGGATGCCCAGCACCTCGAAGCCCTCCTCGATGGCCCGGTGCACCAGCATTTTGATGCACGGGTTGAGCCCCGGCACGTCGCCGCCCCCCGTCAAGACACCGATCCGCATGGGTCCGCCTCCGCCAGAAGTGTTCCAAGGACGATTGTAGGCAAATACCGGCCCAGGCCAAGCACTCAAGCCCTACTCGCAGGGTGTGGGGATCGGACGGTTCCGGTGCCGGAACTGCCGTTCGACCCCCCGGAGGTAGTTGGTGAGCCGTTTCAGGGGCGGAAGCTCCAGGTGGACGATGCGGGCCAGTTCGGCCCGGGACGGGAACACGCCGGGCCGGGTGAGGATGTCGTACAGCTCCAGCATGCCCCGCTGCTTTTCCGCCGGCAGGTGCCAGATGTCCACCGGGTTGAACTTGTAGTTGGTGGACACCAGGTTGAAGCCGAACGGATCGGTCCAGTAGCGCTCCACATAGGGATTCATGGTGCCGATCGATTCCGGCATCCTGCCGGCGGCCAGCGATTTGATCAATTCATCTCCGCTGGGATCGCGGTCCGCGAAGTAGTCCCAGTGGGCCTTCATCGCCTCGTGGATCTCCAGGCAGTGGGCCAGGAACCGGTCCAGGGCCGGCGCGCTGCCGGCGATGGCTTCGCCCCCGTAGTGCGGGCACCTGGAGGGGGCTCCGGTGATGAGCTCGCCGAACTCGTTGATGGCCCTGCGCCGGGGGAAGCTGATCCGGTGCCCGGTTTCATAGAGCAGGACCCGGTCCGCGGCTTCCTCCCAGATGTCCTGGGCCGGGGCCACGCAGACCGTGTCGGTGTCCAGCATCAGCACCTGCTCGTAGTGGCGGCTGAGCCATTGCAGGGCATCCAGCTTGTAGTAGGCCGCCTTCCACTTGAAGGTTTCCGGCACCCTGAAGGTGCTGAACGGCACCCGCATCAGTTCGATTCCCGCATTGATGAAATTCTTTTCATAGGCTGGATCGAAGCTCTGGGTGTGGATCAGCAGGATGTCCGCGTCGGGGTTGTGCTGCCGGGCCGTGAACAGCGAGCAGAAGCTGTTGCGCAGGTAGATGCTCTGGATCACCGCGGGGTCGTCCTGCCCCTGCCTGCCGAAGCCGATCCCGGGGGCGCCCCAGCCGTCCTGGGCGAACGTGAGCGCGTTGGCGATCACCTTGAGTCTTCCCATCATGCCCTTTCTGGTCCAAAACTTTCACATCCGGGCCTTATGGTGACCGGAATGCAGGACCCAACACTATGACAGACGGGACCGCCGGGTCAACCGCACCCGGCCAAGCATCGAAGCCCTGGGGCTACTCGCGCTTGTCCCTGATCGCCCAGGGTGCCTCTCAATACCTCAAGGGCGCCTCCCTTGAACCTGCACCGGGAACCTCGCCTTCCGGCCCCCAGGCTGAGTTCTGGGGCAGCGTCAGATTGGCCCTGGTGCGGCGCTCTTCCTGGCTGGCATCGTCCATGTAGACGGGCGCGATAATCCGCCCCCCTTTCCCTCCGCCAGGAGGCGGCGGAGGGCAGCGAGGAGGTCAGTCCTGGTTATCCTCATGGGGCTTGAATCCGGTGAGCAAATGACCTACCTTGAGGGTGTCCGGCGTCTGCGTGAAGTCCAACGAGCAAGTCTCGCGGCCCACGCCACCAGCGCCGGGCATTTTTATGTCTAGACCTTCGAGATGGTGGCCGTAGTAGGTGGTTCCCGTGCCCTCCATTTCCCGGATGACCATGCGGGCTCGGTAGACACTCCCGGCCAGTTCCAGGGGGGCGATGAGGGTATGAACCTGGTAAATATCCGGGCGCCCTTCTCGGTCGGGTTCTGTTTGCACCGGCACGGCCACGCGGAGGAGCTCGGGGATAGCCGCCAGGGTTTGCCGGGCCAGGCCGTGGGGCCAGCGAAGGCGATGGATCGCTTCGTCTATCCCGGAGGTCTGAACCTTGACCTTCCAGCCGGTGGTCTCGTTCACCCATCCTTCGGGGTTGGCGAGGTTCGTCCGGGCCCAGTTCCTGGCCGTTTTGTGGCCTTCCGCGGCGCCGCCCATTTCATCCCCGCGTACCTTGACCACGGGGACTTCCTGGTCTGGGTCAGGCGTCCAGGTCCAGCGTTTGTCGCGGTTGAAGCGGTCGGCCAGGTCTTGGTATTCAGCTTCGAATTTCCTTGGGGTGGTGTTGTATTTTTCAGGCATGGGGTCCCAGTTTAGGGAAGGATGCCACGCAAAGCGACCCGCGGCGTGATCAAGGGCGGTCCAGAGCCAAGGGCCCATGGCGCGGTGGACGGGATGGGCCCCGGCCCCTGGTGGGAGCGGCCACTGATACGGGGCCACTTCATGGCTTGCCGATGGCCTTCGCCCTTGAATGGGCCCTGTGTGCGCCCTTCACGGCGATTTTGTGCCGGGGCAGGATTCCACCGCCGACGAAAACCTCGCTGATAGCGGCGGCCTTGCCGCCCGGTAGTCGGAGTTCGATGGCGATCAGGTCCTGGGTGGCCCTGGGAGTGAGCCTGGGGCCTCCTGCTTGATGCGCTGGAGGTGTTTCAGCCATGTCGAAGTGCGCGCCAAACCGCGGAAAGGGCCGACGCGCTTTGACCCGTACGCCTTCATGCTCCGCTGGCATTTGTAGGACGGGTGTAGGACGCAAAGTGAAGGGCCCGGATCAACCGGGCCCTGTTTGCTAGTGTTTATTGGTTGGGGAGGAAGGATTTGAACCCTCACCTGACAGAATCAGAATCTGTTGTCCTACC
>JARLGP010000239.1 GCA_031292735.1 Holophaga sp.
CCATCCGCAATGTTCAATCCAACCCCGGCCCGATTTCCGGGGTTGGACCGTGCCTCATTTCCGGATGGCGATCCGCCATTCGCCGGGGGCGATCTGGACCACGCCGGTGACCCCGCTGCCCAGGTCCGCCACCACTTTCGGGACATCCTCGGGGGCCGAAGGGCAGTCCACCTTGATCCCGGCCAGGCGGTACAGCGAGCTGCCCCACATGGACATCTGCGGGAACACCCCGATGGCCCGGGCGTAGGTGAACATGAAGAGATTGGCCAGGGCCAGGGCCACGGCCCCGACCCAGACCGGCCAGGCGCGCCGGAACACGGGGCGGTAGACTTCCTCCAGCAAACGCCTGCCAAAGGGGGGTGGGGTCATGACGGAGTCCTTTCACATGCAGCGGGCCACGTGGTGGGGCCTTGCGGTGGGGTGGGGCCGCAGCGGCCTGGAGAGGCCGGCCCCGGGCGCCGCGGAACATCCGTTCCATCGGCCTTCCAGGGGGATCCAGAAGGGGAACACCAGGTGTTCGCCTTCCTGCGTTCTAGCCGGGGCGCATCGGACCTCTTCCAGCGGAGCTCACGGTCACAATGCTACGAAAGGAATGATACCTGATCCGGCACGATTCCGTCGGCCATGAGTGCCCACCCGGGGCGTTACCATGGCCCATCCCCCCCTTTGAATTCGAGGCTGGAATGAGCGCAGGAATGAAGGTCATGGGCCTGGTCGGCTGGAGCGGAAGCGGAAAGACCAGCCTTCTGGTGGCGCTGCTGCCGATCCTGAAGGAAAAGGGACTGAAGGTCTCCACCATGAAGCATGCCCACCACCGGTTCGATCTGGACCTGCCCGGCAAGGACTCGTTCCGGCACCGGGAGGCCGGGGCCTCGGAAGTGCTGGTCGTCACCTCCTCCCGCTGGGTGCTCATGCACGAATCCCGGGAAGAGCCGGAGCCTTCCATCGAGGCCCTGATCCAGCGCATGACCCCGGTGGACCTGCTGCTGATCGAAGGGTTCAAGACCCATGCCCACCCCAAGCTGGAGATCCACCGGGAATCCGAAGGCAAGCCGCTGCTCTATCCGGACGATCCCCACATCGTGGCGGTGGCCACCGACCATCCGCTGCCGGGCCTCCCCATCCCCCAGGTGGACCTGAACGATCCCGCGGCCGTCGCCCGGTTCATCCTGGCCCACACGGGGCTGGACCGGCAACGGTGACGATGCGGGATCCGTTCCAGGGCGGCCCCTCGGCCACTTTCGGGAAAACGGGTTCCAAAAAATCCGGAGGCCATCCAGGATGGACCTCCGGAGAAGGTACGGCCAGACGGCCTGGAATCAGGCCTCGTCCATGAACGGGTAACCGAAGTCCCGGTCGGGAGCGAAGTTCTCCTTGATGGCGCGGGCCGAGGTCCAGCGGATCAGGTTCAGGAAGCTGCCGGCCTTGTCGTTGGTGCCCGAGGAGCGGGCCCCGCCGAAGGGCTGGTGGCCGACCACGGCGCCGGTGCACTTGTCGTTGATGTAGAAGTTACCGGCGGTGTGGGTCAGGACCTCGGTGAGGTGGTTGATGGCCTGCCGGTCCCGGGCGAACACCGAGCCGGTGAGGGCATAGGGCGAGGTCTGGTCCAGGGTCTGGAGGGTCTGCTCGAGCGCCTCGTCCGGATAGACGTAGACGGTGAGCACCGGCGCGAAGATCTCCTCCTGCATGGTGACGAACTTGGGATCGGTGGTGAGGATGATGGTGGGTTCCAGGAAGTAGCCCACCGACTTGTCGCCGGTGCCGCCGCACAGGATCTCGGCCTTGGGCGAGGCCTTGGCCAGGGCGATGTAGCGCATGGCGTTGTCGAAGCTGGTCTCGTCGATCACGGCGTTCATGAAGTTGCGGAAGTCCCGGGGATCGCCCACCCGGATCTTGCCGGCCATGTTCACCAGCAGGGCCTTCAGCTCGGGCCACTGGGAGGCCGGCGCATAGACCCTGGAGCAGGCCGAGCATTTCTGCCCCTGGTATTCGAACGAGCCGCGGATGATGGCGCTGGTCGCCTCGGCCAGGTCGGCGGAGGGGTGCACGAAGATGTAGTCCTTGCCTCCGGTCTCGCCCACCAGGCGGGGGTAGATCTTGTACTTGGAAAGGTTTTCCCCCACCTTCCGCCACATGGAATTGAACACGCCGGTGGACCCGGTGAAGTGCAGCCCGGCGAACCCGGGGTGGTCCAGCACCACCTCGCCCAGTTGGGAGCCGCGGGAAGGCAGGAAATTGATCACGCCGTCCGGCAGGCCCGCTTCCTGGTAAAGCTTCATCAGGTAGTAGTTGGAGAGGATGGCGGTGGAAGCGGGCTTCCACACCACGGTGTTGCCCATGAGCGCCGGGGCGGTGGCCAGGTTGGCGCCGATGGAGGTGAAATTGAACGGGGAGATGGCCAGCACGAAGCCCTCCAGCGGCCGGTAGTCCACCCGGTTCCAGATGTGGGGGCTGGACAGCGGCTGCTGGCTGTAGAGCTGCTCCATGAACGTGGTGTTGTAGCGGAAGAAGTCCGCGGTTTCGCAGGCGGAATCGACCTCCGCCTGGAAGGCGTTCTTGGACTGGCCGAGCATGGTGGCGGCGTTCAGGATGAAGCGGTAGCGGGTGGAGATGAGGCTGGCCATCCGGTTGAAGATGGCGGCCCGTTCCTCCCAGGGGGTATCGCTCCAGGCCTGCTTGGCCTGCAGGGCGGCCTCGATGGCCAGGCGGATCTCCGCCTCCCCGGCCTCGTGGTAGCGGGCCAGCACGTGCTTGTGCTCGTGGGGGCAGGTCACCTCCTTGAGCCGGCCGGTGCGGACCTCCTTGCCGCCGATGATGAGCGGGATATCCACCACCTGGCCGTACTGCCGGTCCAGTTCCGTTTTTAGCAGGGCTCTCTCCTCGCTGCGGGGTGCGTAGGACTTCACCGGTTCGTTGTAGGAAGGGGGCAACTGGAAGATTGCGTTGGTCAAGGATTTCCTCCGAGCAAAAGGTGATGCGCCAGACGGTGGGCCGGTCAGAGGTCCAGGGTGATGCCCTGGGCCAGTTCCACCCCGCCGCTGAAGTTGATGGCCGTGGTCTGCCGGCGCATGTAGGCCTTCCATGCGTCGGAACCGCTCTCCCGGCCGCCGCCGGTTTCCTTCTCGCCGCCGAAGGCGCCGCCGATCTCGGCGCCGCTGGTGCCGTTGTTCACGTTGGCGATGCCGCAGTCGCTGCCCACGGCGGACAGGAACAGCTCGGTCTCGATCAGGTCGTCGCTGATGATGCCGCTGGCCAGG
>JARLGP010000042.1 GCA_031292735.1 Holophaga sp.
GAGGAGGAGGACACGCTCCAGGCTGTGCGCCGGGCCGGGTCCGCGGTGCTGTGGTTCAGCGCGGAGCCCTGGGACCAGATGGCCCAGCTGTGGGTGCTGGCCCGGTTGAGCCGGGGGGAGCCCCGCCCGTTCCTGACCCTGGCCACGCTTCGGGAAGGGGGGTGCGCCGTGCCGGCCGCCGCCCTGGACCAGGCCTTCCAGCTGCGCCAGCCGCTGGCGCCGGGGGACCGGGAGCAGGCCGCATGGCTGTGGGACCGGTTCGAGGCGGAGGACTGGCCGGCCCTGTGGAAATGGCTGCACCAGGGCCGGGAAATCCCTTCGCTGCCCTTCCTGGCGCGGGCCCTGGCCCGGGTGCTGGAGGACCGGCCGCCGCTGGTTCCGGGCCGTACCGAGCGGCAGGTGCGGGAGCTGAAGGCGGCGGGGGTGCGGGACCTGCCCGCCATGATGCGGGCGCTGGGCGCGCTGGAGGCGCCCTACGGGATGGCCTGGTACGGGGATCTGGTGGTGAGGAAGCTCATGGAAGGGAAGCCGGGCCATGCGGCAGGGTCAGGTTCTTGAGCGCGGTCAACCCCAGCGCTTCGACTCTTTCGCTCAGGGGAAACCGCTGGTCTCCCGGAAACACCACATAGAGGCGCTCAAGCCCCAGGTTCTCCATGGCGCTGGCCATGGATTTCGTGGTCCGGGGCGCATCCGTGTATTTGAACTCGAAACCGAACCGCTTCCCGCCCCTGAACACCAGCAGATCCAGTTCGGCCTGGTTGTGGGTCGCCCAGAAGTAGGCCTCCTCCGAGGGGACGTCCAGGACCCTGAGCGCACTTTCCAGGGCGAACCCTTCCCAGGAGGCCCCCAGCTTGGGGTGGGTCTCGATGTCGCGTCCCAGTTCCAGTCCCAGGAGGGAATGGAAGACTCCGGAATCCCTGAAATAGATCTTGGGTGTCTTCACCAGCCGTTTGCCCAGGTTCTCGGTCCAGGGAAGGAGCTGGCGGACCATGAATGTGCCGGTGAGAAGATCCAGATAGCGCCGGACAGTGGTGTCAGAGATGCCGAGGGACCTGCCCAGTTCCGAGGAATTGAACAGTTGCCCGTGATAATGGGCCAACATCATCCAGAACCGGCGCAGGGCCTGCGCCGGGATCTGGATGCCGAGGGCGGGGATGTCCCGCTCCAGGAAGGTCGAAACGTAGGCTTTTAGCCAGGTGGCGCTCGCCTGGTCCGTCCGGGCGAGGTAGGCGCGGGGGAAGCCCCCCCGCAGCCAAAGGCGCCGCCAACTCTCCACCTCCTGCAAGGAGAAGGGCGGCAGTTCCAGAAAACCGATCCGTCCGGCCAGAGATTCGGCGCCCTGGCGGATCAGATCGCGGGAAGCGCTGCCCAGGATCAGGAACCGGGTCCGGTTGCCCGGACGATCCACCAGGACCCTGAGGACCGGGAACAGATCGGGCCGGCGCTGGACTTCATCAATGATCACCAGGCCTGACAGGTGCTCCAGGGCCAGTTTCGGGTTTTCCAGGCGAGCCAGATGGGTCGGGTCTTCCAGGTCGAAAAGATGAACATGGGCCCCAGCCTTCAGGGAACCGGCGAATTGCCTGGCCAGGGTGGTTTTCCCGCATTGTCTCGGACCCAGGAGCGCGAGCACGTGGTGTACCTTGAACTGGTGGGTGATCTGGCGGAGATAGGTCGGACGGTCCATGATTATCCAGGAAAATTCTTCAGGCGATGAAGAAATTTCATGGATTATAGCCCCGGAAAATCCTTCCGGCCATCGCTTTCCAGGAAGGCCTTCAGGCCCTCCGTGCGGCGGCGGCCTCCAGGTTCTTGCTGACGGTGATGATGACCACCGAAAGGATGATCACCACGGTGGCCCAGACGGAGCGTGCGGTGAGCTGCTCGTGGGCCAGCAGCCAGCCCAGGAACACGGCGACCACGGGATTGACGAAGGCGTAGGTGGAGACCCAGGTGGGATCGGCGTTCTTCAGCAGCCAGATGTAGGCGTTGTAGGCGATGATCGAGCCGAACAGGACCAGGTAGCCCATGCCGAACATGGAACGCAGGGAGACTTCGGCCAGCCGGAACCGGCCCCATTCGCCGCACAGGCCCGAGGCCAGCACCAGCAGCGCGCCGCCCGCCAGCATCTGCATGCCCACCGCCAGGAGCGGCGAGCCCGGCAGCCGGGCCTGGCGCGAGTACAGTGAGCCCCAGGCCCAGAAGAAGGCCCCCGCCAGCAGGGCGATCACCCCCACCGGGCTGATCCGGCCCAGGCCGGATCCGGAGGGCAGCACCAGGATGGCGATGCCCGCGAAACCCAGGACGATGGCGCCGGCCACCACCGGCTTGGGCCGCGTGCCGTGCTTGCCCAGCAGGCCCATCAGGATCATCCACAAGGGCACGGTGGCGATCAGCAGGGCGGCGACGCTGGAAGACACCATCTGCTCGGCCCAGGACACCAGGCCGTTGCCCGCCAGCAGCAGCAGCGCGCCCACCAGGATCGCGTCGATCCAGTGCGCCTTCCCGGGCCGGGCGGCCCCGGTGCACCGGGAATACAGGTACACCGCCAGCCCGGCCACCAGGAACCGGGTGCCGGCCATGAGGAAAGGCGGGATGGTCTGCACGGCGAAGCGGATGCCCAGGTAGGTGCCGCCCCAGAGAAAGTACACGATCAGCAGGGCCCCGATGCTGTAGACCTTTTTATTCATGACATTTCTCCACTTACCAGGATGGCCGATCGGCCCCGGGCCGGCCACCCGGTTCTTGCGGGCCTCGGCGCCGGAGCCGCCTGTGATAAATGACTCTTTCCATCCGGGACCCGGTTGCGCCATCCCGGTCATGGCAAAATTGGGACTCCATTGGAAATGACCTGACAAAGGATCCGCCATGACGATCAAGCTTGAAAACCTCGGCAAGGCTGTGCTCGACACCCAGTACGCCGTACGCGGGGCCATTGTGGCCCGGGCCGCGGAGCTGGAGCGCGCGGGCCATGACATCATCTATTGCAACATCGGCAACCCGCAGGCCCTGGAGCAGAAACCGCTCACCTACCTGCGCCAGACCCTGGCCCTGGTGCAGTATCCGGAACTGATCGAGACGGGGGCCAGCCTGTTCCCCTCGGACGTGCTGGAAACCGCGGCGCAGCTGCTGGCGGGCTCCCGCTACGGGGTGGGCGCCTATTCCGACAGCAAGGGCGTGCGCTGCGTGCGGGATGCGGTGGCCCGGTTCATCAGCCAGCGGGACGGCATCGAGGCCGATCCCGAGGCCATCTACCTCACCGACGGCGCCTCCAAGGGGGTCCAGGCGGCCCTGCGCATCCTCATCGGCGGCCCCAGCGACGGGATCATGATCCCCATCCCCCAGTACCCGCTGTACAGCGCCACCATCACCCTCTACGAGGGCAGGCAGGTGAACTTCTACATGGACGAGGCCAACGACTGGAAGCTGAGCCAGGGCATGCTGGAGTCCAGCTTCCGGGACGCCATGGCCAAGGGCGTGAAGGTGCGCGCCATCTGCGTCATCAACCCCGGCAACCCCACCGGCTCGGTCATGGACTGGGACAACATCGCCATGGTCATCCGCTTCGCCAAGGCCCACAACCTGGCCATCCTGGCCGACGAGGTGTACCAGGAGAACGTCTACCTGGCGGGCGACCGCTTCGTCTCGTTCGCCAAGGTGATGAGCGAACTGGGCGAAAAGGACGTCAGCCTGTTCAGCTTCCACTCCTGCTCCAAGGGCTACATGGGCGAGTGCGGCCAGCGAGGCGGCTACATGGAGATCCGCAACATCCCCCAGGACGTGGTGGCCCAGATCCTCAAGATCCAGAGCGTCGGCCTGTGCGCCAACCTCACCGGCCAGATGACCACCTACTGCCTGGTGACCCCGCCCAGGCCCGGCCAGCCCAGCTACGACCTGTTCGTCAAGGAGCGGGACGGCATCCTGGACGAGCTGAAGCAGCGGGCGGTGCTCCTGGCCGAGGGGCTGAACCGGATCCCCGGCTACCAGTGCAACAAGGTGGCGGGCGCCATGTACTGCTTCCCCCAGGTCACCCTGCCCGCCGGCCGCACCGACACGGAATACTGCATGGCCCTGCTGGAGGCCACCGGCATCTGCGTGGTCCCCGGCTCCGGGTTCGGCCAGAACCCGGGCACCACCCACTTCCGCACCACCATCCTGCCGCCCACCTACAAGATGAAGCAGGTGGTGGAGAAGCTCACCGCCTTCCACCTGGCCTACAAGTAGGTCAGCAGGCACGCCTCCCTGGGGAAGCTGACGGTCACCGCCGACCCCAGGGCGGGCAGCGCCAGGTGCGGGGCGTTGAACCGGTCCAGGGACAGGGTCTGGCCGCCCACATCGATCCCCAGGCGCACGATGGAGCCCAGGAAGACGATGGCGGTCAGGGTCCCGGCCAGCTGGTTGGCGCCGGGGATGCCGGCGTCCAGGGAAAGCATCTCCGGGCGCAGCGACAGCCGCACCGGGGACCCGGTGACCGGGCCCGCGGCCCGCACCGTCTGGCCCGCCACCGCCAGCAGCCCCTGGGCGGGGTCCAGCACGCTCGCCTCCAGGGTGTTCAGGTTGCCGATGAACGAGGCCACGAACGGGGTGGCCGGGCGGTTGTAGATCTCGAACGGGGTGCCCACCTGCTCGATCCGGCCGGCCTGCATCACCACGATCCGGTCGGACAGGGAGAGCGCCTCCTCCTGGTCGTGGGTGACGTAGATGGTGGTGATCCCGGTGCGCTGCTGGATGGCCCGGATCTCGGTGCGCAGCAGGGCCCGGATCTTGGCGTCCAGGGCCGATAGGGGCTCGTCCAGGAGCAGCACCTTGGGCTTCACCGCCAGGGCCCGGGCCAGGGAGGCCCGCTGCTGCTGGCCGCCGGACAGCTGGTGCGGGTAGCGCTCGCCCAGGTCCTCCATGTGGATCAGGGCGAGCATCTCCGCCACCCGCTCGGCGGCCTCGCGCGGGGGCCAGCCGGCCACCTTCAGGCCGAACGCGATGTTCCGGCGCACGGTCATGTTGGGGAACAGGGCGTAGTTCTGGAACACCATGCCCACGCCGCGCCGGTTGGGCGGCACCGGGAGGATGTCCTCGCCGCCGATCCGGATGCTGCCGGCGCTGGGCGTCTCGAACCCGGCGATCATCCGCAGGGTGGTGGTCTTGCCGCAGCCCGAGCCGCCCAGGAAGGACACGAACTCGCCCTCGGCCACCGCCAGGGTGAACCCGTCCACCACCGCGGTGCGGCCGTACCGCTTGACCACGCCTTCCAGTTCCAGGAATGCCATCTCGGGTGCCCCCATCAATGGGTCCCGCCCAGGGCGGAGCCCGTTCCAGCCAGGCGGCTGGCGAACTGGATGAGGCCGATCAGGCCCCAGGTGAGCAGGAAGCTGAGGATGGCCAGGGCGGCCGGCTCGTAGGCCAGGTCCCGGCCCACCAGGGCCATGTAGGGGCCGAACGCGGGCCAGGCCAGCATGACCGCCAGGGTGAGCTCGCCGATCACGATGGAGAAGGTGAGGAAGGCCGCGCTGAGCAGGGAGACCCGCATGTTCGGCAGCACCACCTTGAACATGATGGTGCCCCAGGAGGCGCCCAGGCTCTGGGCGGCCTCGGTGAGCCCGCGCAGGTCCATGGCCCGCAGGCCCGCGTCCACCGAGCGGTAGATGTAGGGGAACGACAGCACCACGTAGCCGGCCACCAGCAGCCAGCGGCTGGAGACCAGCTGGAACGGCGGCGCGCCGTACATCCGGATCAGGCCGAACACCAGCACGATCGGCGGGATGACGAAGGGCAGCAGGGAGACCGTCTCCACCAGGGACCTGGCCCAGGGCGCGCGCAGGTGGATCCAGATCACCGTGGGGATCACCAGGCACAGCCCGGCGAGGATGGTGAGCACCGCCATCTCCAGGGAGAAGGTGAAGGTCGCCAGGAACTGGGGGTCGGCGAACACCCGCTGGTAGGCGGCGAAGCCCAGCGCGCCGCGCCGGCCGTGCAGGGAGAACAGGAAGGTGCCCAGCAGCGGGATGAAGAAGTACAGGAAGCCCAGCCCCAGCCACAGCCAGGCCGAGCCGCGCCGGGCGCTCACCGGAGCCACCGGGAGGCCCGCCGCTGCAGGGCGGCGTAGGCCAGGATGCAGACGGTCATCACCACCAGCATGCCGAACGCCAGGGCGTAGCCCAGGTTGGGGTCGTGCAGCACGTCGCCCTGGATCTGGGCGCCGATCAGGATGGGCACCAGGTTCAGCATCCCGCCGGTGAGGGCGTAGGCGGTGGCGTAGGCGCCGAAGGCGTTGCCGAACAGCAGGATCATGCAGGAGAGCAGGGGCGGCGCCAGGATCGGCAGGCCGATGTGGAGCCAGTACTGGGTGCGGGACGCCCCCAGGCTTTCCGAGGCCTCCCGCCACTCCCGCTTCATGCCGTCCAGCGCCGGGGTGATGATCAGCACCATCAGCGGCAGCTGGAAGTACAGGTAGGTGAGGCACAGGCCCCAGAAGCTGTACAGGTTGAAGCCGTGCTCGTAGAGGTTGATCCCGAACACCGTCTTCAGCACCACGGTGACCATGCCGACCCGGCCCAGGGTGGCGATGAAGGCGAAGGCCAGGGGCACCCCGGCGAAATTGGAGGCCACCCCGGAAAAGGTCAGCAGGCCGGACCGCAGGCCCCTGGGCAGGCCGCCCAGGGTCACCGAGAAGGCCAGCAGCAGCCCGCCCAGGCCCCCGGCCAGGGCGGTGACCGCGCTCACCTGGAGGGTGACCAGGTAGCACTTGAGGATGTCCGGGCGGAACAGGTGGGCCAGGTTGGCCAGGGTGAACGCCCCGTCGGCGTCCTGGAAGCTGCCCACCAGCAGGGAGCCGGCCGGCAGGATCATGAAGGCCAGGGCGAACAGGGCGAACGGGACGAGGCCCAGCCAGGCCCGCCGGAACGGGACCGGGGCGGCCATGCTAGCGCTTGGTGACGGGGACGTTGACCACCTTGTCCCAGTTCTCGGCGGTGGCCTTCTTGATGGCCTCCTGGTCCCGGATGCTGGGGAACAGGGCCTTGGCATAGGCCTTGGCCGGCGGCAGCTTGGCCGCGATGGCGGCGGGGATGACCTTGCGCCGGGCCAGGTCGTCGAACCGCACCGGGTGGCCGTAGCCCTTGAGCCAAAGCAGCTGGCCCTCGTCGGAGTACAGGAATTCCTGGTACAGCCGGGCCGCGTTGGGGTGCGGCGCGTAGGCGCTGATCGCCTGGATGTAGACCCCGGCCACCACGCCGGTGGCGGGGATGATGATGCCGATGTTGGGGTTGCCGGCGCTCTTGTCCCGGTTGCTGAGGGCGTTGTAGTCCCAGCGCACGGTGATCGGCGTTTCGCCGGAGGCGACGGTGCCGGGGACGGCGATGATCGGCACGAAGTTGCCCACCCCGTTCAGCTTCTTGAAGAAGGCCAGCCCGGGCATGATGTTGGTGAAGCTGCCGCCGTTGGCCACGGCCGCGGCCGCCACGGTCAGGAAGGCCTGGTTGGAGACCCGGGGATCGCCGGACAGGGCGACCTTGCCCTTGTACTCGGGCTTGAGCAGGTCCGCCCAGTCCCTGGGAGGGTTCTTCACCAGGTCGGTGTTCACTTCGAAGGCCAGGGCCCCGTAGTAGTCGCCATACCAGTAGCCGTCGGCATCCTTCACCGAGGCCGGAATGGTGCTCCACGTCCTCACCTTGTAGGGGGCGACCAGATGGTCGGCCCGCACCTGGGGGCCGAAGGCCAGGCCCACGTCGATGACGTCCGGCGCCTGGCGGCCCTTGTTGTTCCGGTTGGCCTTGATCGCTTCGATCTCGTCGCCCGAACCGCCGTCCGGATTCAGCTCGTTCAGCTTGATGCCGTACTTGGCGGTGAACTTGCTGAAGATCTCGCCGTAGTTGACCCAGTCGTGCGGGCAGGCGATGACCGTGAGCTCCGCTTCGGCCTTGGCGGCCTTGACCAGCTCGTTGAAGTCCGCCGGCGCCTGGGTGAGCAGGGGCCCGGCCTGGGCGGCGGGGCCCAGGCCGGCGGCGAGGGCGATGGCCAGGGCGGGCAACAGGTTCATTGGGCTCTTCATGCTCGATCCTTTCGCGAGAGGGAGGGTCCTGCCTCGGCGGGACTCTCCCCAGTGGAAACCAGCATTTCTCTTTTCGTGAGATGAGGGCGTGAACGCTTGGTGAAACAACGGTGCGGGGGATGGATTTGCAGATACCATACCAGCCTTGCCCACCCTTATCCGTCGTTTATGCGGGAACAACCGCCGGCCAGGATCACCCAACCTGGGAGATCGTCTTTGCGGGAGGGGTCATGGCGCGTCTGGGTCCGGAGGCCGAGGAAGTGTCCCGGCGGGGCTTTCTGCATGCGGCGGCCCTGGCCGGGGCGGCGGGCATGGGCTGGCTGCCGTCGGTCCGGCTGAGGCCGACCAGCCCCCGGGCCTCCCTGCCGTCGCCGCCCCAGTTCCCGGACGGGATCGCCCTCTACCAGCAGGCCTACCAGAACTGGTCGGGGGAGATCTGCATCCCGGACGTGTGGACCGCGGCGCCGCGCTCGCCGGAGGAGCTGGTGGCCATCGCCAACTGGGCCCACGGCCAGGGCTGGCGGGTGCGGCCCAAGGGGCGCAGCCACGGCTGGTCGCCGCTGCTGCTGCCGGGGGAGGCCAGCGGGGCCGGCTGCCTGCTGGTGGATACCACCCAGTACCTGACCCGGGTGGCCATCGACCGGGACGGGGTGCCGGCCACGGTCACCGCCCAGACCGGGGTGGCCATGGAGGTGCTGCTGGACGCCCTGGGCGCGGCCGGGCTGGGCTTCACCGCCACCCCGGCGATCGGCGACGCGACCCTGGGCGGGGTGCTGGCGGTGGACGGGCACGGCACCGCCGTCCCGGCCTGCGGCGAGCAGCCACTGGCGGGCAAGGGCTACGGTTCCCTGTGCAACGCGGTGCTGGCGCTCACGGCGGTGGTGTGGGACGGCCGCGGCCAGTACCGGCTGCGCAGCTTCCGCCGGGACGATCCGGGGATCCAGCCGCTGCTCACCCATGCGGGCCGGGCCTGCATCACCGAGGCCACGCTGCAGGTGGGCGCCGACGTGGACCTGCGCTGCCGGAGTTTTTTCGACATCGCCGCCAGCGAGCTGTTCGCCCCCCCGGCCCAGGCCGGGCCCAACAGCTTCCAGGCCTGGGTGGAGGCCTGCGGGCGGGTGGAGGCCATCTGGTTCCCGTTCACCGCCGTGCCCTGGCTCAAGGTCTGGTCGCCGGCCAGGGACCGGCCATGGATGAGCCGGACCATTTCGGCGCCTTACGCCTATTGCTTCGCCAACTGGGTGACCCCGGCCCAGGCCCGGTTCATCGGCCGGCTGGTGAGCGGGTCGGTGGCGGACACGCCGATCTTCCAGAACCTGGAGATGGCGGCGGTGGGCGCCGGCCTGGTGCTCACCGGCACCTGGGACCTCTGGGGGCCCTCCCGCTTTTCCACCCTCTACGTGAAGCCCACCACCCTGCGCCTGGCCGAGAACGGCTACGCGGTGCTCACCGGCCGGGACCGGATCCAGCGGGTGGTGAGCGACTACTGCGCCGCCTACCGGGAGCTGATCGCCCGCTACCAGGCCCGGGGCGAGTTCCCCATGAACGGGCCCCTGGAAATCCGGGTCACCGGGCTCAACCGGGCCGACGAGGTGATGCTGCCCGGCGCCCTGGAGCCCCAGCTCTCCGCGCTCCGGCCCCGGCCCGACCACCCGTCCTGGGACTGCGCGGTGTGGATCGACGCCCTCACCTTTCCCGGCACCCCCGGGGAGAACCGCTTCAAGACCGAGCTGGAGGCGTGGGTGCTGGGCAACTACACCGGCGACTACGCGGGGGTGCGGGTGGAGTGGGCCAAGGGCTGGGGCTACACCGAAGCCGGGGCCTGGACCAGCGCCGAGGTGCTGGAGCACACCCTGCCGGGCTCGCTCACCGCGGGCCAGCGCCGGGGCGACGGCTGGGAGGCGGCCATGGCGGCCCTGGACCGCTACGATCCGGGCCGGATCTTCAGCAACCCGTTCCTGGATCGGGTGTTGAAATCTCCATGACCACGGTGCTGCCGTTGCCCAGGTAGGTCACCCGGTCGAAGGTGTCCCATTTGGCCAGCAGGATGCCCCGGCCGTGGTTGTCGAACAGGTGCCGGGGGTTCGCCTCCTGGTAGTCCTGCCAGGGGAAGCCCTGGCCCTGGTCCTGCACCTTGAAGCGGATCTTCCCGGGGCTCCGGTTCAGCAGCACGGTCACGTGCCTGCCGAGGTTCTCGGGCAGGTTCTGGCGCCTGCGCATCTCCGCTTCCCAGCCCTTGGCTTCGACCAGCGCCGTCTTCTCCTCGTAGCTGATCCCGAGGTTGCCGTGCTCCAGGGCGTTGAGCATCAGCTCGTAGAGGCCCACCGAGGCGCGCTTGGGGTCGGGGCAGGAATTGGCCAGCAGGCCGGCCAGGTGCTCGCACTGCTGCATGGTCTGGAAGCGGAACGTGCCGCGCACGATCAGGCCGATGGCCGCCCGGGCGGATTCCATCTGGGACCAGATCTTCTGCCGGGTGACGCCCTCGTCCACGGCGGCCGCCACGACCTGGATCAGCAGCCCCATGTCGAACGGCTTGGGCAGGTAGTAGAAGGCCCCGTTACGGATCCCCTCCCAGACCTCCTGGTCGCTGCCCATGGCCGTGGTCATCACCACCGGGATGTCGCGCATGCCCGGGGTGCGCTTCATGTGCTGCAGCACCTGGAGCCCGTCCATGCCGGGCATGCGCCGGTCCAGGATCACCGCGCCGAAATGCTGGCCCTGGTCCAGCATGGCCAGCGCGGCGGCCCCGTCGTTGGCCGAGGCGATCCGGTAGCCCTCCGGGCCCAGCACCCGTTCCAGGACGGTCACATTGATCCGGTCGTCATCGATGATCAAAACGAAGGGCTGGTCCATGGGCGGGTTCCGATCTGGGGTTTGCCGGGTTCAGGCCGGCTCGATCCGGGTTCCGGCGGGGAGGATGGTGCCCTTGGGGATGACCACGATGCCGTCCTGGACCACCCAGTCGCCGCAGTCCAGTTCGGTGCCCCGGGGGAACGGCTTGATCACCACGCCGGAGGCGATGCTGACGTTCTTGTCCAGGATCGCCCCTTCGATGTGGCAGTCGCTGCCGATGCCCAGGGGAATGGGGCTCTGCTTGCGCTGGTAGTAGTCCGCGCCCATGAGGATGCTGTCCTTGATCCGGGTGCCCCGGCCGATCTGGCTGCGCAGGCCGATGATGGAGTGGGTGATCTCCGCCCTGCGGATCACGCAGCCCTCGGTGAGCAGCGCGTCGGTGAGGCAACTGTCCTCCACGATGGAGCCGGGCAGGAAGCGGGAATGGGTGAAGATGGGGCGCATGGCGTCGTAGAAGTTGAACGGCGCGTCGGGCCGGGTCAGCTCCAGGTTGGTGTCGTAGAACGTGCGGATGGTCCCGATGTCCTCCCAGTAGCCTTCGAAGTCGAACCCGTAGACCGCCCGGTGCTTCACGCTGTGGGGGATCAGGTGGTGGCCGAAATCGTCGAAGTCGGGATGCTCGGTGAGCAGGTCAATGAGCACCTGGGTCTTGAACAGGTAGATGCCCATGGAGCCCAGGTAGGGGCGCTCGGGGTCGTCCCGGCTGACCATCCGGGCCTGGACCTTGGGATCCTTGGGCTTCTCCTCGAAGGTGAGGATTCGGCCGTCCGGGCCGCGCTGGAGCAGGCCGAAGCGTTCGGCGTCGCCGACCGCCACCGGCTGGGCGGCGATGGTGATGTCGGCCCCCTTGGCCTCGTGGAACTCCACCATCGGGCCGTAGTCCATCTGGTAGAGGTGGTCGCCGGCCAGGATCAGCACGTGCTCCGAGCCCGCGCTCTGGATCTCCAGCAGCTGCTTGCGCACCGCGTCGGCGGTGCCCTGGTACCAGGCTTCGCTGGCCAGGGTCTGTTCCGCGGCCAGCACCTGCACCCAGCCGGTGTGGAAGGCGTCGAACTGGAAACTGTTGGTGATGTGCCGATGCAGGGACACCGAGTTGAACTGGGTCAGCACGTGGATCCGGTAGATGCCCGAGTTGATGCAGTTGCTGAGCGGGATATCGATGAGCCGGTACTTGCCGGCGATGGGCACCGCCGGCTTGGAGCGCATCTTGGTAAGGGGATAAAGCCGGCTGCCGCGGCCGCCCCCGAGAATCACCGCAAGAACGTTTTTGAGCGCAGGCATCACTGCTCCTTCTCACATGGTAAACGAGGGTCGGATCCCGGTCTGTGCGATATCTTGTTCCGTAAGCCTCAATATTAACCTAGCGGTCCACCCGGATCACCAGGGAGTGGGAGAATCTGTCCTCCAGCGCCCTGCGCTCCTTGCCCAGGATCGCCAGGTAGGGCAGCACGAACACCAGGCTCAGCAGGTAGGGCAGCATCTGGGCCGCCGTCCCCTGGGGGCCGGAGGGCGGCAGGCCCCGGACGATGAGGTCCCGGAGCACCAGGCTGATGGCGGTGTTGGCCAGGTAGCCGAACAGCCGCAGGATGCTGCCGCCCAGATCCAGGTGGCCGGAGGGATCGCCTTCGGGCACCACCCGGAGCTTCATGATGTTCTTGCCCGGGGACGCCCCCAGCCGCATCCAGTAGAGGGGCAGCAGGATCAGGTAGCCCACCAGCAGGACCAGCTGCAGGGAGGCGAAGGCGCAGCCCAGGCCGGGCGCCGGGCCGAGGGTGGCGGCCAGGGCGACGCCGCTGAGCGCCAGCATGGGCGAGACGTCGATAAGGCAGGCGAGGAACCGGGTGCCGAACTCGGCCCGCACCACGGCGCCGTCGGGGGTCCGGAGCGGCACCGCGGGGTCGGGGATGGCGGGCAGGAAGCGGTGCAGGAAGGGGGGGCCGGGCCGCACCGCGGGCGCCGCCAGCGCCAGGGCTGGTGCCGGGAAGGGTGCCTGGGCCTCCGGCTGCGGGGGCCCAGCCGGGGCCTCGGCCCAGAGCCTGGCCATGGCCGCGGGGTCCATGCGCACCGTGCCCCGGGGGCTGCCGCCCCCGGCCGGGGCCTGGGGGTCCACGAAGGTGAGCTGCATCTGGCCCAGGGTGATCCGGTCGCCGTCCTGAAGGGGGCCGGAGGGCACCCGGTTACCGTTCAAAAGAACCCCGTTGCTGCTCTGGAGATCCTGGATCTCGTAGCCGGCCGGGCCCAGCCGGATCACCGCGTGGTGCCGGGAAATGCTGGGATCCGCCAGGCGCAGGGTATTATCCAGTTCGCGCCCGATGTTAACTTCGAGGTCCACCAGCTCGAATTCGCGTGCTCCATTACCCTCTTGAACGAGCAGCTTGGCCATGGCGTCCCCTTTTTCGGCAGGATGTAACGTGAAGTCTAATGGTCTGTCAGCCCCTTTGCAAACCAAGCGCGTCCCTGGATCGGCTTCATTCTTGACCTGGAGCCATCCGATCAGCCAATCTGGCATCCATTGTCCTGGGCGGAGGCAACATGGTTCTTTATAATGCGGCGACCAAAGAGCTGACCGCAAAAATCGTCTATTACGGCCCCGGGTTGTGCGGCAAGACCACCAATCTGCAGACGGTGTACGATTCCCTGCCCCAGGACGGCCGCGGCAAGATGCTGTCCCTGGCCACCCAGACCGACCGGACCCTGTTCTTCGACTTCCTGCCCATCGAACTGGGCACGGTCCGGGGCATGAAGACCCGGATCCAGCTCTACACCGTGCCGGGCCAGGTGTTCTACGACGCCACCCGGAAACTGGTGCTGCGCGGGGCCGACGCGGTGGTGTTCGTGGCCGATTCCCAGGCCCAGGCCCTGGACGGCAACAAGGAAAGCTTCCAGAACCTCATCGAGAACCTGCGCGAGCAGGGCTCGGAACTGGACAAGCTGCCCCACGTGATCCAGTTCAACAAGCGCGACACCCCCAACGCCCTGCCGGTGGAGGTCCTGGACCGGGAGATCAACCGGTTCGGCGCCCCCACCTTCGAGGCCTGCGCCACCCAGGGCCGGGGCGTGCGGGAGACCCTCAAGGGCGTGGCCCTGCTGGTGCTCAAGCGGCTCACCGAGAAGTACGGCGGGGTGGTGGAGACCTCCGGCTCGGAGCTGTTCAACCCGGCGGCCGGCAGCGCGGCTCCGCGTCCGGACGCCAGCCCCAGGTCCACCACCTCCGGGCCGCTGGAGGTGGAGGACCTGGGCGCGGGCGAGATGCTGGAGGAGATCGAGGAACTGCCGGTGACCGAGGCCGGGGGCCTGCCGGTGGCGGGGTCCGGGCACGGCGGCAGCAGCGTGGTGGAAGTGCCGGTGGTGCTGGATCGGAGCCTGTTCAGCGGCGATTCTCCGGTGGAGATCCGATTGAAGCTTTACCTCAAATAGGAGACATGGGGCAAACTAAGGGATGGACTTGTTCCCGAGGTATAGATGTCCCAATCCGTCGTCACTAGGTTCGCACCCAGCCCCACCGGGATGCTCCACATCGGAGGCGTCCGTACGGCGCTGTTCTGCTGGCTTCTGGCCCGGAAACACAAGGGGACGTTCATTCTGAGAGTGGAAGACACCGACCTGGACCGCTCCACCGACGACAACATCCGCATCATCGAGGAAGGCATGGAGTGGGTGGGGCTGGACTGGGACGAGGGCCCGGTGCCCGGCGACCCCGCCGCCTTCCGCGGCCCCCACGGCCCCTACCGGCAGATGCTGCGCATGGACCTCTACCGGGCCAAGATCCAGCAGCTGCTGGACCAGGGCCTGGCCTACCGCTGCCGCTGCACCCGGGAGGAACTGGACCAGCGCCGCAAAGAGGCGGAGGCCCAGGGCCACCCCTTCATGTACGACGGCCGCTGCCGGGACAAGCACTGGGACGCCTCCGAGCCGGCCACCATCCGCCTGTGCATGCCGCGCACCGGGGAGATCGTCCTGCACGACCTGATCAAGGGCGACATCACCGTGCCCGCCGACAGCCTGGACGACTGGATCATCGCCCGCATGGACGGCACCCCCACCTACAACTTCTGCGTGGTGGTGGACGACACCGACATGGGCGTCACCCACGTGGTGCGCGGCGACGACCACGTGGCCAACACCCCCAAGCAGATCGCCCTGTACCACGCCCTGGGCTACGAGCTGCCCGCCTTCGCCCACGTGCCCATGATCCTCGGCAAGGACAAGGCCAAGCTGTCCAAGCGGCACGGCGCCGCCAGCATCACCGAGTTCCGCGACCTGGGCTTTCTGCCCGCCGCGGTGCGCCTGACCCTGGCCAAGCTCAGCTGGACCCCCCGGCTGGACGGCAAGGCGGCGGAAAGCGTCGAGGAGGAGCTGCTCACCGACGAGCAGATGATCGAGATGTTCGACCTGGCCGACATCCAGAAGAGCGCGGCCGTGTTCGACCTGGACAAGCTCACCTGGTTCAACCAGAAGCTGATCCAGCGGCTGGACTGGCGGGAGATCGAGCCGCACCTGCGCTGGCAGTACCACCTGCGCGGGCAGGAGGCGGCCTGGATGGCCAAGAGCGACGAATGGAAGGCCCTGGCCATCGGCTGCAACAAGAATCGGGCCACCCTCAAGGACATCGCCGACACCCTGGACTTCCTGTTCACCCCGCCCAGCCAGTTCGATCCGGCCTCTGTTGAAAAATTCATGGTAGATCGGGTCAAGCCGGCCCTCCGGGCCGTGTGCGCGCTCACCGACTACAGTCACGACGCGCTCAAGGCCGGCTTCGAGGGGATCCTGGCGGAGCACGGGCTCAAGCTCAAGGATCTGGCCCAGGCGCTGCGGGTGGCCTTCACCGGGCGCACCGTGAGCCCGCCCATCTTCGACACCCTGACCCTGCTCGGCCCCGACCAAGTCGCCACCCGCCTTCAGCCCTGGCTCTAGCCACCCTTACGAAAGCCGCCATGACCAACGATGCCTCCCTCCCCGACAATCGAAGCCGCAACTTCATCGAAGAGATCATGGAGGCGGACCTGGACGACGGCAAGCATGGCGGGCGCATCTGCACCCGCTTCCCGCCCGAGCCGAACGGCTACCTGCACATCGGGCACGCCAAATCCATTTGCATCAACTTCGGCCTGGCCAAGAAATACGGCGGCTGCACCAACCTGCGCTTCGACGACACCAACCCGGCCAAGGAGGATGTGGAGTACGTGGATTCCATCCGCGACGACGTGCGCTGGCTGGGCTTCGAGTGGGCCGGGGAACACTACGCCTCCGACTACTTCCAGTTCCTGTACGACTACGCCGAGTACCTGGTGGAGACCGGCAAGGCCTACGTGTGCGACCTGTCCGACGAGGAGATCCGGGAATACCGGGGCAACTTCTTCAAGGCGGGCCGGCCCAGCCCGTTCCGGGAGCGCAGCGTGGCGGAGAACCTGGAGCTGTTCCGCGCCATGCGGGCCGGCAGCTTCGAGGACGGCACCCGGGTGCTGCGCGCCAAGATCGACTTGGGCAGCCCCAACATGAACCTGCGCGACCCGCTGATGTACCGGATCCGCCGGGTCCAGCACCACCGCACCGGGCACGCCTGGCCGATCTACCCCATGTACGACTTCGCCCACGGGGTGAGCGACGCCATCGAGCGGATCACCCACTCCATCTGCACCCTGGAATTCGAGGACCACCGGCCATTGTATGAATGGTTCCTTGAACAGGACGTGGACGGCAAGTTCTTCCAGCGGCCCCTGCCGCGCCAGATCGAGTTCGCCCGGCTCAACCTCACCTACACCGTCATGAGCAAGCGCCGCCTGCTGGAGCTGGTGAAGGAAGGCCACGTGCGCGGCTGGGATGATCCCCGGATGCCCACCATCACCGGCCTGCGCCGCCGGGGCTACACCCCCGAAAGCATCCGGGCCTTCGCCGACAAGGTGGGCGTGGCCAAGCGGGACATGGTGGCCGACGTGGGGCTGCTGGAGCATTGCGTGCGCGAGGACCTGGGCGTGAAGGCCAGGCGGGCCATGGCCGTGCTGCGGCCGCTGAAGCTGGTGATCGACAACCTGGCCGAGGGCGAGGTGCACTGGCTGGACGTGGCCAACCATCCCGACGACCCCCAGCTGGGCCGGCGCCAGGTGCCGTTCGCCCGGGAAATCTACATCGAGCAGGAGGATTTCCAGGAAGTGCCCCCCAGGAAGTGGTTCCGGCTGGCCCCGGGGGCCGAGGTGCGTCTTAAGAACGCCTGCCTGGTGCGCTGCACCAGCGTGGTCAAGGACGCCTCCGGCGCGGTGGTGGAACTGCACTGCCAGTGGGATCCCGCCTCCCTGGGCGGCACCGCCCCCGACGGCCGCAAGGTGAAGGGCACCCTGCACTGGGTGTCGGCGGCCCACGCGGTGAAGGCCGAGGTGCGGCTCTACGACCGGCTGTTCAGCGCCAAGGACCCCATGGACGTGCCCGAAGGCGAGGACTGGCGCAAGGGGATCAACCCGGAAAGCTGCGAGGTGCTGGCCAAGGCCTGGCTGGAGCCGGTCCTGGCCACAGCCAAGCCCGGCGAGCACTTCCAGTTCGAACGGCTGGGCTATTTCGTGGTGGACCTGGACTCCAGGCCCAGCGCCCCGGTCTACAACCGCACCGTCAGCCTGAAGGATTCCTGGGCCCGGCAGGAAGGCCAGCCCGACAGCTGATCAGAGCTGCTCGAAAGCCCCGTCCTTGCGGGCCTGGTTTCCCGCCACGGAATAGGAATAGTTGCGCGGCAGGAACCAGGACAGGTTGTTCATGGCGAAGCGGAACTCGTCCAGGCTGGTGAACTCCTGGGGCGAGAAGCCGAACACCAGTTCCATGGAGCCCGGCCCGGCGTGGTCCCGGGCGGCCAGCATGACCCGGGGCTCCTTCACCCCCAGCCCCTGCAGGAACGCGCGCAGCGCCTTGCGGGCGGCCACCGGCAGGGCCTGGGGCGCCCGGCCGGGGCTGGCCTTTGAAGCCCCGCCCTTGGCCGGGTAGAAGCTGCCGTACAGGTGGAAATGCAGAATGTCGCCGAAGCTGAAGGCCCAGTCCGCCTCCTGGCCGTTGGGGTTGATCACCACGCCCATGCCGTGCTCCAGCAGGGCGTCGTCCTTCATGTGGTGGATCACGTGGCTGGGGAAGTCCTGGGGATCGGCCGGGGTGGAATGCAGGGCGAAGTAGGGCAGGCGCTCCGCGCCCAGCACCACGCTGGGGTGGCGGCTGAAGAACGCCGCGTCGGCCACGTGCTCCAGGAACTGGTCGGACCAGGCCGGGTTGCGGGCCGCCTTGGGCACTTCCAGCAGCTCCCGGACGAACCGGGTGCTGGTGGAGGTGCCCTCCGGCAGCGGTTCGAAGGCCTGGATGCCCGCGGCCGCGGGCTGGCCCTGCCGAGCGAGAAAGTCGAAAAAGCCCATGCCGCGCCCCCTTCGAGTCGATCCCGAAAGATACCATGGCGCCGGCAAGAGAAAGGACACCCTGCGGTGTCCTTTCCCCTGGTTTTTTCCGGATTCCCTACTCCATGTAGTCGAGGTCCAGCCCGTGGGTTTCCCGCAGGCCCCACAGGGAGCCCAGGGCCAGGAGGAAGCAGACCCCGCCGACGATCGCGGCGCTGCCGTGGAAGCCCATGGAGGCCTGCATGGCGACGAAGCTGCCGGTGATCAGCGGCACCGCCCCGCGCACGAAGTTGGGCACGGTGGTGGCGACGGTGGAGCGGAGGTTGGTGCCGAACTGCTCGGCGCCGATGGTGACGAACACCGCCCAGTAGCCGGTGGCCAGGCCCAGGTACAGGGCCAGCATGTAGTACATGAACGGGCTGAGGCCGTGGGCCGTGAGGAAGAAGACGACGCCGGCCACGGTGGCCAGGATGAACAGCAGGACCACCTTCTTGCGGCTGCCCCACACCTGGCTCAGGAAGCCGGAGGCGAAGCTGCCCAGGGTGATGCCGGAGTAGGTGAAGGCCACGGCGGTGCCGGCGGCCACGGGACCGGTGACGCCCATCCTGGGCGCCCATTCCGGGGAGAGGTTGATGAGGATGCCGACCGTGAACCAGGTGGGCAGGCCGATGAGGATGCACCGCAGGTAGCGGAAGAACCGCTCGCTGCTGGTGAACAGCATGAAGAAGTTGCCCTTGGACACGCTGGTGGTGTGCATGGTCTTGAACATGCCGCTTTCCCGGATGCCGATCCGCAGGATCAGCAGGAACAGCCCGAGGCCGCCGCCCACCAGGTAGCCGGTGCGCCAGGGCAGGTACTTGCCCACCAGGCCCGCCATGACGGTGCCGAAGATCCCGGTGGCCGCCACGATGGTGGTGCCGTAGGCGCGCTTCTCCTTGGGCAGCAGTTCGCTCACCAGGGTTACCGCGGCGCCCAGCTCACCGGCCAGGCCGAAGCCGGAAATGAAGCGCCAGAGCATGTAGGCATCCGTGGTGTGCACGAAGGCGTTGCAGATGTTGGCGAAGGAATAGAGCGCGATGCTGCCGAACAGGGTCGACAGCCGGCCCTTCTTGTCGCCCAGCATGCCCCAGAAGATGCCGCCCAACAGCATGCCGATCATCTGGGCATTCAGGAGATTGCGGTAGGCCACGATCTGCGCCGGGCCGATGATCCCCATGGAGGTGAGGCTGGGCTGCCGGAGAATGGGGAACAACAGCAAATCGAACATGTCGACAAAGTAGCCGAGAGAACATACCAGCACGGTAAGACTGAGTATTTTTACCGGTTTGCCTTCTATCATGTGAGCTCCTTTGGTGTTTTACCGTGAAATAAATCGAATGCGTTTATGGGATTAGGTGTTCAGGGAAAGGCAATTCCTGAAAAGGAATGATCCGAAAGCCTACCTGGAACTTCATAGGTTGTAAATCTCAGTCTGGCCCATGGATGGCCCGGGCGGGGGCTGCCTTTCATGGCGGCGGCGTTAGCATTCTTGGCCCAATCGGATGCTCCCTGCTAACTTGAAGGGTCGGGTTTCCCGTGGAAACCTTGCCGGAAAGCCACCCATGGAATCTTTGGCCAGTCTGCTGCACCTGATGCCGGAAACCTTCTGGATGATCGTCAAGCTGGTCATCGTCTTCCTGGGCCCATTGACCCTGGCGGCGCTGCTTACCTGGGTCGAACGCCGGGGCAGCGCCATGATCCAGGACCGCATCGGTCCCAACCGGGCGCTGCTGTTCGGCCGCTGGCGGCTGCTGGGGCTGCCCCAGCTGCTGGCCGACGGCATCAAGTTCTTCCTCAAGGAGGACCTGGTTCCGGCCGACGCCAGCGGCATGCTGTTCTGGCTGGCGCCGATCCTGGCCTTCGTGCCGGCCATGATGGGCTTCGCCATCATCCCGTTCGGCCGCAGCTTCACCCAGGGCGGGCACACCTTCCACCTGAGCCTGCTGGACCCGGGCAACGGCATGGGCATGCTCTATCCCCTGGCCATCGGCGCCGTGGGGGTCTACGGCATCCTCACCGCCGCCTGGAGCAGCAACAACAAGTGGGCGATCCTGGGCGGCATGCGCTCCGCGGCCCAGATGGTCAGCTACGAGATCGCCATGGGGCTGGCGGTGGTGGCCGTCTTCATGCGCACCGGCGGCTACGATCCCCAGCAGATCATCGCGGCCCAGTCCGGGATGTGGAACGTGCTGCCGCAGGTGCTCGGCTTCCTGGTGTTCACGGTCTGCATGTTCGCCGAAAGCAACCGGCTGCCGTTCGATTTCGCCGAGGGCGAAAGCGAGATCGTGGCCGGCTTCCACACCGAGTTCGGCTCCATGAAGTTCGCCCTGCTCCAGCTTTCCGAGTACGTGCACCTGGTGACCGCCGCGGCGCTGATCGTCACCCTGTACTTCGGCGGCTGGCGCATCCCGTGGCTGCCGGAACCGCCGGTGCTGCTGTCGGTGGCGGCCTTCGCCGTCAAGCTGCTGTTCTTCTGCTGGGTGTTCATCTGGGTGCGCTGGACCATCCCCCGGTTCCGCTTCGACCAGCTGATGTTCCTGGGTTGGAAGGTGATGTTGCCCTTGGGCCTGGGCAACCTCCTGCTCCAGGCCTGGCTGATGCATAGGGGGGCCTGAACCATGGCGGTGCTGGTCAAGAAAGTGCAACTGAGCTGGCTGGACCGGACCTATGTCTGGCCGGTGCTCATGGGCATGGTCATCACCATGCGCCATTTCCTGAAGCAGATCACCACCCGCTCCAGCAAACGGTTCACCATCCCCTACCCGGACCGCAAGCGCGAGCCGGCGGAGGGCTACCGGGGCCTGCACGAGCTCAAGCGGTTCGAGGACGGCTCCATCAAGTGCGTGGCCTGCTTCATGTGCGCCGAGGCCTGCCCGGCCCGGTGCATCACCATCGAGGCCGAGGAGTACGGCGACCTCAACAAGACCCAGGGGTTCCAGGAAAAGCGCCCGGCGGTCTTCAAGATCGACATGCTCCGTTGCATCTACTGCGCCATGTGCGAGGAGGCCTGCCCCAAGGACGCCATCTGGCTGCGCACCAACTACGAGCAGGCTTCCTATGACCGGCTCACCATGCAGTTCGGCAAATGGGACCTCATGAACACCTACGCGGACCGCGACGGCAAGGCCCGCATCACCGAGGACCCGACCCCCACCGTGCCGCGCCCGCCCGTTGCAGAATAGGACGCACCCATGTTCCTGATCTTCGCCTTCATCACCCTCGCCGGCGCCGTGGCGCTGGTGCTCCAGCGCAACCTGGTGGTGGCGGGGCTCTGCCTGGTGCTCAGCTTCATGGGGGTGGCCGGGCTCTTCCTGCTGCTGCTGAACCCGGTGGCCGCGGCCCTGCAGATCATCGTCTACTCCGGGGCCATCGTGGTGCTGCTGCTGTTCGTGATCATGCTGCTCAACGAGCACCAGGAGGAGCCGGCGGTGCGCTCCCGGCCCATGCAACGCTGGGTTTCGGCGGCGGTGCTGGTGGCCCTGGCCGGCGGGGTGGTGAGGCTGGTGGCCAGTTCGCCGCTGCTGCGCCGGCTGGACGCGGGCGCCGCCAGCTCGGCGCCCGCGGCGCTCACCCTGGACAGCCTGGGCAACGCCCTGTTCGGCGGGCACCTGGTGGCCTTCGAGGTGGCGGGCCTGCTGCTGCTGGCCGCCATGGTCGGCGCGGTGGCGCTGGTGAAGCGGGACCTGTGATGGAGCCGGGCATGACCACTCTCAATTCCATCCTTTCCGGCGGCCTCCAGGGCTACATCCTGGTGGCCCTGCTGCTGTTCCTGGTCGGCCTGGGCGCCGTGCTGGGCCGCCGCTCGGTGCTCCTGCAGTTCATGGGGGTGGAGCTCATGCTCAACGCCGCCAACGTGGCCCTGCTGGCCTTCGCCCGGTTCCGCGGGGGGGATGTGCAGGGCCTGGTGTTCTACTTGTTCATCATCGCCGTGGCCGCCTGCGAGGCTTCGGTGGGGCTGGCCCTGGTGGTGGGGCTGTACCGCCACCGGCACAGCACCGACACCGACCGCGCCGACGCGCTGAAACAGTGAGGGCCTGATGCTCAAAACCGCCTGGCTCATTCCCGTTCTCCCCCTGCTGGGGGCCGCCTTCCATGGGCTGCTGGGCCGCCGGCTGGGCAAGGCCGCGGTCACCGCGGTGGCCCTGGCCTGCGTGCTGGTCCCCCTGGCGCTGTCCGGGTTCGCCCTGGCCGCGGTGCAGGGCGCCGCCGGGCGCCGGCTGGACCTGGTGTATTGCCAGTGGCTGGCGGTGGGGCCCCTGCGGGTGCCGTTCGGCCTGGTGCTGGATCCGCTCAGCTCGGTGATGGCCCTGGTGGTCACCGGCATCGGCGCGCTCATCCACCTGTATTCGGTGGGCTACATGTGGGAGGAGGAGGGCTACGCCCGCTACTTCTGCTACCTGAACCTGTTCCTGTTCTTCATGCTGCTGCTGGTGCTGGGCTCCTCGCTGCCGCTCCTGTTCGTGGGCTGGGAAGGGGTGGGCCTCTGCAGCTACCTGCTGATCGGCTACTATTTCGACACCGAACTGGCGTCCGCCGCCGGGCTCAAGGCGTTCCTGTTCAACCGGGTGGGCGACCTGGGCATGACCATGGGCATGATGGCCCTGTTCGCCGCCTTCGGCACCCTCACCGTGGGCGAGATCCTCACCCGGGCCGGCCAGCTGGGCCCCGAGGCCGGGTTCGGGGTGCTCACTTTCGCCACCCTCATGATGTTCGTGGGCGCCACCGGCAAGAGCGCCCAGATCCCCCTCTACCTCTGGCTGCCGGACGCCATGGCCGGGCCCACCCCGGTGAGCGCCCTGATCCACGCCGCCACCATGGTCACCGCGGGCATCTACCTCATCTGCCGGCTGGCCCCGCTGTTCCTGCTCACCCCCATCACCCTCACCGCGGTGGCCTGGGTGGGCGGCGCCACCGCCCTGTTCGCGGCCCTCATGGGCCTGTTCCAGCGGGACATCAAGAAGGTGCTGGCCTACTCCACGGTCTCCCAGCTGGGCTACATGTTCCTGGGGCTGGGCTCGGCGGGCTTCGCCGCGGGCTTCCTGCACCTGTTCACCCACGCCTGGTTCAAGGCGCTGCTGTTCCTGGGCGCGGGCAGCGTGATCCAGGCCATGCACCACGAGCAGGACCTGTTCCGCATGGGCGGGCTGCGCGCCAAGCTGCCCGTCACGTTCTGGACCATGGTGGTCGCCACCCTCTGCATCATGGGCTTTCCCGGCACCTCGGGCTTCTTCAGCAAGGACGAGATCCTGTTCCTGGCCTTCCAGAAGAGCCCCGTGCTCTACGCCATGGGCCTGCTGGGGGCGGCCTGCACCGCCTTCTACATGTGGCGGCTGATGGCCCTGGCCTTCTGGGGCGAGCCGCGCGACGCCCACGCCTTCGAGCATGCCAGGGAAAGCCCGGGCACCATGACCGTGCCGCTGGTCATCCTGGCCGTGGGCGCGCTGCTGGCGGGCCTGCTGGGGCTGCCCCGGATCTGGGGCGGCAGCTTCGCCATCGAGGGCTGGCTGGAGCCGGCCCTGGCCTTCGGCCACGCCGGCCTGGCGCCGGCCGCGGAACACGGCGGGGCGGGCCTGGCCTGGTCGCTCATGGCGCTGTCCACCGTCGTGGCCCTGGCCGCGGGCTTCCTGGGCTTCCGGATCTACCGCCGGGGGCCGGCCGCCGAGGAAGGCTTCAAGGGCCGGCTTCCGGGGCTGTACCGGGTGCTGGCCAACAAGTTCTACGTGGACGAGGCGGTGGAGACCTGCCTGCTGGGCCCGGTCCGCTGGGGCGCCAACTTCCTCTGGAAGGCCTTCGACGTCATCCTCATCGACGGCGTCGGCGTGAACCTCCCGGGCGCGCTGACCCGGGCCGCGGGGGATGCCGCGGCGCTGGCCCAGACCGGGCGGGTGCGCAACTACACACTGGGCATGGCCATCGGGGCTGTGCTCCTGCTCTGGATCTTCTTGAAGTAGGATGCCGCCGTGATCACCGTATGGATCCATTCCCACCTCCTCAGTTTTCTCGTGTTCGCCCCCTTGCTATGGGGGCTCCTGCTGCTGCCCCTGTCAGAGCGCCAGGCACCCCTGGCCAAGCTGCTGGGCCTGCTGGGGGCCACCGGCATCCTGGCGGTGGCCGCCATCCGGCTGCTGCACCTGCCGGCCGACCCCATGGGCCAGATCTTCGCCGAGCGGTTCCCCTGGTTCACCGCCGTGGGCATCCCGGTGGACTACCACCTGGCCGTGGACGGGCTGAACCTGTGGCTGGTGCTGCTCACCGCCTTCCTGGTGCCGCTGACCCTGCTGGGCACCTGGAACAGCATCGGCAAGCGGGCCGGCACCGCCGTGGCCCTGTTCCTCATGCTGGAGACCGGCATGCTGGGCGCCCTGGTGGCCCAGGACCTGCTGCTGTTCTACCTGTTCTGGGAGGCCATGCTGCTGCCCATGTACTTCCTCATCGGCGTCTGGGGCGGTGACGAGCGCCGCTACGCCGCCACCAAGTTCGTGCTGTTCACCCTGGCCGGCTCGCTGCTGTGGCTGGTGGCCCTGCTCTACCTGGCGGGCAAGGCCGGCAGCTTCGCCCCGGGGGTGATGGCGCAGACCGTCGCCGCGCTGCCGTTCGCCACCCAGAGCACCCTGTTCCTGGCCTTCGCCCTGGCCTTCGCCGTCAAGGTGCCGCTGTTCCCGCTGCACACCTGGCTGCCCGACGCCCACACCCAGGCGCCCACCGGGGGCTCGGTGATCCTGGCCGGGGTGCTGCTGAAGCTGGGCTCGTACGGCTTCCTGCGCTTCGCCCTGCCCATGTTCCCGGACGCGGCGGTGCACTTCGCCCAGCTGCTGGCGGTGCTGTCGGTGGCGGCCATCGTCTACGGGGCCCTGGTGGCCATGGTGCAGACCGACATCAAGAAGCTGGTGGCCTACTCCTCGGTGAGCCACATGGGCTTCATCATGCTGGGCATCGCCTCCATGACCATGCTGGGCACCCAGGGCGCCATGCTGCAGATGCTCAACCACGGCATCTCCACCGGCGCGCTGTTCCTGCTGGTGGGCATGCTCTACGACCGGGCCCACACCCGCCGGATCGCCGATTTCGGCGGGGTGGCCCTGAAGATGCCGGTGTTCACGGCGTTCTTCCTGATCGTCACGCTCAGCAGCATCGGCCTGCCGCTCACCAACGGCTTCGTCGGGGAGTTCCTGATCCTGAACGGCACCTACGGCTCCGGCTTCCACTGGGGCCGGGCGCTGGCCTGCGTGGCCACCCTGGGGGTGCTGCTGAGCGCGGTCTACATGCTCTGGATGGTAAAGCGGGTGTTCTGGGGCCCGGCCAACGCCGGCGAGGACAGCGGCACCGCCCGGCTGCACCAGGATCTCGACGCCCGGGAGATCGCGGTGATGCTGCCCATCGTGCTGCTCATCTTCTGGATGGGCGTGCATCCCAAGACCTTCCTGTGGCAGTCCGAGACCCAGGTGGGGCAGCTGCTTTCGCGCATGCCGTCGCCCCAGGCGCAGCCGCCCGCGCTGCTGGCCCGTGAGGTGAAGCCATGACCCCGACCCCCGCCCAGCTGGCGGCCATCATGCCGCTGCTCATCCCGGCGCTGGGGGCGTGCCTGCTGCCCATCGCCAGCCTGGATTCCGACCAGGCCACGGTCAAGTGGATCCGCGCCTCCATGTTCTTCATCGCGCTGCTGGCGCTCACCGGCGCCTTCTTCCACCTGACCCACCTCTGGGCCACCGGCGCCCAGCCCGGCTTCGGGGCGCTGCGCATGGACCGGCTGGCCCAGTTCGGCGGCATCTTCGTGCTGGTGGCCGCGGCCATGGCCGTGCTCCAGCTGTGGGACCACCTGCACCAGGAGGGCTGGGTGAAGGGCGAGACCCTGTCGCTGCTGCTGTTCTCGGTGACGGGCATGATCCTGTTCTGCGCCACCGGCAACCTGCTGCTGCTGTTCCTGGCCCTGGAACTGCTTTCCCTGCCCCTGTACGCCCTCACCGCCAGCGTGCGAATGCGGGAACAGGCCATGGAAGGCGGCATGAAGTACTTCATCACCGGGGCCGTGGCCTCGGCCAGCTTCCTCATGGGCTCGGTGCTGCTGTACGGCGCCACCGGCAGCCTGGACATCACGGTGATCGGCACCCGCCTGGCCCTGGGCGGGGCCCTGGATCCCGTCGCCCTGGCCGGGGCGGCCCTGCTGCTGCTGGGCTTCCTGTTCAAGATGAGCGTGGTGCCGTTCCACCAGTGGACGCCCGACGTCTACGAGGCCGCGCCCCACCCCATCGCCGGGTTCATGTCGGTGGCCACCAAGGGGGTGGCGCTGCTGGCCCTGATGCGGGTGATGGCCGTGGCGCTGCCGGCGGTGGGGCCGCAGCTGCGCTCGGCCCTGGCGGTGCTGGCGGTGTGCTCCCTGGTGCTGGGCAACCTGGCCGCCCTGGCCCAGACCAGCATCAAGCGGATGCTGGCCTATTCCAGCATCAGCCACGCCGGCTACCTGCTGCTGGGCTTCGTGGCGGCCACCCCGGGCGCCTACGCCGGGATGCTGTTCTACCTGCTGGCCTACCTGGCCATGAACATGGGCGCGTTCGGCATGCTTTCGGCGTTCGGGCTGGTGGGGGAAAAGGCCAGCTTCGACGGGCTGCGCGGCCTGGGCTGGAAACGGCCGGGCCTGGGCATCGCGGTGAGCCTGTGCATGATTTCCCTGGCCGGGCTGCCGCCCATGGCCGGGTTTTATGGTAAATACATGATCTTCAAGGAGCTGATCCTCCAGGGGCACGTGGGCCTGGCGGTGGTGGGGGTGCTGGCCAGCCTGGTGTCGGTCTACTACTACCTGGCGGTGCCGGTGGCCCTGTTCATGGGCAAGCCCTCCGAGCAGCAGGAACGGGAGGCCGCGGAGCAGCCGGCGGTGGTGGCGCCCCTGGCCGGCGCCACGGTGCTCATCTGCGGTTTCCTGGTGCTGGCCATGGGCCTCATCCCGGGCACGGTCATGATCGGCTTTGCCCAGCGGGCGGCCCAGGATACCCTGGGGTTGCTGCCCTGACATGAAAGATTCGGCACTTTCCCGGTGCCCGTCTCAACCATCAGGCCATTGGATGTCTCCCTTGGCTTGATGAAGCCTGTGCGGAACCCTGGAACCTGAGGTACCAATGAAGCGAGCGACATGGATGGGTTTGACCGTGGCCCTGGTGGTCATTGCGGGCGGAACGGCCCTGGCCCTGCGCGGCAACCGTGAGGTGATCCACTGGCGCTCGGCCAAGGTGGACCGGGGTGGCATCACCCAGCGGGTCACCGCCACCGGCACCCTCAACGCCCTGATCCAGGTGCCGGTGGGCACCCAGGTATCCGGGGTGGTGACCTCGCTCACCGCGGACTTCAGCAGCGTGGTGAAGAAGGGCCAGGTGATCGGCCAGATCGACCCGACCCCCTCGCTCACCGCGCTCAAGTCCGCCCAGGCCACGCTGCAGTCGGCCACCGCCACCAAGGCCAACGCCGAGATCGTCTACAAGCGCAACCTGGAGCTGTGGAAGGAAAAGCTGATCTCCGACAATGACCTGGACGGCTTCCGGCTGTCCCTGCAGGTGGCCAGCGCCAGCGTGGAAACCGCCCGGGCCGGGCTGCAGACCGCCAAGACCAACCTGGGCTACTGCACCATCAAGGCGCCGGTGGACGGGGTGGTGGTGTCGCGCCTGGTGGATGTGGGCCAGACCGTCGCCGCCAGCTTCTCCACCCCCAACGTGTTCACCATCGCCCAGGATCTTGCCAAGATGAAGGTCTACGCGGCCATCGACGAGGCGGACATCGGCCAGGTGCGGGTGGGCCAGCGGGCCTTCTTCACGGTGGAAAGCTATCCCGACAAGCAGTTCAAGGGGGTGGTGAGCGAGGTGCAGCTGAACCCGGTGATCACCAACAACGTGGTGACCTACAACGTGGTCATGGAAGTGGAAAACGAGCCCCGCACCACCTACGCCTCGGGCTCCGACCGGCCCCGGCCCGCCCCCGGCGCCGCGCCGGCCCCCAGGAAGGGCGCCTCCCTGGCGTTGGGCCAGAAGGGAACCCTGGAATACACCACCGCCCGCTACATGCCGCCCGGGAGCCCGGTCTACAACGGCAACCTGGCCCTGTTCCCGGGGATGACCGCCGACTGCTCGATCATCACCAACCGCCGGGAGGACGTCCTGCGGGTGCCCAGCGCGGCCATCCGCTTCAATCCGGCTTCTTTCATCTCCGTGGAGGAGCTCAAGCCCGGCCCCCAGCGCCCGGCCGGCGGCCCATCCAGCGTGGTTTCCCGCGGCCTGGTGGCCCGGCACCAGGAGCGGCTGTGGGTGCTGGCCAACGGCAAGCCCAGGCCGGTGATGGTCAAGACCGGGGTGAGCGACGGCATGTTCACCGAGGTGAGCGGCGACGGGGTCAGCGAGGGAATGCCGGTGCTCACCGGCGTCGAGGACTACAAGAAGGCCGCTTCGGCCCCCGCTTCGCCCCTGGGCGGCGGCGGCATGCGCCACTGATGCGGACCTTCCCGCCCCTTCCGGAGCCTGGCCATGGCCATTCTTGAGTTCCTGAAACTGGCCCTGTTCGCCATCACCCGCAACAAGACCCGGGCCTTCCTCACCATGCTCGGCATCATCATCGGGGTCGGGGCGGTGATCGCCATGATCGGCATCGGCGAAGGCTCCCGGCAGGCCTCCATC
>JARLGP010000240.1 GCA_031292735.1 Holophaga sp.
ACCTGGGGCCGCCCGCGCTGCCCGGGGGCGGCCCCGTGGCCGTGCCGCACTTCGTGGCCGCCAACACCATCGACCGGCTGTTCATGTCGCCCTCCGCCAACGCCCCCGGGGGCGCCTGGACCCAGAACCAGGCCAATGCCATGTTCGGCTTCACCCCCCGGCAGCCCTGGGCCGAGGTGGGCTACAAGGGCCCCTACCTGGGCTCGGAACTGCAGAGCATGATGGATCCCTGGGGCACCCGGTACCTCATCCTGGGCTACAACGAGCACGGGCAGGCCACCGGCGGGCCCATCTGGATCGTTTCCGCCGGCCCCCGGAAGACCATCACCCCCGCCAACCTGACCCCGGACGGCGGCACCCACGAATACACCTCCCACTGGACCCTGGCCGGCCTGTCCGAGCAGAACCTCGTGCTCCGGGTGAACTGAGGGCTCAGGCGGCCGGCTTGCCGGCCTGCACCAGCTTGGCGCCGGTGATCACCACCGGCGTCACCGGCCGGTCGCCGGGGCCGGTCTGCACGTCCTTGATCCGGTCCACGATGTCCATGCCCTTCACCACGTGGCCGAACACGCAGTAGCCCCATCCGTCCTGGCCCGGGTAGTCCAGGAAGGCGTTGTCCACCACGTTCACGAAGAACTGGGCCGTGGCGCTGTGCGGGTTGGAGGTGCGGGCCATGGCCACCGAGCCCCGCACGTTCTTCAGCCCCGCGGCCATGGCCTCCTTGGCCTCGTTGGGAATGGGCGCCCGGGTGGGCTTTTCGGCGCCGTCCGCGGTCATGCCGCCGCCCTGGATCATGAAGCGGGAGATGACCCGGTGGAAGGTGGTGCCGTTGTACTGGCCGGATTTCACGTAGGCCAGGAAGTTGGCCGCGGTCTTGGGGGTCGCCGCGGGGTTGAGCTCCACCGTGAAGCTGCCCAGGGTGGTGGTGAAGGTCACCTGGGGCTTGGGCGCCGCGGCGAACGCCGCGACGGTGGCAAAGGCGAGAAGGAAGGCGCTTGGGCGCATGGCCAGGCTCCTGTGGGGGAAACGGAAAGGTCCATTATGCCCAGGCTGGGCAGCGGGCTGGAAAAAAGCGGTTCCCAAAATCCATTGTGAATAAATATGTTTCAGACATATTTTGCTTGCCATCTTTATATTTTGAGCTTATTTTTTGGGCTGTTCTCGCTTTTTTGATGAATTGTTTTTGTTTTTTGCTGTCCCGAAGGAGTGCCCCCCGTGTCTCCCCGTTCCGTGGCCAAGGATGTCAACCCGGTGTTGTGCGTCGAGGACGATGGGCCGACCCTGAAGGCCCTGGTGAAGATCCTGGAGGCCCGGTTCCAGCAGGTGCTGGTGGCCAGGGACGGCGCGGAAGGGCTGGAGCTGTTCCAGCGGCACCAGCCCAGCATGGTGATCACCGACATCAAGATGCCCAGGATGGACGGCATTGCCATGGCCCGGGAGATCCGGGCCCGGGCCCCCGGCACCCGGATCATCGTCATCACCTCGTACGGCTCGGCCGAGCTGCTCCTGGCGGCCATCGAGACCGGGGTCAACGACTACATCCTCAAGCCCCTGTCCGCCGAGCGGGTCTACGCGGCCCTGGACAAGTGCCTGCGGGTGATCGTCCTGGAGCACCAGGTCCAGGATGCCCATGCCCAGACCCAGCACGTGCTGGAGAGCATCCGCGACGTCTTCTTCGCCCTGGACCGGGACTGGCGGTTCACCTACGCCAACCTCAAGGCCGAATCCTACTTCAACCAGCCCCGGGCCCGGATCCTCGGCAGCGTGTTCCAGGGCCTGCTGCCGGACCCGGCGCCGGCCCTGGAACGGTACCAGGAGGCCATGCAGGCGCAGGAGATGCGCTGCTTCGAGTACCGCACGCCCAGCCTGGACGCCTGGCACGAGGCGCGGATCTTCCCGCTGGATGGCGGCATTTCCGTCTGCCTGCGGGATATCACCGAGCAGAAGAAGGCCCAGGAGGAGATCCGCTTCCTCGCCTTCTACGACAAGCTCACCGGCCTGCCCAACCGGACCCTGCTCCAGGACCGGCTTTGCCAGACCATCTCCCGCTGCCGGCGGGACAGCCACCGGGGCGCCATCCTGTTCATGGATCTGGACCGGTTCAAGCACATCAACGATTCCCTGGGCCACGACACCGGGGACCGGGTGCTCCAGGAGGCGGCCCGGCGGCTGAAGACCTGCATCCGGGAAGGGGACACGGTGGCCCGGCTGGGCGGGGACGAATTCATCGTCCTGCTGGACGGCATCGACCATCCCGAGCACATCCACTGGGTCATCGACCGCATCCGCAACGCCCTGGCCCAGGACATCCTGCAAAGCGGCGTGCCGCTCAGCCTCACGGCCAGCATCGGCATCAGCCTGATCCCCGGCGACGGGGAGACCGTGGAGGACCTGCTGAAGACCGCCGACACCGCCATGTACTACAGCAAGAAGCGGGGCGGCAACGCGTACCACTACTACCACCCGGAAATGAACGCCAAGAGCCAGAACCTGCTGGTGCTCGAAAACACCCTGCGCAAGTCTTTTCAGAACCGGGACTTCACGGTGGCCTTCCAGCCCCAGCACGATCTGCGCACCCGGGCCCTGCTGGGCTTCGAGGCCCTGCTGCGCTGGACCCACCCGAGCCTGGGCATGGTCCCGCCCAGCGAATTCATCCCCATCGCCGAGGAGACCGGGCTGATCCTGCCGCTGGGCGAGTGGGTGCTGGAAACCGCCTGCCGCCAAGGCCGCACCTGGATGGAACAACAGGGCGCACGCCTGCGCATGGCGGTGAACGTTTCCGGCCGGCAGTTCTGGCAGGGGGATCTGGTGGCGACGGTGTCCCGGGTGCTGGCCGCCACCGGCTTCCCCCCGGCCCAGCTGGAGCTGGAGCTCACCGAAAGCATGGTCATGAACGATGTGGAGCAGGCCATCCGCACCATGCACAGCCTGGCCGACATGGGCGTGAGGCTCTCCCTCGACGATTTCGGCACCGGCTACAGTTCGCTCTACTCCCTGCAGAAGTTTCCCATCCACGCCCTCAAGATCGACCAGTCGTTCGTCAAGGACGTCACCACCAATCCCAACGACCAGGCCATCTCCAAGGCCATCATCGGCCTGGCCCATTCCCTGAAGCTGGAGGTGATCGCCGAGGGCATCGAGCGCCCCGACCAGTTGGCCTGCCTGCTCAGCCTGGGCTGCGAAACCGGCCAGGGCTTCTTGTTCAGCGAACCCATCACCGCCCAGGCCGCCCGGGTGATGTTCCTCGGCCGGTCTAGCTGAAACCCCCGATTGGGGCTAGATTAGGCTAGTGTTCCTAGCTCCTGCCGGGGTTCTGCGTGGTGAAGACTGCCCTCATGCTGGCTTGTCCCGATTGCGACCTCCTGCATCGGGCCGGGAGGCCGCAGCGGCACACCATGCAGCTCTGCGTCCGCTGCGGCGCGGTGCTGGGCCGGGGCCGGTCCGCCACCCTGGAAACGGTGCTGGCCCTGTACCTCACCGCGCTGGTGCTGTTCTGCCTGGCCAACGCGTTCCCGCTGCTGGACCTGCGTCTGCACGGCACCGTGCGGGAAGCCTCGATCCCAGGCTGCGTCCGGATCCTGGCCACCCTGGGCTGGCCGTGGCTGTCCGCCATCCTGGTCACCACCGTGGTGCTGGGCCCGCTGGTGCACCTGGTGGGCATGGCGGCGGTGCTGCTGCAGCTCACCCGCGGCCGGGAGGGGGCCTGGACCGCCCGGGCCTTCCGCATCCTGGAGGAGTTCCGCCGCTGGGGCATGGTGGAGGTGTTCGTGCTGGGGGTGCTGGTCTCCTACAGCAAGCTGGCCAGGATGGCCACGGTGGTGCCGGGGCCGTCGCTCTACGCGCTGGCCGGCTTCCTCCTGGTGGCCGCGCTGGCCATCGCCTCCCTGGACCCCCGGGAGGTATGGGAAGGCGTGGCGCACTGCACCCAGGCGCCCGGCGCCCCGGACCCGCACCCCGCGGGCGGCCCCAGCGCGAGGCTGGCCGGGCTGCAGGCCTGCTCCGCCTGCGGCCTGATGGCTCCGCTGGACCGGCAGGGGTCCTGCTCCCGCTGCGGCGCCTCCCTGCACAGCCGCAAGCCGGACAGCACCGGCCGCACCTGGGCGCTGCTGATCGCCTCCGTGCTGCTCTACATCCCCGCCAACGTGCTGCCGGTCACCCAGGTGGTCTCCCTGGGCCGGGCGCACGAGGACACCATCATCAGCGGCGTCGTCTACTTCCTGCGCACCGGCTCATGGCCCCTGGCCCTGCTTATCTTCGTGGCCAGCGTGCTGGTCCCGCTGGCCAAGTTCGTCATCCTCAGTTTCCTGCTGCTGTCGGTGCGGTTCCGCTCCCGCTGGCGGCCCCAGGCCAGGGCCGGGCTCTACCGGCTCACCGAGATGGTGGGCCGGTGGTCCATGGTGGACATCTTCGCCATCACCATCATGGTGGCCATGCTGCAGATGGGCAGCATGGCCTCGGTGGTGCCCCGGCCGGGCGCCATGGCGTTCGCCATGATGGTGGTGGCCACCATCATGGCGGTGCACAGTTTCGATCCCAGGCTGGTCTGGGACGCCTTGGAGCCTGACCATGGATGAGCCGCTGCGCCAACCCGAGGACCTGCCGGAACCCGCCGTGCGCTGGCGCAGGCCCTCCCTGGTCTGGCTGATCCCGCTGGTGGCGGCGATCATCGGCTGCTGGATCGCGCTGAAGGCCTACCGCGAGCACGGCCCCACCATCACCATCACCTTCCAGACCGCCGAAGGGCTGGAGGCCGGCCAGACCCGCATCAAGTACAAGGACGTGGAAGTGGGCCGGGTCACCGCCATCAACCTGAGCCCCGATTTCAGCCAGGTGGTGGTCACCGCCGAACTGAAGCGGGAGGTGGACGCCAAGCTGTCCGAGAACACCCGGTTCTGGGTGGTGCGCGCCCGCATCGGCACCAACGGCATCTCCGGCCTGGGCACCCTGCTGGCCGGCGCCTACATCGGCATGGACCCCGGCCCGCACGGCAAGCTGCTGCGCGAGTTCAAGGGGCTGGAGAGCGCGCCCATCCTCACCCCCAACTCGCCGGGCGCAATGATGGAGCTGAAGGCGGAGAAGCTGGGCTCCCTGAACATCGGCTCGCCGGTGACCTTCCGGCAGATCCACGTGGGCGAGGTGGAAGGCTTCGACCTGGACCCGGACGGGCAGTCGGTGCGCATCAAGATCCAGATCCACGCGCCCTACCACAAGCTGATCCACCGGGACACCCGGTTCTGGGATTCCGGCGGGGTGGACCTGAGCCTCGACGCCAACGGCATGCGGCTGCACACCGATTCCATGGTCCAGCTGCTCCTGGGCGGCATCGCCTTCGAGAACCCGCCCCAGTCCGAGCCTGTGGAGGCGCCGCCGAACCAGACCTTCACCCTGTTCCCCAGCCACGACCAGGCGTTGGAGCCGGTCTACCGGGACCGCCAGCTGTTCCTGGTGAACTTCAACGAATCGGTGCGCGGCCTGGTGCGCGGCGCCCCGGTGGAGTATCGGGGCGTCCGGGTGGGCCAGGTGGAAGAGGTCCGGCTGGAGTTCCACAGCCAGGAGCTGGAAGGGCGGATCCCCGTGCTCCTGGCCCTGGAGCCGGAGCGCTTCGCCTTCACCGGCGGGCGCGGCGAGCCGTTCGAGGCGGTCATGACCCGCCTGGTGCGCAAGGGCTTCCGGGCGCAGCTCAAGCCCGGCTCGCTGCTCACCGGCAACCTGTTCGTGGGGCTGGACTTCTTCCCCCAGGCCCCGGCCCGGGCCCTGGCCCGCAGCGGGGGCTTCCGGGAGATTCCCACCATGCCCTCGGCCATGGGCGCCCTGCTGGACAACCTGGCCCGGGTGGCGGAGCGGCTGCAGAAGCTGCCCCTGGAGGAGGTGGCCGGCGAAGTGCGCGCCACCTTCCCGGTGCTGCGCGAAACCCTGCAGCAGACCCGCGCCCTGATGGCCCGCCTGGACACCGAGACCGCGCCCCAGGCCAAGGCCACCCTGGCCCAGGCCCAGACCACCCTGGCCGCCCTGGAGCGCACCCTGGACTCCGGTTCCCCCACCCAGACCGACCTGCGCCGCGCCCTGGACCAGTTCGCCCAGGCCGCCCAGGCCCTGCGCAACCTGGCGGACACCCTGGAGCGGCACCCCGAATCCATGATCTTCGGCAAAGGCAAGAACCCATGACCCGCCCCCTCCTGCCCGTCCTGCTCCTGGCCGCCACCCTGGGCTGCCTGGGGCTCAAGACCTCCCCGTCGGTGCTGTTCCACACCCTGCAGCCGCTCCAGTTGGAGGGGCCTCCTCCGGCCCCCAGCGGCCTGGCGGTGGAAATCCTGCCGGTGCGGCTGCCGGAGCTGCTCCAGCGGCCACAACTGGTGCTGGCCGAAGGCCCCGGGGGCATGGGGCTTTCCGATACCCACCGCTGGGGCAACCCCCTGGACCAGGACATGCAGCGGGTGCTGGTGCAGAACCTGGGCCTGCTGCTGGGCAGCGAGGCGGTGGTGGCCAGCCCGTACGGCGAGCGGGTGGCGGCCGGCTACCGGGTGGAGTTGGAGGTGCGCAGCTGCCAGGCCCGGGACGGCGCGCTGCTGCTGGACGCGGTGTGGATGGTGACCCGGCCCGGGCAGTCCCGGGCCCTGCTGGTGCGCCCCAGCCTGCTCCGGGAAGCGCTGCCCGATTCCAGCCCGGACGCCCTGGCGGCGGCCCACAGCCGGATCATGGCGGACCTTTCCCGGGAGATCGCGGCGGCCCTGCTCAGGCGACCTTGAAGCGCTGGATCCGCTGGCGCAGGCCCACCGCCAGCCGGGCCAGCTCCTCGATGGTGCGGGCCGTCTCGGTGACCGAAGAGGCCAGCTGAGTGGTGGCCGAGACGTTGCGCTCGGTGGACGTCATGGTGGCGGCCATGGCCTCCACCACCTGCTCGCCGGTGTGCCCCTGCACCTCCAGGGCCCGGGCGATGGCGTGCACCTGCTCGGCGTTGCGCCGCACGTCCTGCTCGATGGAGGCCAGGTTGGCGGCCACCGCGGCCACCGCCTTGCCGCCCAGCTCCACCCGCTGGTCGCTTTCCTGGATCAGGCTGAAGATCTCCTTGGCCGCGTTGCCGCTGCGCTCGGCCAGTTTGCGGACCTCCTCCGCCACCACCGCGAAGCCCCTGCCCTGCTGGCCGGCCTTGGCCGCCTCGATGGCCGCGTTGAGGCTCAGCAGGTTGGTCTGCCGGGCGATCTCGCCGATGACCACGGTGACCCGGGACACCTTCTGGGCGCTTTCCCGGATGGCGGCCATGGCCCGGGTGGATTCGCCGGCACTGCTGAGGCCGTCCCGGCTGGCGCCCAGGGAGTCCTGGGCCAGCTTTTCCGCCGTGGCGGCGCTGCGCATGGCCTCCTGCACCGAGCGGGCCATCTCCCCCAAGGCGGCGGTGGACCGCTCCACCGCGGCGCGCTGCTGGTCGGCGCCGCGGCTGATCTCGGAGGTGGCGGAGTTGATCTCGTCCCCGGTGGCGGCCAGCTGGGTGGCGCTGGAGGCGTTCTGCTCGGCGATCTGGGCCATGGCCTGCAGGTCCTCCCTGAGCTGGGTGATGGCCAGGTTCAGGCTGCGGCTGATGTGGCTCAGCTCGTCCGCCCCCTCCACCTGGCTGTGCACGGTGAGGTCCCCGTGGTGCAGCGCGCTCATGCTGACCTCCAGGTCCTTGGCCCCGCTGCTGACCTGGCGCGCCACCAGGCGCACGATGCCCATGCCCAGCACCAGGCCGGCCAAGGCGATCCCCAGGATCCAGGCCTGGTGCTGCCGGCCCTGAAGGGCATTGTTCCGCACCATGTCGTCAGACGCCTTGAGGACGGCCTCCTGCAGCCCTTCCAGGGCCTCCCGGGCCTGGCGCTGGATTCCCACGTTGCCTTCCATCATTTCCGGAACGGCGCTCTCCTGCCGGGTCTTGGCCTGGGCCAGGAGGGCGGCGAAACCCTCCAGGTACTGTTTCATGAAGCCCATTCCCTTCATGGCCAAGGGGCGTTCCAGGTCGGTCCAGGGCAGGCCCGGGAACTGCCGCAGGATCTCCTGGACCCGCGCTTCGTATTCCTGCATGCGGGGGAGGCGCTTGGCCTGGTAGCCGCCGTTATGGGCCGCCGCCAGCATCGAGATGTGCACCGTCCGGAGCACGTTGGAGTCGTTGAGGGCGCGCCCGATCATCTTGGACTTGACCACGCACTGTTCCAGCTGCCCGGTGGCCGCCTGGGAGCCCTGGATCCCCAGCAGCCCCAGGACCGTGATCAGGACCAGCAGGAGGGACTGGATCGAGAGGACCAGGATGAACTTGCGGCTGACGCTAAGGGAAGCCAGGAAGCGGTTCAGCATGGGGTCCACCTCGCAGTTGGAGAATATAAACGTTGAAATGACAAACACAACAAAAATCCAACAGGCCAGGGGCCGGTCCGGATCCTTTTTCCGCGTCAGTGCGGCTATCTTAGGCACCTTTCCGGTCGATTGATATCAATTCACCTGAGCCCGGATTCTGACCTTGAGCTTTGGCCACTCAAATTTGGAGAGCCGTGGTTTGGCGGGGCGGGGCTTCGCTCGATCCATCCAACAAGCGCTAGCGCCGGTCGGGGTACACCGATCCGAGCCGGTGATTCCGGCACCGCTCTGCAGTGGGGTGATACCGGCAGCAGCCGCGCCAGCGGTGCAACCCTCAGGATTCCGTTCGCCGCCCCGTTCAGTTCGCGGCCGCGCCGATCCGGTCCAGCTCCCGGACCGCGCTGGCCGGCAGGTCCAGGCCGGCGCTGGCGATGTTCTGCTTCAGGTGCGCCACCGAGGAGGTGCCGGGAATCAGCAGGATGTTCGGCGATCGCTGCAGCAGCCAGGCCAGGGCCACCTGCATGGGCGTCTTCCCGCACCGCCCGGCAACGTCGTCCAGGATCGAAGACTGCAGGGGCGAGAATCCGCCGAGGGGGAAGAAGGGCACATAGGCGATGCTCGACTGCGCCAGCCCATCGATCAGGGAATCGTCGCGACGGTGGGCGAGGTTGTACTGATTCTGCACGCAGACGATCCGGGTGATGGCCTGGGCCTGGGCCACCTGCCGGGCGGTGGCGTTGCTCAGGCCCACATGGCGGATGAGGCCCTGGCGCTGCAGCTCGGCAAGCGCGCTCAGCGGCTCCTCGAGGTCGCCTTCGGCGGGTTCCGCGATGTCGAACATCAGGCGCAGGTTCACGACGTCCAGCACCTCGAGCCCGAGGTTGCGCAGGTTGTCGTGGACGGCCGACCGGAGTTCCGCGGGAGACGAGGCGGAATGCCAGGAACCGTCCGGGCCGCGCTTCGCGCCCACCTTCGTGACGATCACCAGGCCGTCCCGGTAGGGATGCAGGGCTTCCCGGATCAGCTGGTTGGTATGGTGCGGGCCGTAGAAGTCGCTGGTATCCAGGTGCGTGATGCCATGGGCGAGCACCTCGCGCAGCACCGCCACTGCTCCGGCGCGGTCCCTGGGCGGGCCGAACACGCCCGGCCCCGCCAGCTGCATGGCGCCATAGCCCATGCGGGTCACGGACAGGTCACCCAGCGGGTAGGAACCGGCGCGGATCACTTCGGTCATCGGAAGGCTCCTTGAGAACGAACGTCGCTATAGTATGAAGGATCTTTCAGATATGGAGATTCGCATTTGGTTCCCCGCGCCGAAACCGGTTTGAAGCCCCGCAAGAGGCCGCTCCAGGCGCGCGCCCGGGCCACGGTGGACGCCATCTTCGACGCCACCATTCAGGTTCTGCTGGCGGACGGCTTGCAGCAGCTCACCACCGTCCGGGTCGCGGAACGGGCGGGGGCCTCGGTGGGCACCCTCTACCAGTACTACCCGCACAAGGAGGCGCTGCTGTATTCCGTGCTGGAGCGCCACCTGCTGAGGATCTGGGAGTCGGTGGAGAGGGCCGCGGCCTCCGTGCACCACACGCCGCTGGCCACCATGGTTCCGGCGGTGGTCGACGGCTTTCTTCGGTCCAAGTTCGAGCGCCCCGACGAGGCGCGCGCACTCTACCAGGTGGCCGGCGACCTGCACGCGCGGGACCTGGTCCTGGAAGGCGAGGAGCGTTGCAGGGCGGCGTTCGCGGCCATGCTGGGCACGGCCACGGATGCCCGGTTCGCCGATCTGCCCACCACGGCCTTCATGGTCACCGGAGCGCTGGCCGGCCCGACCCGCGCCGTGCTGGAAGGAGGCGCGTCGCCCAGGATGGTGCGCGCCCTGCGCAGCCAGCTGGTGTCCGTGTGCCTGGGCTACCTGGAGCGGGAGGCGCGGGCGGTTCCGGCGTCCCGGGACCCGGCGGGCGGGTAGCCTACCCCAGACCCTCCCTGCGGCGCGGCGCGTTGCCGGGCTCCGGCTCCGGCTCGTCGCGCCGGTTGGGATTCCTGGGGGTGGCAGACCAGCCGGCACCGGTTCCGGCGAACAGGATCCCGGCAAGCAAGGTGGGCAGCGGAGAACGAAAGAACGGCATGGCGGAACTCCCGGAAGCGAGCCTGTGGCCCGAACCGCCCGTGGCGGAATCGGCGGCCCACGACAATATAAATAAATAAATCATGCCGTCAATGTTACGGTGCCGTGACCCCGGGCTGCAGGTGCAGGGCCAGGAACTTCTCCATGGCCGCGTAGAAGTCCAGCCGGTTCTCCTCGTTCTGGAAGCCGTGGCCCTCGTTGGCCTTGACCATGTATTCCACCGCCACCCCGCGCCGCTTCAGGGCCGCCACCACCTGGTCGGATTCGTCCTTGTTCACCCGCGGGTCGTTGGCGCCCTGGGCGATGAACAGCGGGGTCCTGATCCGGTCCACGTGGAAGACCGGCGAGCAAGCCGTGAGCAGCGCCTTGTCGGCCACCGGGTCGCCCACCATTTCGTGCATGGTGGCCAGGTAGGGCTTCCAGTAGGGGGGCATGGTGTCCATGAAGGTGAACAGGTTGGAAACGCCCACGTAGTCCACCGCCGCCGCGTACAGGTCCGGGGTGAAGGCCACCCCGGCCAGGGTGGCGTAGCCGCCGTAGCTGGCGCCGTAGATGGCCACCCGCCTGGGGTCGGCGATGCCCTGCTGGACCAGCCACTGCACGCCGTCGCTGATGTCGTCCTGCATGGCCCGCCCCCACTGCTTGAAGCTGGCCTCCCAGAAGCTCCTGCCGTAGCCGGTGGAGCCCCGGAAATTGGGCTGGAACACCGCGAAGCCGCGGTTGGCCAGGAACTGGACTTCGGAGTTGTAGTCCCACACATCCCGGGCCCAGGGCCCGCCGTGGGGGTTCACCACCACCGGCAGCCGCGCCGGGGCCACGCCCTTGGGCAGGGTCAGGTAGCCGTGGATGGTGAGGCCGTCCCGGGAAGTGTAGCTCACCGGCTTCATCTCGGCCAGGTCGCCCTCCTTGAGCCACGGGGCCACCTCCGCCAGGAACTGGAGCTTGCCGGTGGCCCGGTCGAACAGGTAGCGCTTGCCCTGGGTGCGGTCGTTGAAGGCGACCACGATGAACTTGTCCTCGGCCCGGGTCTCAGCCGAGAATTCCACCTCGTAGCCCGGCAGCTGGGCCCGCACGGTGCGGAACAGGGCCTCGGTGTCCGCGTCCAGGAACGCCCGCTCCGGCTTCCAGGTGGTGAAGCTGACGCTGGTGAGGACCTTGCGTTTGCGGGAATAGTTCAGCCCGTCCACGTCCACGTCGGGGCGCTCGAACAGCAGCCGGCCCTCCTTGGCGGTGGCCGGGTCGAATTCGAAGATGGCGGTCTTGTCCCGGCCCCGGTTGGAAGCCACGTACAGGTTCCGGTTGTCGAAGGTGAAGAACAGCGGCGCCACCGTGTCCTTGAAGCTGGTGGTGAGGATGGCCTTGAACGGGTCGGCCTCCCGGTCCCGGAACAGCAGCGTGTTCTGCACCCCGTCGGTGGCCACGGCGGCCCGCAGCCGGCCGGCGTGGTCGGTGAGCCAGCTGGTGATATTGCCGGGGTTCTGGGCCACCAGCCGCTCCCGGCCGGTCTTCACGTCCACCCGGAACACGTCGAACACCCGCGGATCCCGGCGATTGTGGGAGACCAGCAGGTGCCGGTCGTCATCGGGCAGCGAGTCCACCAGCTCGGCCGTGAGCCTGGGGCCCGGGGTCAGGTCCTTGAGCCCCTTGCCGTCCAGCCCCACCGAAACCAGGTGGAAATGCTCGTCGCCGCCGAAGTCCTTTTCATACAGGATCCGGTCGCCCTTCCAGAAATAGTTGGACAGGTCCCGGGCGGTTTCGGAGGTGACCCGCCGGGCCCGGCCGCCCGCCAGGGGCCGGATGAACACGTTCATTCGGTTCTGGTAGGGCGCCAGCCAGGACAGGTACTTGCCGTTCTGGGACAGGGCGAACCCGGCCTGCACCGGGTTGCGGAAGAAATCGCGCACCGGGATCCGCGGGGCAGGCTCCCCCACGAGGGCGAAGCCCAGCAACAGGAAGGGGATGGCGAAGGTTTTCATGAATCTCCCAGAACCCCCAGGATACTCATAGGGCCCGGAAAAAATCGGGAGGAAAAATTTCTTTAGGTTATTTTTGATATCGAGTCACAATCTCCGCCTCAAGCCTTGTCCCACCCCGGAGGAACCATGAACAACTCGGCGAAGGCGTTACTTCTGGCCGCGGCCGGAACCGGCCTGATGAGCGGCGCGGCTTCCGCGCAGCCCCTGGCCGTCCCCGCCCGAAACGGCAGGACCCTGTCCGCGAACCCCGGCGAGCCCTCCATGGGCCTCGCCCAGGGCGCCAGCAAGCACAGCTGTGCCGGCAAGAACAGCTGCAAGGCCCAGGGCGGCTGCAGCTCCGGCGACAACGGCTGCAAGGGCAAGAACAGCTGCAAGGGCAAGGGCGGCTGCAGCACCCTGTAGCCGGAGGATCGCCACCGTGACCGCCAACCCCTTCAACGGCTTCACCGACTACGGCGTGGGCATCGGGCTCCGGGTTCCGCACTACCTGCATGTGCTCGAGCACCGGCCGGCGGTGGACTGGTTCGAGATCATCTCGGAGAACTTCATGGTGGACGGCGGCCGGCCACTGGCGATCCTGGAGCAGATCCTGGACCGGTACCGGGTGGTGCAGCACGGGGTGTCCCTGTACTTCGGCTCCGCCGACCCCCTGGAGCCCGGCCACCTGCGCCGTCTCAAGGCCCTGGTGCGGCGCACCCGGACCCCGTGGCTGAGCGACCACCTGTGCTGGGGCTCGGTGGATGGCCGCTACACCCACGACCTCCTGCCCATGCCCTACACCTGGGAGGCGGTGCGGGTGACCGCCGCCAAGATCCGCCAGGCGCGCGACGTGCTGGAGGTGCCGGTGATCGTGGAGAACGTGAGCAGCTACGCGGAATTCCATGAGTCCCAGATGACCGAATGGGAATTCCTCAACGAGGTGGTGGAGCGGGCCGACTGCGGCATTCTGCTGGACGTGAACAACATCTACGTTTCGGCGGAAAACCACGGGTTCGACCCCAGGGTCTACCTGGACGCGGTGCCCGCCGGGCGGGTGGCCCAGCTCCACATTGCCGGCCACTCCAGGTTCGAGAAGTTCATCCTGGACACCCACGACCACCCGGTGCTGGATCCGGTGTGGGATCTGTACGCCCGGGCCATCGAGCGGTGCGGCAGCACCGCCACCCTCCTGGAGTGGGACGAGCGGATCCCCCCCTTCGACCGGGTCCACGCCGAGGCGCTCAAGGCCAACCGCTACCTGGAGCCGGCCCGGATGGTCGAGCCGGCGCTGCCGTGAGCGGCGCCCTGAAGGCCTTCCAGCAGCGCATGGCGGCGGCGGTGATGGCCCCGCTCACCGCCCGGGAGACCATGGCCCGCCGGCGCGCCGACGGCGGCTCCGTGGCCCGGGACGCCGCCGCCTGGGTGAAACCCAACGCCCGGCTCAGCTCCTTCGAGCGGCTGGAGATCTACAACCGGCAGTACTGGTTCCGGGTCCTGGCCAGCATGGGCGAGGATTTCCCCGGCCTGCGGGCGGTGCTGGGCCGGACGAGGTTCCACCGACTGGTGCGGGACTACCTGGTCGAATGCCCGTCCCGCTCCTACACCCTGCGCAACCTGGGTTCCCGGCTCCCGGACTGGCTGGCCGCGAATCCCCGGTGGCGCGACGCCCCCCGGGGCTCCCTGGCCCTGGCCATGGCGCGCCTGGAATGGGCCCACATCGAGGCCTTCGACGAAGCCGACCTGCCCCCGGCCGCCGTGGAGCAGGTGACCGACGCCACCCGGCTGGCCCTGCAGCCGCACCTGCGCCTGCTGCAACTGGACCACCCGGTGGACGACCTGCTGATCGAGGTGCACCGGAACCTGCGGGGCGGCGACGCCGCCGGCCACAGCGCCGCCCTGCCCCGGCACCCGCAGGTGCGCCGGATCCGGGCGCCGGAACCGGAACCGGTGTTCCTGGCGGTGCACCGTTACCAGCACAGCGTCCACTACAAGCGGATGGGGCCGGAAGCCTTCGGCATCCTGCAGGCGCTCCAGGCCGGCGCGCCCCTGGGGGCCGCCCTGGAGGCCGGCTTCGCGCACAGCGCCATGGCCGAGGCCGAGCGCCCCCGCTTCCTGCGGGAAACCTTCCACGAATGGGCCGTGCTGGGCTGGTTCGCCCGGATCAGTGATGAAACAGCCGGGTGCCCGTGAAGCACATGACCATGCCGTAGCCGTCGCAGGCCTGGATCACCACGTCGTCCCGCACCGAGCCGCCCGGCTGGGCCACGTAGCTGACGCCGCTGGCCTGGGCCCGGTCGATGTTGTCCCGGAACGGGAAGAAGGCGTCGGAGCCCAGGGACACCCCGGTGCGGGTGGCCAGCCAGGCGCGCTTGCGGGCCGGGTCCATGCGGCTGGGCACCTGGTCGAAATGCTCGGCCCAGAGCTGCTCTTCCGCCGGAGACAGCCAGTCCTCCAGGTACTGGTCGATGGCGTTATTGCGGTCGGCCCGGTTCACCCCGGCCTTGAAGCGCAGCCCCAGCACCTCCGGATGCTGGCGCAGGAACCACTTGTCGGCCTTGGCGGCCGCCAGCCGGGTGCAGTGCACCCGGGACTGCTGGCCGGCGCCCACGCCGATCACCTGGCCGTCGAAGGCGAAGCAGACCGAATTGGACTGGGTGTATTTCAGGGTGATCAGGGCCAGGATCAGGTCGCGCTTGGCCGCCTCCGGCAGGTCCTTGCGGGCGGTCACCACCCGGTCCAGCATCTGGAAGCCGGGCACCAGGGTGTTGCGCTTCTGCTCGAAGGTGATCCCGAAAATCTCGCGCCGCTCCAGCTCCGGCGCCGCGTAGGCGGGATCGATCTGGATCACGTGGTACTTGCCGTCGCGCTTGGCCCGCAGCAGGGCCAGCGCCTCGGGGGTGTAGCCCGGGGCGATGATGCCGTCCGACACCTCCCGCTTCAGGATCCGCGCGGTGGCCTCGTCGCACACGTCGGAGAGGGCGGCCCAGTCGCCGAACGAGGACATGCGGTCGGCGCCCCGGGCCCGGGCGTAGGCCGCCGCCAGCGGGGTCAGCTCCATGCCGTCCACGAAGCAGGCCTGCCTCAGCTCGGGGCTCATGGGCAGGCCCACGGCGGCGCCGGCCGGGCTCACGTGCTTGAACGAGGCGGCCGCGGGCAGGGCGAGGGTGGCCTTGAGCTCCTTGACCAGCTGCCAGGCGTTGAGCGCGTCGCACAGGTTGATGTAGCCCGGAGCCCCTGAAAGCACCTGGATCGGCAGGTCGCGCCCGCTGATGAACACCCTGGCCGGGGCCTGGTGGGGATTGCAGCCGTATCGTAGTTGGATTTCGGTCATGGCATTGGTCTCTGGTGGTAGTGGATCATACTGAAGGCCCCCACCACAAGGACGAGCCATGATCCCTTCGAAATCTTTGCAGACCAGTCTGGTGCATGGGGGGTACAGCGCGCCGGAAGGCTACAAGGCCTGCCCCGCCCCCATCCTGCGCGCCTCCACCGTGCTGTTCGAGAGCGTGGCCGACCTGCGGACCAGGGGTTCCAAGTGGCTGGACAAGTCCACCTACCTCTATGGCCTGTTCGGCACCCCCACCAGCTACGAGCTGGAGGCCCGGCTGGCGGAAATCGAGGGCGGCGACCACTGCCTGCTCACCCCCAGCGGCCTGTCGGCCATCGCCATGGTGGACATGGGCCTGCTGGGCCAGGGCGACGACGTGCTGATCCCGGACAACGTCTACTCCCCCGCCCGGGAGCTGGGCGACTGGCTCCAGGAGAAGTTCGGGATCACCGCCCGCACCTACGACCCCATGGCCACGGCCGCCTTCAAGGACCAGCTGCGGCCCAACACCAGGCTGGTGTGGACCGAGGCGCCCGGCTCGGTGTCCATGGAAGTGCCCGACCTGCCCATGATCGCCGCCGCGGCCCACGGCCAGGGCGCCCTGGTGGCGCTGGACAACACCTGGTCGGCCGGGCTGGCCTACCGCGGCTTCGAGCACGGCGCGGACATCGTGCTGCAGGCCCTCACCAAGTACCAGTCCGGCGGCTCCGACCTGCTCATGGGCGCGGTGATCACCCGCGACCCCGACCTGCACCGGCGCATCGGCCTGGCCCACCTGCACCTGGGCTACGGGGTGGGCATGGAGGACGCCTACCTGATCCTGCGCTCCCTGCCCACCCTGAAGCTGCGCTTCGAGGCCCACGACGCCGGCGCCCGCACCGTCGCCGCCTGGCTGCAGCAGCGGCCGGAGATCGCCCGGGTGCTGCACCCGGCCTTCCCGGATTGCCCGGGCCACGAAATCTGGAAGCGGGACTTCACCGGCGCCAGCGGCCTGTTCTCGGTGCTGTTCGACCCCAGCTACCCCGAAGCGGGCACCGACCGGTTCGTGGACGCGCTCCGCCTGTTCAAGCTGGGCTTCAGCTGGGGCGGGGCCACCAGCCTCTGCCTGCCCTACCGGATCCAGGGCATGCGCAGCGGCTGGGACCACCCCGGACAGCTGGTGCGGTTCAACATCGGCCTGGAGGACCCGGCCGACCTGATCGCCGACATCGAGCAGGCCCTGGCATTTCTCAACTGACGGTGATCTTCTGGGGACGGACCTCGGGACTCTTGGGCACCATGAGGTGGAGCACCCCGTCCCTCAGTTCCGCCGCCACCTTGCCCGACTCCACTTCCTCGGGCAGCGAGAAGCTGCGGGAGAAGGTGCCGAACGAGCGTTCCTGGGAATAGATCTGACCGTCGTCACTGGAGCCTTCGGCCTCCCGCCGGCCGCTGATGGTGAGCCGGTTGCCGGTCAACTGGATGTCCAGGTCCTCCTTGCGGATGCCGGGCATGTCGGCGGTGAACACATAGGCGTCGGAGGTTTCCTTGACGTCGAAGGACGGCATGAAGGTGCCGGCGGCGTCCTCCGGGAAGCTGAAATCCCGGTAGGGATCCCAGCGCAGGAAGTTGCGCATGAGCCGGAACGGCTCGAGGACGTTGCTTTGGACCGGGATGGCGCGGGATTCACGGGTGCGGATGAGGTTCATGATGGATCTCCTTTTATTCCATCAGCTCTCGCTGACGAAGAAAATATGAGTCAATCTCCATAATAGGGCAAGGGCTCATGCAAAAAAAAATCCCCGGGTTGGCCCAGCGCGGGTTCCGGGCGCATGCTGGAGCTGTGACCGGGAGGTGTTGGGCCTCCTCCGCCATTTCCATAGGAAACTTTGATATGACCCTGCGACCGGCTTCCCCATCCTCTCCGTCTTCCGAAACGATCATGCTGGCCCTGCTTGGCGGCGCCGCCCTGGGCGCCATCGTGATGGCCCTGGTCACCCCGAAAACCGGTCGCGAGGTGCGCGGCACCCTGAAGACCGTGGTGCGCCGGATCCGCGGCAAGGCCGGCGAAGATGCCGACGACGAGCCGATCGAGGCCCTGTTCATCTAGCCCTGCAAGCTCCCGAACCCCGTTGTATCATTGATTATTCAATGAACTAACGGGAGGGCCTTCATGACCGGGCATGTGATCGATCTGCGCAGCGACACCGTCACCCGCCCGACCCCGGGCATGCTGGCCGCCATGGCCGCCGCCCAGGTGGGGGACGATGTGTGGGGCGACGATCCCACCGTCAACCGGCTGCAGGCCGTGATGGCGGAGCGGGCCGGCAAGGCGGCCGGGCTGTTCCTGCCCTCGGGCACCCAGAGCAACCTGGCGGCGCTCATGGCCCATTGCGAGCGGGGCGACGAGTACATCGTCGGCCAGCTGGCCCACACCTACAAGTTCGAAGGGGGCGGCGCCGCGGTGCTGGGTTCCATCGTGCCGCAGCCCATCGAGAACACCCCGGGCGGCGAGCTGCCCCTGGACAAGGTGGCCGCCGCCATCAAGGCCCACGGCCCCGGGCAGGGCGTGCACTTCGCCCGCACCCGCCTGCTGGCGCTGGAGAACACCTTCGGCGGCCACCCGCTGCCCACCGCCTACGTGGAGCAGGCCACCGCGTTCGCCCGCGGCCGGGGCCTGGCCACCCACCTGGACGGCGCCCGCATCTGCAATGCCGCGGTGGCCCAGGGGCTCACCCTGGCCCAGGCCTGCGCCCCGTTCGACACGGTGTCCATCTGCTGCTCCAAGGGGCTGGGCGCCCCGGTGGGCTCGGTGCTGGTGGGCCCGGTCGATTTCATCGCGCGGGCCCACCGCTGGCGCAAGGTGCTGGGCGGCGGCATGCGCCAGGCCGGGTTCCTGGCCGCGGCCTGCCTGTACGCCCTCGAGCACCACGTCCAACGCCTGGCCCAGGACCACCGCAACGCCGAGCGGCTGGCCCAGGGCCTGGCCGGCATCGCGGAACTCACCGTCACCGGCCAGGCCACCAACATGGTGTTCGTCCAGTTCCCGGCGGGCCACTGCCTCGCCCTCCAGGCCCACCTGGAGGAGCGCGGCATCCTCACCCAGGTGCTCTACCAGTCGCGCCTGGTCACCCACCTGGATGTGACCGAGGCGGATGTCGCCACGGTGGTGGCGGCGGTCAAGCAGTACTTCACTTAGAACCGGCCTTCGCGCCGCCCCAACGGGTTCCCGAACTGGATACCGCGGC
>JARLGP010000241.1 GCA_031292735.1 Holophaga sp.
CCAGGCCACCGGCTCGGCGCACGCCGCCCCGTGCGGCAGGGCGCACCGGCGGCAGCGCTCCTCCGGCAGCGCCACCAGCCCCGACCAGCAGCGCTCGCACAGGCCGGCCTGGGCCTCCCCGTCCAGGGACCGCAGGCAGCCCCGGCAGCGCATCCAGACCTGCTTGTGGGCACGGATCACGCGGGCACCCTGAACCGAATAAACCATGGGCCGGGCTTGCCACGGCACTCGAGACGACGACTTAGGGCTGCTTCTTCCGATCTGACCCGGTTCATCGCGCCCCGATGCATGGGGCCCGGCTTGCCCCCATTCTAGCCGGAAACCCGCCCCAGAACGGCCCATGAATGCGCCCCAATGTTTGAAAGCTCAAACGACGAGAAAGGGCTTTCGGATAAATTCTTTACGTTTCAAGCCCTTTCCCGGGCCCGGAAAAATTCCCCCGGGTTCCCCTTGACGCCCCAACATCTTGGGGTGATTCTTTCACTCCAGCACAACCCATAGGCATCCCCCACACGTTGGCCATGCAGGGAGCTGTGTTGCGTTTCGGCCCAGCTCGGCATTTTTTTGAGGGAACCATGAAGATCACCCGCTTCTTTACGAAATCCGGCAGCGACCCCCTGGCAGGCATTCCCTTTGTGGGCCGCACCAGCCGGATCACCAAACTGGACGGCACGGTGGTGTTCGAGGCCAAGGACGTGATGGTGCCCGAAAGCTGGTCCCAGGTGGCGGTGGACATCCTGGCCCAGAAATACTTCCGTCGCAAGGGGATCGACGCCCAGGACGGCGGCGAGCGGGACGCCCGCCAGGTGTTCCACCGGCTGGCCGGGTGCTGGCGCTACTGGGGCGAGCAGCACGGCTACTTCAGCAGCCCTGACGATGCCCAGGCCTTCTACGACGAGCTGGTGTACATGCTGGCCAACCAGATGTGCGCCCCCAACAGCCCCCAGTGGTTCAACACCGGCCTGCACTGGGCCTACGGCATCACCGGCCCGGCCCAGGGGCACAGCTATGTGGACCCCAAGACCGGCAAGCTGGAGCATTCCACCTCGGCCTACGAGCGGCCCCAGCCCCACGCCTGCTTCATCCAGAGCGTGGAGGACGACCTGGTGAACCCGGGCGGGATCATGGACCTGTGGACCCGCGAGGCCCGCATCTTCAAGTACGGCAGCGGCACCGGCACCAACTTCTCCAAGGTGCGGGGCGCCGAGGAGGGGCTGTCCGGCGGCGGCCGGTCCTCCGGGCTCATGTCCTTCCTGGCGGTGGGCGACCGCGCGGCGGGGGCCATCAAGTCCGGCGGCACCACCCGCCGGGCCGCCAAGATGGTGTGCCTGGACCTGGACCACCCGGACATCGAGGCCTTCATCGACTGGAAGGTCACCGAGGAGCGCAAGGTGGCCATGCTGGCCGCCGGCAGCCTGGTGCTGAACAAGCACTGGAACGCCATGTGCGAGGCGGTGGAAGGCTCCACCACCCGGGACAGCAGCCCCAAGACCAACGAGAAGCTGCGCAAGGCCCTGGCCCGGGCCAAGGCCGAAGGGGTGGCCTCGGCCTTCCTGGCCCAGTCCCTGAGCCGGCTCACCCAGGGCGATTTCGCCCGCGACCTGAAGCACTACGACACCACCTGGGACGGCGAAGGCTACGCCACCGTGGGCGGCATGAACTCCAACAACTCCATCCGCATCCCGGATTCCTTCATGCGCGCCCTGGAGCAGGACGGCAACTGGTACCTGGAGCGACGCACCGACGGCAAGCTGCACAAGACCGTCAAGGCGCGCGACCTGTGGGACAAGATCAACCACGCCGCCTGGGCCTGCGCCGACCCCGGGGTGCAGTTCGACACCACCATCAACGAATGGCACACCTGCCCCGCCGACGGCCCGATCAACGCCAGCAACCCCTGCTCCGAGTACATGTTCCTGGACGACACCGCCTGCAACCTGGCCTCCCTGAACCTGTGCGGCTTCCTCACCCCCGACGGCGGCTTCGACCTGGCCGGCTACCGGCACGGCATCCGGCTCTGGACCATCGTGCTGGAGCTTTCGGTGCTCATGGCGCAGTTCCCCTCCGAGCGCATCGCCGAGCTGTCCTACCAGTTCCGCACCCTGGGCCTGGGCTTCGCCAACCTGGGCTCCATGCTCATGCGCCTGGGCATCCCCTACGACAGCGAGGCCGGCACCCAGTGGTGCGCCGGGCTCACCGCCATCCTCACCGGCGACGCCTACGCCGCCAGCGCCGAGATGGCCTCCGAGCTGGGCCCCTTCCCCGGCTACCCGCGCAACCGCGACGCCATGCTGCGGGTCATCCGCAACCACCGCCGGGCCGCCTACGGCGCGCCCGCGGCGGAATACGAGCAGCTCTCCATCGTGCCCCATGGCCTGCGCGGCACCGGACTGCCCAAGTCGATCGTGGAGGCCGCCCGGGACAGCTGGGACAAGGCCCTGGCCCTGGGCGAGCAGCACGGCTTCCGCAACGCCCAGGTGACGGTGCTGGCGCCCACCGGCACCATCGGACTGCTCATGGACTGCGACACCACCGGCGTGGAGCCCGACTTCGCCCTGGTCAAGTTCAAGAAGCTGGCCGGCGGCGGCTACTTCAAGCTGGTCAACCGGGCCATCCCCGAGGCCCTGATGCGGCTGGGCTACGCCCCCGGCCAGATCAAGGACATCGAGCGCTACGTGGTGGGCTGGCTGGAGATCACCGACGAGACCCCGGGCATCGCCCGCTCCCGGTTCCTGGCCAAGGGCTGGACCGAGCAGGAGCTGGAGGCCCTGGAACAGAAGCTGCCCACCGCCTTCGACCCCGCCTACGTGGCGCCGGTGGACCGGCTCAAGCAGGAGTTCGGCGAAGAGGACACCGCCATCTTCCTGGACGCCCTGGCCGGCTCCATGACCATGGAAGGCGCGCCCCACCTGGATCCCGAGCACCTGCCCATCTTCGACTGCGCCAACCGCTGCGGCCGCAAGGGCCAGCGCTTCATCGCGCCCATGGGCCACATCCGCATGATGGGCGCGGCCCAGCCGTTCCTCAGCGGCGCCATCAGCAAGACCATCAACCTCCCCGCCGAGGCCACCGTGGCCGAGATCGGCGAGATCTACAAGGCCTCCTGGCAGTACATGATCAAGGCCGTGGCGCTCTACCGGGACGGCAGCAAGATGAGCCAGGCCATGGCCACCAACCTGGACCTGCTGGAAGGCATCGACACCCTGCTGGACGACGAGGCCCCCAAGGTGGAGAAGGTGGCGGTGGTGGCCCAGAACCTGGTGCGCACCTACCGCAAGAAGCTGCCCAACCGCCGCGGCGGCTACACCCAGGCGGCCAAGGTGGGCGGCACCAAGCTCTACCTGCGCACCGGAGAATACGAGGACGGCACCCTGGGCGAGATCTTCCTGGACATCCACCGGGAGGGCGCCGGCTTCCGGGCCGTGCTCAACTGCTTCGCCATCGCCGTCTCCATGGGCCTGCAGCACGGGGTGCCGCTGGAGGAGTTCTGCGACGCCTTCCTGTTCACCCGGTTCGAGCCCAACGGCATGGTCCAGGGCAGCGACACCGTGAAGTTCTCCACCAGCCTCATCGATTTCGTGTTCCGCGAGCTGGCCATCAGCTACCTGGGCCGCTTCGAGCTGGCCCAGGTGGAGCCGGAGCAGCTCATGCAGCTCACCGGCGGCAACAAGAAGCCGGAAAGCCAGGGCCAGTCCCTGGCGGCGGGCGGCATGACCCCCCTGTTCCCCGAAGGGGAGACCGTTTCCGTGGCCCAGGCGGCCGGCCCGGCCCCGGCCATTCCCGGCCACGGCCACACCGCCCAGGCGGCCAGCGCCAACCAGAACGCCTTCACCACCGCCCGCCAGAAAGGCTACACCGGCGATCCCTGTCCCGAATGCGGCCACCTGACCATGGTGCGCAACGGCGCCTGCCTGAAGTGCCAGACCTGCGGCGCCACCACGGGCTGCAGCTAAGCCCGCTGCTACTGATCAGGCTTTTTCCGATCCCCTTGGAACTTGTCACAGGTATTTCACGCCCTGCCCGATACGAAGGACGTCACCATCTCCAGCAGTGGTCCTGTCCGGCTCGTCGTGTGCAAACGAGATCCGGTACCAGCCACCTTTCAACCTGATCCCCACATGCACCCTCGAGGATGACGGCCTTTCGTGCCGGAGATGTCGGCAACGAGGCTTCCGGCCGGAATCCAAGACAGGAGCGTTTTCAGTGATGAGACTTTCGTCCCCAAGGCCCCTGCCCTGTTTCTCCAGGATCGCCGCGCTCACCGTGGCGTTGGCGGTCGGCACCGTGTCGGCCGCCGTCGCCCAGACCCCCGCGCCCACGACACCGATCAAGCACATCATCGTCATTTTCCAAGAGAACGAGTCGTTCGACCACTACTTCGGCACTTACCCGGTCGCCACGAACCCAGGCGGTGAACCCCCTTTCTGGGCCGCGCCCGACACCCCGACCGTCAACGGCCTGACCGCTTCCCTGTTGACCAACAACCCCAATGCGGCCAACCCCGAGCGCCTGGACCGTGCGCAGGCCCACACCAAGGACATGGACCACGGCTACACGGCCGAGCAGAAGTCCTTTCATGGCGGACTGATGGACAAGTTCGTGGAAAACGACGGACGCGGCGACGCCGTCGTCATGGACTATTACGATGGCAACACCGTCACTGCGTTCTGGAACTACGCCCAGCACTTCGCCATGCATGACAACTTCTTCGGCTCAAACCTCGGGCCGTCGACGCCCGGCGCGATCAACGTCATCTCGGGCGACGACCACGGCGCCACCGTGTATTCGGCCAACAAGGCTCTGGACGGCAAGGTGATGCAACCTGGCGACAAGGGGTTCCCCGGCAAGGCCGTGAGCGCCACCGGGACCCTTTACGGCGACGTCGACCCTTACTACGACGCGGCATCCAAGGGCCCCACAGCTTCGTTATCGGGCACCAACCTCGGCGATCTCTTGAACGCCAAAGGCCTGACCTGGGGCTGTTTCTTCGGTGGCTACGATGACCCCTCGGCGACGCACACCAACATCGCCGGCGAGAAGGTCACTGACTACATCCCCCACCACGAGCCGTTCGAGTACTACGGGGCCACCTCCAACGTGAACCACGTCCGGCCCTCGTCGGCGGGCATGATCGGCCGCACCGACCAGGCCAACCACCAATACGACATCGCCGACTTCTGGATCGCCGCCGACGCTGGCAACCTGCCGAACTACGCATTCCTCAAGGCACCCGCCTACCAGGACGGCCACCCTGCCTACTCCGATCCCCTCGACGAGCAGACCTGGCTGGTTCAGACCATCAACCGCCTCGAAGCCCTGCCCAGTTGGAAAGACACCGCTATCTTCATCGCCTACGACGACTCGGACGGCTGGTACGACCACGTCATGCCCCCCATCGTCAACCAGTCGAATGATCCCGCCCTCGACGCGCTCGAAGGCAAGGACGCCGGGACCAAGCCCCCGTTGAACGGCGACCTCGACCGCCTGGGCTACGGCCCGCGCTTCCCGATGGTTCTGGTTTCGCCCTACGCGAAGCACAACGCCGTCGTCAGCAATCTCGCCGACCAGTCGTCCGTCCTGCGTTTCGTCGAGGACAACTGGAACCTCGGCCGCATCGGCAACGGATCGTTCGACACCATGGCGGGCTCGCTCGACACCATGTTCGACTTTACGCCCGGCTACCTGAACACGCCCCTCTTCCTCGACCCCGAGTCGGGCGAACCCGTGGCCAAGGTGATGCCATTCCGCCGGGATGGACAGCTATTCATGGCCCTCGGTGACTTTGCCCAGAGCCTGGATGTCGTTCCGCGCAAGGCGGATCACAAGGTCTGGTTCGTGTACGGCACCCGCCTCGTCCAAATCCCCTCCGCCGGGCACTCGGTCTTGATCGATGGTCGTTCCGTGGAACTCGGCGCGGCGATCACAACCCGCGGCAAGGAAGTCTGCCTCCCGGTGACGAGCCTGGCCAAGGCGCTCGGCGTCGAGCCGGTCGAATACAAGGCTGGCGAGATTCTGTTCCGGCCGGTCAGGACGACCAGGGGCGGCTTGGTCAGCGCGCTTGCCAAGCCCGTCGGCAACGTTCAGGCCCGGCTCGTCCTCCAGAACGACGCGGAGGGTGGAGCCCTGACCGTGAGCGCACCCGCCGCAGCCAAGTCACCGGCCAGCTTCGGCATCCTGGTCGGGCAGACGGTCGGCGGCACCCGCTCCTGGCATGAATACCACCTGAACGTTTCCGCCACAGACGCTTCAGGCGCTCCGCTGGCCGCCGGCAGCAAAGTCTGGGTGTCCTTCGAACCCGGCCAGATCGACACGACCGGCACCCTTTCCGTGCACGGCCAGAGCATCGGCGCTGCGCCGGTCGCTGTTGTTCTGACCAACACCGGCAAGGCGGTCCTCGACTACAAGGTCGGCGTGGCCCCCACCAACTGGGACGCCTACGACAACGACGACATCACCATCTCGACCGCCGAGACACCAACGGCCGGCGCAACAACGAACCAGATCACCGTATATAACAACGTGGTCGACTACGACGTCTCGATGACCAAGGACTGAGAGGACCGGGAGATCCCAGGAGCCTGTACTACCGTGGGCCAGGCGGGGAGCGCCGGGCCGGACTGGATGCCTGGCTCCCATCGCCTTCCCCCGTTTCAATCGAACCGGCACACAGGCTTAGAGGGTGTCTGCGAATTAACTTGACTTGTCTCGAATCCATGAGAAAAAGGTCCATCGGGGAGGATGCCCATGGACCGAGAGCAGAAAAGGAAACCGGGGAGACCTCGGAAGATCATCGAGGGCAGCGAGTTGGATAC
>JARLGP010000242.1 GCA_031292735.1 Holophaga sp.
ACCCGCAAACCCCCGCTTGACGCCAGCCTGGGATGTGGCTCTAAACTGCTAATAACTGCCAGGGACGCTTCCATTTGTGTACTGTTGGCATGTTCCGTGGGAAGGGTCGGCCGATGCGTCATCTCAAGGGCAAGGCAGTCGTGGCTCAAGGCGGCGGCCCCACCGCCGTGATCAACCAGAGCCTGGTGGGCCTGGTGATGGAAGCGCGCAAATGGCCATTCATCACCAACGTGTATGGCGCCCGGTTCGGGGTGCGGGGCATCCTCAAGGAGGATTTCCTGGACCTGACCCTGGCCACCACCCACAACCTGGAGATGGTCGCCGCCACCCCCTCCTCGGCCCTGGGCTCCACCCGGGACAAGCCCGACGAGGAGTATTGCGCGCGCATGGTCACGGTGTTCCAGAAGCACGGCGTGCGCTACTTCTTCTACATCGGCGGCAACGATTCCGCGGAGACCTGCCGGATCGTCGCCAGCTACGCCCAGGAGGTGGGCTACGACCTGCGGGTGATCCACATCCCCAAGACCATCGACAACGATCTGCGGGTCACCGACCACTGCCCCGGGTTCGGCTCCGCCGCCCGCTTCGTCACCTCCGCCTTCGCCTGCCTGGACATGGACAATTTCGCCATCCCCGGCGTGTTCATCGGGGTGGTCATGGGGCGCAACGCCGGCTGGCTCACGGCCTCGTCGGTCATGGCCCGGCGCGACCCCAAGGACGGGCCCCACCTCATCTACGTGCCGGAGCGGGTGTTCGACACCGACCGCTTCCTGGACGACGTGGAGCGGGTGTTCTCCCAGAACGGGCGCTGCGTCATCGCCCTGTCCGAGGGCATCGTCTCCTCCGACGGCAACCCGGTGCTGATGAAGCTGCAGCCGGAAACCGAGCTGGACCCGTTCGGCAACATGCAGCTTTCCGGCCGCGGCACCCTGGGCGACGCCCTGAGCGACCAGATCAAGCAGCGGCTGAAGATCAAGCGGGTGCGCTGCGACACTTTCGGCTACCTGCAGCGCTCGTTCCTGGGCGTCACCTCGGAAGTGGACATCAGCGAGGCCCGGGACGTGGGCGAGACCGCGGTGCACTTCGCCTCCAGCATCGACCAGAACGGCTCGGTGGCGATCCGCCGCACCGGCGACTATTCCGTGGACTATTTCCTCACCCCGCTGGACACCGTGGCCCGGGACACCAAGCCCCTGCCCCCGGAATACCTCAAGGGCGAGCACGACATCGCCGAAAGCTTCCGCTACTATGCCCGCCCGCTGATCGGAACCATTCCCCACTTCGACCGGATCATCGCCCCGGCCGTGGTCTTCTAGGCGGAGGTATCATGGGCCAACGCCCAACATCCGTGGAGTAGCCATGCATCTCGCCCGTCCCGCCATCGCCCTGTTCGTCACCTGCATCCTGGGCGCCCAGGAACCCCTGCCCGTGAAGCTGCCCGCGCCCGTCACCGGCGGCGCGACCCTCGCCGAAGCCCTGGCCGGCCGCAAGACCGTGCGCACCCTGGCTGGTCCCGGCCTGACCCTCAACGAAGCCGGCCAGCTGCTTTGGGCCGCCCAGGGCGAGAACCGCCCCGGCGCGCGCACCGTCCCCTCCGCCCACGCCAAGTATCCGCTGGAGCTCTACCTGCTCACCAGCGGCAGCGCCACCCTGCAGAGCGGCCTCTACCACTACCTGCCGGCCGGCAACCAGCTGCAGCGGCTGGGCGACGGCAGCCCCAACGCCACCCTGGGCAAGCTGAAGAGCATGCAGCCCTGGATCGCCGCCGCCCCGGCGGTGTTCGTGCTGGGCGGCGTCCCCACCCGCATCGACCCCACCGGCAAGAACACCTCCCTCACCTTCTATGAGGCCGGCGCCGCGGCCCAGGACCTGCTGCTGCAGGCCGTGGCCCTCGGCCTGGAGGCCGGCACCGCGGCCGGCATCGACATGACCGCCGTGGCCCAGGCCCTGAAGCTCCCGGCCGGCACCCAGAGCCTGATCGTGCTGCCGGTGGGCCGGGAAAAGAAGTAGCATCCGTCCCCCCTGCGTTCATGGGCCGGCACCCCGCCGGCCCATGAATTCAGCAAGCCCTGCTAGGCCCAGACCATCTCCGCGGCGAAGTGGCGGAGGTACTTGGCCTGCTTGGCGATGCGCACCCCGCGCACGGTGGCGGCCTTGGCCTTGAGTTCGCAGATCACCTCGGCGGCGAAATCGAAGTGGCTCTGGGTGTAGACCCGGCGGGGGAAGGCCAGGCGCACCAGTTCCATGGAGCTGTAGGTCTCGGTGCCGTCCTCCTCGTGCCGGCCGAACATCACCGAACCGATCTCCACGCCGCGGATCCCGCCTTCCAGGTAGAGGGCGTTGGCCAGGGACCAGGCCGGATAGTCCTGGGGGCCCAGGTGCGGCAGGAAGGTCTTGGCGTCGATGTAGACCGCGTGCCCGCCGGTGGGCCGCACGATGTCCACCCCGCCGGCCAGCAGCTTCTCGCCCATGTACTCGGCGGTGCGCAGCCGGTAGCGCAGGTAGTCCTCCTGCAGGCCCTCCTCCAGGCCCACGGCCATGGCCTCCAGATCGCGCCCGGCCAGGCCACCGTAAGTGGAGAAGCCCTCGGTGAGGATCAGCATGTTGCGGGCGGCCTCCACCCAGCGCGGATCCTTGAGCGCGATGAAGCCGCCGATGTTCACCATGGCGTCCTTCTTGGCGCTCATCAGGCAGCCGTCGGCCAGCCGGAACATCTCCTGGGCGATGCTTTCCGGGCTGCGATCGGCCATGCCGGGCTCGCGCAGCTTGATGAACATGGAATTCTCGGCGAACCGGCAGACATCCAGGATCAGCGGCTTGCCGTGCTTGTGCAGCAGGTCGGCGTAGGCCCGGATGTTGGCCATGGACACCGGCTGGCCGCCGCCGGAGTTGTTGGTGACGGTGAGCATGCCGAACGGGACCCGGCCGCCTTCGCGGCCCAGCAGATCCTCCACCTTGGCCAGGTCGATGTTGCCCTTGAATGGGTGGAGGGTGGCCGGCTGGGTGCCTTCGGGGATCACCAGGTCCACCGCCTCCACCCCGTCGAACTCCAGGTTGGCGCGGGTGGTGTCGAAATGGGTGTTGTTGGGAACGATGTCCCCGCGCTTGGCGGCCACCCCGAAAAAGATCCGCTCCGAGGCGCGGCCCTGGTGGGTGGGGATGATGTGCTCGTAGCCGGTGAGCTTCTGCAGCACCGACTGCAGGCGGAAGAAGCTCCTGGCCCCGGCGTAGCTCTCGTCGCCTTCCATGATGGCGCCCCACTGTTTGGCGCTCATGGCCCCGGTGCCGGAGTCGGTGAGGAAATCGAGGAGCACGTCTTCGGCGCGCAGCTTGAAGACGTTCAGTTTGGCGGCTTCCAGGAGCTGCACGCGCTCCTCCCGGGTGGTCATGCGGATGGGCTCGACGCTCTTGATGCGGAACGGTTCGATCATGGTCTTGGGCATGGATGGACCTCTGGCAGAAAGGGTTGGAAAGGGTTGGCGCATGAGGGCTGACGGCAGGTCAGCGGGTGGCCGCGCCATCCCCGCACGAGGATCTGGCCTCATGCTCCGCTCTCCGCTTCTTGTTCCTGCAGGCTGGGATCATCTCCCGTCAGTTGTACCAGCCCTGGCCCGGAAGCTGAAGGGCGGAAACCGGCCTTTCCCGGTCAAGGCAAGGCGTTCATCTGGGCGATGTAGCCGGGATCGATGAGCGCCCTGTAGAACCCGTTGAAGAGCTGGAGCGTGTGCGAGGCCCCCGTCCCATCCCGGAAGGCGTGGCTCCGGGCCCGAGCGTGGGCGCAGGCCTGGAGGTCGTCCAGCCGGACCCACCGGTACTCGTCGTTCTCCTGGTATTTGCGGGCCAACCGGTGCTGTATCGCGTAGGCATAGCCCTGGTTGAACCGGGATTCGGGATAATACCGCTGCCTGGAAAAGAAGGTGCGGAACCTCAGGCCCGAATTCCACTGCTTGATGTGGCTCGGGCAGGCACGCAGGGCCACGGCGTCGGTCTGATGGTAGACCGTCACGGATTCCTCATAGAGCTCGTGCTCCGCGGCCCGGGAATAACTCATCCTGCCGGCCGAATCCAGATCGGTGGTCTCCACGCTCCCGCCGAACACCCCCCAGGTCCCTGGGCTCCCCAGCCAGGGCGCCCGGCGCGCCAGGAGCACGAAGGTCTGGCCGTTGTGGGTGGCGTACACGAACACCCCGGCCCCGTCCCGGTTCCCCTGCCGGGAAACCATGGACTGGGCCACGTCCTGGGGATCGTACGGAAGCGGGTTGGCGTTGGGGGCCTGCGGGTTGAAGGTGAAGCCGTCATCCTGATCGGCGGGCGGGTTGGGAATGACGGCCCGGGGCGGAGCCGGGGGCGTCGCCCCGGACTTGGCCTCCTGATGGCCGCCGCCCCCGCCGCAGCCCCCAAGGCCCCAGAGAAGGCCGGCCAGAAGCAATTGAATCCCGCAGGTTTTCATGAAGTCAGCCCCAGCGAAAAGCAAGTCCTCACCGCAAAGACTCTTCACATTATAATATATTTATTAATCCATGCCAGCCTTCGGGTGGTCAATCCTGCTCGGACCCGCCGAAGCTCACCCACCCGGCCCGGCCCGGGATCTCCCGGCGGGTGATGGCGCGGGCCGGCGGGTTGCCGGCCTTGAACTCAGGCACCCAGTCGGCGTGGGTGCGCACCCGCACCTCCCGGTCCTTGAGCCCCTGGAGGAAGGCCTCGAAGGTCTCGGCCAGCGCCCCGCCCTCCACTTCGGTGTGCAGGGCGTAGACGTTCAGGGCGTCCTCGCGGATCAGGCCCCACACCTGCCGGTTCACCTGGTCGGGGGTCAGGCCTTCCAGCCCCAGCAGCTCATCCAGGGTCGGCAGGGTGGTGGGCACCTGCAGGGTGGCCATCCGGCGGCCCTTCACCACCGGATAGAACGGTTCGAAGCCCCGGCAGTCCCCGGCGTAGTCCAGGCCGTAGGCCTCCTGCAGGTCCAGGGTGGTGTCGTTGCAGCGCCAGGCCGGGCTCACCGCCCCCTTGGCCGGCTCGCCGAACACCTCCATGAACGCCCCGTGGGCCTGCCGGTACCAGTCGGCCAGCCACTCCCTGGACTTGCGGTCCAGCAGGTCGTGGTACTGCACGTGGTCCCAGCCATGGATGGCCACCTCGTGGCCCGCCTCCCGGGCCTGGCGCATCTGGGCCGCGGCCTGCTTCCAGATGATGGGCGCCGGCAGCAGCACCCCGTACATCATGGTCTTGAGCCCGTACAGCCGGGTGGCGCCGGTGCGGCGCATCTTGTCCAGGAAGCCCTTGCGGAAGATCCGCCGGATGGCCTTGCCGCTGTTGTCCGGGCCGAAGCAGAAGAAGAAGCTGGCCCGCATCTGCTGGCGGTCGAGCATCCGCAGCAGGGCCGGGATGCCCTTGAGGGATCCTTCCAGAGTGTCCACATCGACGCGCAGGGAGATGGTCTTCATGACACCATTGTGGCAGCGCCCGCCCGGGGCCGCGACGCAACTTGCAGGCGGCCGCGCGCCGCCCCCGGGGCAAAAGACAGTGTGCGGTGGCAGGGACCAGAAAAGAGTTTATAGTTTCACCAAGTCGGTTTGTTCTACCTCGTCCATTGTGTAGCCGGCCCCCTGGCCCGCCCATCGAGATCACCTAACGCCATCCAGGGGATCCACCGGGACCGGCAGACCGCCCCCCCCGGGTGCCCATTCCGGGGAAGGACACCATGCCCTCGAAGCCGAAAACGCCGCCCAAGCCCAAGCAGTTCCCCGTCGTCGGCATCGGCGCTTCGGCCGGAGGCTTGGCCGCCTTCGAGGCGTTCTTTTCCGGCATGCCGGCCGCGGCCGATCCCGGCATGGCCTTCGTCCTGGTCCAGCACCTGGCCCCGGACCACGAAAGCATCCTGACCAACCTCATCCGGCGCTACACCCGCATGCAGGTGTCCGAGGTGGAGGACGGGATGGTGGTCCAGCCGAACTGCGCCTACATCATTCCGCCCAACCGGGACATGGCGTTCCTGAACGGCGCGCTGCACCTGCTGGAACCCTCGGCCCCCCGCGGCCAACGCCTGCCCATCGACTTCTTCTTCCGCTCCCTGGCCCAGGACCAGCACGAGCGGGCCATCGGCATCGTGCTGTCCGGCACCGGCAGCGACGGCACCCTCGGGGTGCGGGCCATCAAGGGCGAAGGCGGCATGGTCATGGCCCAACTGCCCGAATCCACCGAGTTCGACGGCATGCCGCGCAACGCCATCGCCACCGGGCTGGTGGACTACCAGCTGACCCCCATCGCCATGGCGGCCCAGCTCATGGCCTACTCGGCCCACGCCTTCGGCCCCTCCTTCCGCAGCGCGGAGCCGCCCCCCAGGGCCGACAGCGCCATGAAGAAGATCCTCATCCTGCTGCGCGCCAAGACCGGCCATGACTTCTCCCAGTACAAGCCGAACACCATCGACCGCCGCATCGAACGCCGGATGGCGGTGCGCCAGATCCCCGCCATCGACGCCTACGTGGCGTGCATGCAGAAGGACCCCGACGAGGTGGACGCGCTCTTCCACGACCTGCTCATCGGCGTCACCAGCTTCTTCCGGGATCCCGAGGCGTTCCAGGCGCTGGAGGGGAAGGTGATCCCCAAGCTGTTCATCGACCGTCCGGCCGGTTCCGAGTTCCGGGTCTGGTCGCCGGGCTGTTCCACCGGCGAAGAGGCCTATTCCATCGCCATCCTGCTCAAGGAGCGGATGGAGGCGCTGAAGCAGACCTTCAAGGTGCAGGTGTTCGCCACCGACATCGACAGCCAGGCGATCGCCACCGCCCGGGCCGGGCTCTATCCGGCCAGCGTCGCCGCCGACCTCACGCCGGAGCGGCTGGCCCGCTTCTTCACCGCCGAGCCGGACCTCAGCGGCTACCGGATCCACAAGACCATCCGCGATATGCTGGTGTTTTCCGAGCAGGACCTGATCAAGGACCCGCCGTTCTCCAGGCTCGACCTGATCAGCTGCCGCAACCTGCTCATCTACATGGGCGGGAACCTGCAGAAGCGGATCATCCCGTTGTTCCACTACGCGCTGAAGCCGGGCGGCTTCCTGTTCCAGGGGGGTTCGGAAACGGTGGGCGAATTCGGCGACCTGTTCGCCGTGCTGGATTCCAAGGCCAAGCTGTACCAGCGCAAAGAGGACATCAACGGCGCGCCGCGGGCGGCCCTGGCGCGCATCCTCCCGGCTTCCGCCGCGGCGCAGGCAGCGCTGCGCCCGAGCTTCAAGAAGCCCGGCTATCCCGCGCGCCTGCCGCTGCGCGAGCTGACCGAGCAGGCCCTCCTGCAGGAGGTCGCCCCGGCCGCCGCCCTGGTCAACGACCGGGGCGACATCCTCTACCTGCACGGCCGCACCGGGCCCTACCTGGAGCTCGCCCCGGGCGAGGCCAGCATCAACAACATCCTCAAGATGGCCCGGGCCGGCCTGCGCCGGGAGCTGGCCACGGCCCTGCACAGGACCGCCGCCACCCAGGCGGCGGTGCATTGCCCGAACCTGCGGGTCAAGACCAACGGCCATTTCACCAACGTCGACCTCACCGTCCGCCCGGTGCCGGTGGATCTGAACCCCAAGGCCGAGGCTTCCCTTTTCCTGGTCATCCTGACCCCGGCCCCGGACGCGCCCAGCCTTCCGGCGCAGACCGCCGGGGCGCCCGACGCCGACGCCCACCTGTCCGAACTCCGCCAGGAGCTGCAGGCCAAGGAGGACTACCTGAAGGCCTCCAACGAGGAACTGGAGACCTCCAACGAGGAGCTCAAGTCCGCCAACGAGGAGATGCAGTCGGTGAACGAGGAACTGCAGTCCACCAACGAGGAGCTGGAAACCTCCAAGGAGGAGCTGCAGTCGGTGAACGAGGAGCTGGCCACGGTCAACGCCGAGCTGCAGACCAAGGTGACCGACCTGTCCCGGGCCAACAACGACATGAACAACCTGCTGGCCGGCACCGGCATCGGCACGGTGTTCGTGGACCAGGCGCTGCGGGTGCTGCGCTTCACGCCGGCCGCCACCGCCATCATCAACCTGATCCCCGGCGACGTGGGCCGGCCCGTGGGCCACATCGTCTCCAACCTGGTGGGCTATGACCAGCTGGTGCCGGACCTGCAGCGGGTGCTGGACACGCTGCAGCCCAAGGAGGTGGAGGTGCGCACCCCGGCCGGCCGCTGCTTCACCATGCAGCTCCAGCTCTACCGCACCCTGGACAACGTGATCGAAGGCGCGGTCATCACCTTCGTGGAAACCACCGAGCGCAAGCGGGTGGAGGCGGCGCTGCGGGATTGCGAAGAACGGCTGCGCCAGCTGGGCGAGCCGGTTTCCGCCGGAGTTAAAGGAGGAGCCCGATGACCGCCCGGAGCAGCGTGCCAGGCAAGGCCGCCGCCCTGCGGTGGCGCGCGGAGGAGCTGGCCCAGAGCCGGCCGGAGGAGCGCAAGCCTTTGACCCTCCAAGACCTTCAGACGACCCTGCACGAGCTGCGGGTGCACCAGATCGAGCTGGAGATGCAGAACGAGGAGCTGTTGCGGGTGCAGGACAAGCTTGAGGAGGCCCGGGCGCGCTACTTCGACCTGTATGACCTGGCCCCCGTGGGCTACCTCATCCTCTCCCCGGAGGGCCTGATCCTGGAGGCCAACCAGACCGCCGTCACCCTGCTCGGGGCGGCCCGGGCCACCCTGGTCCGGCAGCCCATCACCCGGTTCATCCTGAGCCAGGACCAGGACAGCTACTACCTGTACCGCAAGCAGCTCCACCGGTCCGCGGCGGCCCTGGGCTGCGACCTGCGGCTGGCGAAGCCGGACGGCACCCTGCTCTGGGTGCATGTGGCCTCCGGGTGCGAGCCTGCCTCCCTGAATCCCCCCGGCAGCCGGGTGGTGCTGGTGGACATCACCGAGCGCAAGCGGATCGAAGCCACCCTGCAGCGGAGCGAAGCCCTGCTCCGGGAAACCCAGGAGCTGGGCCGCATCGGCAGCTGGGAATGGGATGTCCGGAGCCAGGTCCTGTCCTGGAGCCGGCAGATCTACCGCCTGCACCAGCTGAGCCCGGGCGGACCGCTGCCCAGACCGGAGGCCCAGGCGCAATGCCGGGAGTGCTACCTGCCGGAAGATCGGGATGCCCTCGATGCCGCCTTGGTGCGCTGCGTGGAGGAGGCGCAAGCCTACGACCTGGCCTGCCGGATCACCACCGCCAAGGGCCGGCCGGTGTGGATCCGCACCTGCGCCGAACCGGTCCTGGAAGACGGCAAGGTGGTCCGGGTGCTCGGGTTCAGCCTGGACGTGGGCGCCCCCGGACCCGCCCGCAAGCCCGCCAAGCGCCCCGTCCGGAAAGGTTTCTAGGCCGCCGACCCTTCCTTGAGGATCTCCTCCAGCCGCATGAACAGGTGGGCCCGGGGACCCATGGGCACCCGCTTCAGGGCCATGCCGGCCTGCTCGGGGGTGCGCCCGCCCTTGGTCTGGTTGCAGCTCAGGCAGCAGGCCACCAGGTTCTGCCAGGTGGTCCGGCCGCCCTGGCAGACCGGGATGATGTGGTCGATGGTGTCGGCCCGGTTGTGGCAGCCCTCGTACTGGCAGGTGTAGTGGTCCCGCTTCATCACCCGGCGGTCCAGCCGGCCCATGAGCAGCTTGCTTTCCGGACAGGCCTTGGCGTACGGGAAGATGATCAGGGCGATGGCCCCCTGCAGGTTGATGTGCCGGTCCAGGTTGGCGGGATCGAGCACCATGGCCCTTCCGGTGGCCACCGCCCGGATCGCCTTCCGGCGGGCAACCTCCATCATTGGCACATAGTTCCGATCCACGGCGATAACCGAGTTGACGGTGGGCCTGTCCATCCTTGCTGACATAGGGACCCTGCTGGAGATACCGATCCAGCTCCATTTTGCAAGGAAAGAACCCGGAAGGACAGTGATTTTATGGGGTCGGCCAAATCCAGCGGGCCACCCGCTCCTCGCCGTCCCCTTCCAGGGTCACCTCGGCCACCCACCCGGTGGGCCAGGGGCCGGAGGTGCCGGCCCATTCCACCACCAGGTAGTCTTCGGGCTGGACGGTCTCCTCCAGCCCCAGCGACCAGGCCCCGGCCTCGCCCAGCCGGTACAGGTCCAGGTGGTGCACCCAGCCCTTGGGGCAGCGGTAGCGGTGCAGCACGGCGTAGGTGGGCGAGGCCACCTGGTCGGGATCGCCGCCCAGCCCGGCCAGGAAGCCGCGGGTGAAGGTGGTCTTGCCGGCGCCCAGTTCGCCCCGGAGCAGCCAGGTGCCCCCGGGCGGGGTCAGCGCGGCCAGTTCGGCGCCCAGGGCTTCAGTGGCGGCATCGCCGCGCAGGACCTTCGATTCAGTTCTGGATGCCATGCAATTCCCTCAACAAGGCCGCGAGGCTGGGCCCCAGCTCGCGGATCATCAGCGGGCCCCGGCCCAGCCGGTCCGCGGCGGCCCCATGCAGCCACACCGCGTCGGCCACCGCCCGTTTCAGGCCGCCGGGGTCCGGGGCCTGGCGCCGCTTGCACCACTGGGCCACCTGGGCCGCCACCATGCCCGCCAGGAAATCCCCGGCGCCCCCGGCGGACAGGCCCGGGTGGCCGGTGGGGTTCACCCACAGCTGCGGGTCGCCGCCGCCGGCGATGATGCTTTGGGCCCCCTTGAGCACCAGGATGCCCGGTCCGGTGGCCGCGGCGGCGGCCCGGGCCAGGCGTTCGCCGGTGTCCCGGGGCGCCGGCCCCCCGAACAGCCGTGCGAACTCACCGGGATGGGGGGTGAGGACCGTTTCCGGCCGGGCCATCCAGCGCGCGCCGCCTTCGCCCAGGGCGGAGGCGTCCAGCACCAGCGGCCCCTCCCAGGCGGGCACCGCCTGGATGCCGCCGGGGCCGGCCAGCAGCACATCGATGCCCTCCGGCACCTGGCCGGCCCAGGGGCGGACCATGGCCTCGGGCACCTGGGCCGCCACCTCGGCGCGCACCTCGGGGTCGGGCATCAGGGTGACCAGTCCGACGCCCATGCGCAGGGCGCCCAGGGCCGCCATGACCGCGGCGCCGCCCATGCCCAGGGAGCCGGCTCGGATGCCCACGTGGCCGAAATCCTGCTTGTGCGTGTCCCAGCGGCGCGGGCTGGGCGCCGGGCCTTCCAGCAGCTGGAGCCCGGCCGTGGGCGCCCCGCGCAGGGGGATGGGGATCACCGTGATCTCGCCGCAGCACTCCCGGGCCGGGCGCAGGCCGTGGCAGACCTTCAGGTGGCCGAAACAGGCGGTGCGGTCGGCCGGAACCGCCGGTCCCGGCCGCTCGGGGCTGCTGGGATCCAGGCCCGAAGGCAGATCCAGGGCAAGGATCCGGCAGGGCGCGTCCGCCAGGGCCGCCACCCATTCGGCGGCCAGTCCGCGCAGGGGCAGCCGGGTGCCCAGCCCGAACAGGCCGTCCACCACCCAGCCGCGGAATCCGGCCAGCGCCTCCCGGGGCTGGGCGGTGTGCTGGTAGGTGCCGCCGAGCCCTTCCCACAGCTGGGCCTGGATGGCCGCGTCGCCCTGCCAGTGGGGCTCCGGCTGCAGCGCCCAGACCCGCACCGGGCGGCCCTGGAGCCGGGCCAGCCGGGCCAGGGCGAGCGCGTCGCCGCCGTTGTTGCCGGGCCCTGCCAGAACCTCCAGGGGTTCGCCCCCGGGCAGCAGGCCCAGGGCGCCCAGGGCCGCGTGCTCCTGGAGCACCAGCGAGCCGATGCCCCAGCGGGTGATGGCTTCCTGTTCCAGGTCTCTCATTTCGCCGGCATTCAAGAGCGGGATCATGCGGCATTCCCTCCCAGTGCCCTATTGTTGCCTAAACCACCCATTTCGACTCCGGTCCATTGCGCCTTTGGTCACGTCCACCCCGGGTTTGCCATGTTACATTCAAGTATTCGTTGGAGTAGAAATGGCCACTTCTCCCATTCGCGTTATCATCGCAAAACCAGGACTGGACGGCCATGACCGTGGCGCCAAGGTTGTGGCTCGGGCGCTCCGGGACGCAGGAATGGAAGTCATCTACACGGGACTTCGGCAGACCGCGGCCCAGATCGTTGCGGCGCTGGTTCAGGAGGACGCGCAGGTGCTCGGCCTCTCGATCCTCAGCGGCGCGCACAACCAGATCTTCCCCGAGGTCATGCGCCTCCTGAAGGAGCAGGGCGTCAACGACGTGCTGGTGTTCGCCGGCGGCATCATCCCCGACGAGGACATCCCCGGCCTCAAGGCGATCGGCATCAAGGCCGTGTTCCAGCCCGGCACCAACACCGACGACGTGGTCGCCCTCATCCAGAAGGAACTGGCCGCCGCTGCCAAATAGCTAGCGCGGACTCAACCAGCGGGTTCCCGCCGGCGGCTGGAAGCTGAACACCGCCGGCGGGAACGCCTGTGCAGGCACCCGCGGATTCTGCAGTTCGATCTCCTGGTTGGCGCCGGTGGCGTCCTGCCACTGGATCCGCTGCAGCAGTCCGCCGTTGCCGGTGAGCACCACCCGGGGCAGGCCCGGCCGCCGGGGTTCCAGCGCCACCGTCTGTCCGGGGCCGGGCTTGGCCTCGTAGAAGCCGCCCAGGGCGCCGGGATTGACCAGGATGTTGATCAGCGGCGTGTCGGCCACCGCGCTCCGGAGGCTGATCCGCTGGGCGGTGCGGGCTTCGGGATCATACTGCACCAGGCTCTGGCCGTCGGCCACCAGCAGGATGCCCGGCCGGTATTCCACCCGCAGGTGCCCGCCCTTGGCCAGTTTCAGTTGCCCCTGGCGGCGCAGCTTGCCGAACACCGCGCTGTCGGACTGCTGCACGAAGGCGCTCTCCAGCCGGAGCATGGTGCGGAATCCGTTCCACCAACTGGGCAGCTCGCCGCCCGGATTTCCGGCCCCGAGCAGACCAAGGCCAACACAAGCGCAAACCAGCTTTCGCAGCAAATCAGGACCTCTTGAATTCGATGGCCAGGGTTCCTGCGCCGTCGGGCCCGGGCCCGACGATGACGGTGGCGGCTTCGGCAAGCAGGAGGCCCTTGCGGCGGACCTGCACGTGCACTTCCAGTTCGCCGCCGTCGGCATCGGGCGGCAGGCTCACCTGCAGCGCCGGCGTGGCGGGCCGGGCCGCCGCGGAGGCCCAGGAATGGCCCCGCAGCAGCGGCGAGGGCGGAGCCAGCGCCTTGAAGCTTACCCGGGGCACGGCGCCCGGCTGGGTGGCCTTGGCCGGCTGGGGCGGCAGCAACTTCACCACCAAAGGCGCCATGACCTTGACCTGGCCGTCGGCCTTGTTCAACTCGCCGGAGCCGCGCGGATCCTGGGGCGGTTCGGGCTCATCATCCCGCAGGGTCTCGAACAGGTCCAGGGCCGAAGACAGGTCCAGGAAGCTGAGGGCTTCCGGCAAAGGCTCAGCCGGTGGAGCGGATTCCGGCGGGGTCAGGTCCAGGAAGCTGAGGGCTTCCGGCAGCGCGGCCGCCCGGCCCGGATGGGTATCGATCCCGGCGGTGGTGGTTCCAGGCCTGGTCACCGGTTCCGGCGGCGCGGGCGGGGTGGGGGAAGACGGCGGCGTGTGCGAGGTCGGCGGGGTGGGCAAGGACCAGGCGGGCGTGGGTGGCGCCGGAGGCGCCACCGGCGGGGGATGGACCGGAGGGGCGGCCGGCGGCGGGGCCGGCGCTTCCGCCACCCGGGGCGCCGGCCCGTCGCCCAGGTGCAGCAGCTTGATCTGGGCCAGGGCAAGGCGGGAGATGCCGCGCAGTGTTTCGAACACCCCGTCCCCGTTCCGGGCCACGGCCGGGAAGCTGACCAGATGGCCGGGATTGAGCTCCCGCTCCAGCAGCTCCACCGCAACGATCTGTTTCAGGTCCCGCTTGTTCCACTGGAACACCATGGGGATGTCGGCCAGCTTCAGCCCCAGTTCCCGCAGGTTCTCGCTGAGGTTCTGGATGCTTTCCCGGTTGGCGTCCAGCATGGCGGTCTGGCTGTCGGCCACGAACACGATGCCGTCCACGCCTTTGAGCACCAGCTTGCGGGTGGAGTTGTAGAACACCTGCCCCGGCACGGTGTAGAGCTGCAGCTTGGCCTTGAAGCCGCCGATGACCCCCACTTCCATGGGGAGCAGATCGAAGAACAGGGTCCGGTCGGTTTCGGTATTCAAGGAAACCATCTCGCCGCGGGCCTTCTGGGACGTCCGTTCATAGATGGCGCTGAGGTTGGTTGTTTTTCCACACAGCCCAGGCCCGTAGTAAACGATTTTGGCCGTCATCTGGCGGGTGGCGTGGTTGAAAAAAACCATCTTCAAATTCCCGAAGTCAGAACTGAGTGTAGCCAGAAAGCGTATCCGGCTCCAACCATAAACGCTTCAAAGCTTCCCGCGTTTTCCAGGACCTGGGTTCAGCAGCTGCGCATCACTCCCACCAGGACCCCCTGGATGTTGATCCGGTCCGGGGCGAAGCACTTGGGTGAAAGATCCGGGTTGTGCGGAATGAGCCATATGCCCTGCATGTCCCGGCGGAATTCCTTGAGGGTGGCCTCCTCGCCGTCGATGAGGGCCACCACCCGGTCCCCGTTGCGGTAGTCGCCGCGGCGCTGGAGCACGATCAGGTCGCCGTCCAGGATGGAATCCTCCACCATGGAATCGCCCCTCACCCTCAGCACGAACAGCTCCTGCCGCTCGCGGTGGATGCAGGTGGGCACCTCCAGGGGGATGGCCCGGGATTCCGGCAGCAGCGGGGTCCCCGCGGCCACGTCGCCGCAGAACGGCACCGACCGGGCGCGCTTGGGCTCGGCGTCCATCCAGGTGCCGGCGGCCGTTCCCGGAGCCGGGTCGTCATCCTTGGACAGGACGATGTTGTTGCCCTTGCCGTGGCTGCGATCCAGGAAGCCTTTATCGATCAGGTGCTGGACATGTTTGTGGATGGTGCTCACGGCGCTGGAGCCCACCCCATCGGCGATCTCCTTCAGCGTGGGGCTCCGCCCCTCGCTTTCGAGAAACTTCCGGATGTGCTGAAGCACCGCCAGCTGTCGTTTAGTCAGGTCCATTGGTTTCATGATGCATAAGATAGGCGAACGACAAGGCACGGTCAATCCCTTTTTTTTCGCTTCGAAGCAAAATGTCAGATGGGCCGGGCGAAAACACCTAATGTCGACCATTCTGGTAAGCTAATTTCATGATGTGAACTTCCAGTCCAAGGGTCTGGGTTCGCATTATGATGGCTCTGCAGCCATCACACATCTTAGGGAGACAAAGCCTATGCTCACCCAGTCTGGCGCTTCAAAAATGCTGGAGAATCGTTCGCTGGTGAATGATTTTTCCATTGAGGTGGCCACGGTCAACGGTTCGGGTTCCCAGACCGCCAACATCGTGCTCATGCGCACGATCTTTCAGATGGGAGTGCCGGTTACGGGCAAAAACCTGTTTCCCTCGAACATCGCCGGGCTGCCCACCTGGTTCCAGATCCGGGCCAGCCAGCAGGGCTACCAGGCCCGGAAGCAGGGTATCGATTTCATGATCTGCATGAACCCGGAAACCGCCAAGGATGACGTGGCCAAGCTCGGCCCCGGCACCGTCGTGGTCTACGATGAGCCTCTCAAGCTGGACGCCCTGCGCAGCGACCTGCACTTCTGCCCGGTGCCGTTCCAGCGCCTGGTGGCGGCCGCCTGCCCCGAGGCCAAGCTGCAGAAGCTGGTCAAGAACATGGTCTACGTGGGGGTCGCGGCGCAGATGCTGGGCCTGGACATGAACGAGGTCAAGCGGGCCATCGGCAAGCAGCTGGGCGGCAAGCAGAAGGCCATCGAACTGAACCAGGGCGCGGTGCAGAACGGCTACGACTGGGCCATGGCCGAAGCTCCGCGCCAGGAGCGCATGAAGGTGGTGCGGGAGCACAAGACCGACGGCCAGATCATCATCGACGGCAACGACGCCTGCGCCCTGGGCGCCATGTTCGCCGGGGTCCAGGTGGTGGCCTGGTATCCCATCACCCCCAGTTCCTCCGCGGTGGAGGCGCTGATCGACTACGCCAAGGAGTACCGCAAGGATCCGGCCACCGGCAAGCTGAACGTGGCCATCATCCAGATGGAGGACGAGATCGCCTCCGCCGGCGTGGTGGTGGGCGCGGGCTGGGCCGGCGCCCGGGCCATGACCGCCACCTCCGGGCCGGGCATCTCCCTCATGAGCGAATTCATCGGGCTGGGCTACTTCGCCGAGTGCCCGGGGGTGTTCCTGGACGTGGTCCGCATGGGCCCCTCCACCGGCCTGCCCACCCGCACCAGCCAGGGCGACGTGGAGCTTTGTGCCCATGCCAGCCACGGCGACACCCTGCACATCTGCCTCTACCCGGGCACCATGGAGGAGTGCTTCCAGTTCACCTACCAGGCCTTCGACCTGGCCGAGCGGTTCCAGACCCCGGTGTTCGTGGTGTCCGACCTGGACCTGGGCATGCAGAACTGGGCCACCAAGCCCTTCAGCTACCCCGAGGGGACCCTGGACCGCGGCAAGGTGCTGGACCAGGAGGCCCTGAGCAAGATCCAGGACTGGGGCCGCTACAAGGACCCCGACGGCGACGGCATCCCCTACCGGACCCTGCCCGGCACCCCCGGCGGCAAGGGCGCCTACTTCACCCGCGGCACCGGCCACAACACCTACGGGCTCTACTCGGAGAAACCCGACGATTTCCAGTACCTGGTGGACCGCTTGAAACGCAAATTCTTCACCGCCAAGGGCTTCGTGCCCAAGCCGGTGGTCTCCGACAGCGGCTGCCCGCGGGGCATCCTGGCCTACGGATCCAGTGATCCGGCGGTGGTGGAGGCCCGGGACATTCTCCGGGACCAGCACCAGAAAGCCACCGACTACCTGAGGGTGCGCGCCCTGCCCTTCACCGACGAGGTGTTCGACTTCATCCGGCAGCGGGAGGTGGTCTACGTGGTCGAACAGAACCGCGACGGCCAGATGGCGGCCCTGATCAAGGGCTTCCACCCCGAGCTGGGCACCCGCCTGCGTTCCGTGCTGCATTACGACAGCACCGCCATCCCGGCACAAACCATCGTCGACCAGATCAACGCCTTCGAGAAGTGAGCCCAACCATGCCTGCTACTACTGCCCCCATTCCCACCAACAAGCTCGGCCTCACCAAGCAGGACTACGTGGGCGCCAAGTCCACCCTGTGCCCCGGCTGCGGCCATGACGCCATCACCGCCCAGATCATCCAGGCGTCCTTCGAGATGAACCTGGAGCCGCACCAGGTCGCCAAGCTCTCCGGCATCGGCTGTTCCAGCAAGACCCCGACCTACTTCATGAACCAGGCCTGGGGCTTCAACTCGGTGCATGGCCGGGCGGCCTCGGTCTGCACCGGCGCCACCCTGGCCAACCGCAGCCTGATCAACCTCCTGACCAGCGGCGATGGCGATTCCATGTCCATCGGCATGGGCCAGCTGGTGCACCTGATCCGGCGCAACGTGCCGGTGGTCTACATCATCGAGGACAACGGCGTCTACGGCCTCACCAAGGGCCAGTTCAGCGCCACCGCCGACATCGGCTCCACGCTCAAGCACGGCGACGTGAACGAGCTGCCGCCGCTGGACCCCTGCACCCTGGCCATGGAGCTGGGCTGCGGTTTCGTGGCCCGGTCCTTCAGCGGCAACCCCAAGCAGCTGGGGGTGATCATCAAGGCCGCCCTGGCCTACCGCGGCACCGCCATCATCGACGTGATCAGCCCCTGCGTCACCTTCAACAACCACGAAGGCTCCACCCGCTCCTACAAGAACGCCAAGGACCACGAGATGCCCCTGCAGGACCTGGGCTTCGTCCCCTACTACGACCAGGACGAAGTGGACATCCCGGCCGGCGAGGCCCGGGAAGTGGCCCTGCCCGACGGTTCCAGGCTCACCCTGCGGGCCATCCACGAGGACTACGACCCCACCGACCGGTTCGCGGCCACCCGGGCCATCTTCGAGGCCCGGGAGCGAGGCGAATTCCTCACCGGCATCCTGCACATCAAGACCGAGCAGAAGACCCTGCACGACTACATGCACCTGGTGGACACGCCCCTGGTCGCCCTGCCCCAGGCCCAGGTCAAGCCGGGCCCCGAAGTGCTGGCCGCATGCATGGCCGAACTCATGTAGCCCCGTGGGTGCTTGACAGATTTTAATAATAATTCATATTATCCGCGGAGCCGAAGCCGGTTCCGCGGAGGTAGCAGCCGTGCGCATGGGAGCCCTCGCCCTCCTGGCCTTCACGTTCCTGGGCGGCCCCGGCCTGGTTCCCGCGCGCGCCGCCGACGTGGCGATCAGCCGGGTGGAGAACCGAACCTACCAGGCCTGGAAACTGTCCATGGGCAACTGGGCCGCCGGCATGATCCGGATCCGGGAAACCGGCAGCCACAACGAGCTGGCCAACCTGCGGACAGAAGGCGAAGGGTTCTTCCTCATGCCCGGCAAGGCCGTCGACATGGAGATCCTGCCCACCCGCAACTGCCTGGCGCTCCAGGTGGTGTTCTCCATGCCCAACGGGGCCTCCGGCGCCGCCAGCGTCTTCATCAGCCAGGGCAACCCGGGCGACCCGCACACCCTCAACATCAACCCCTCCCCCGCGGTGCATGTGGACCGGAGCCGCTACGGCAGGGCCGGCAACGGCCCCTTCGTCCTCATCAACTGAACGGCCCAGGGGTCCTGGTTTCGCATTTGAACTTGACAACACCCGGAGAAGGTTTAACCACTTTAGTTAAACCATCCGGGTAAACCGTGAAACCAGCCCCCCCCCTCCAGACCGCACCCCAAGCCCGAAGCCACCCGCGGAGCCCTCCTGCGGGCGGCCATCAGCGAATTCGCCGAGCAGGGCGAGGCGGGGGCGCGCACCGATGCCATCGCCCACGCCGCCGGAGTGAACAAGGCGCTGATCCACTACTATTTCGGCACCAAGGAGAGGCTCTACGGCGCGGCCCTGGAAGCGGTCTTCCAGAACCTCGCCGAGCAGCACCTGCAGATCCTGAACGGCCCGGGCAGCGAAGGCGAGCGGCTGCTGCGCTACTTCATCGCCCACTTCGACCAGCTGTCCGAATCGCACACCTACACCCGGTTGCTGGGCCACGAGATGATGCGGGCCCGGGCCGGCCAGTCCAGCCGCATCCCGCAGATCGTGGCCCTCTGCTTCGGCCCGCTGCACGCCGCGCTGCACGCGCTGTACGCCCAGGGCATGGCGACCGGCGAACTGCGCCGGTTGGAGCCCGGCCCGGTGCTGCTCAGCCTCATCGGGGCGAACGTGTTCTACTTCATCTCCGCCCCGTTCTATCGCGAGATGGCCGGCCAGGATCCCCGCGCCCCGCGGCAGATCGCCCGGCAGCGGGCCGCCCTGCTGGATTCCGCCGCGACCCTGATGTTCGCCGATCCGGCCCACGGCCGGCAGCTGGCCGGACGCATCCTGTCCCAACCTCGAGGTGAACGCCCGTGAACCCGCGCTACCGCATTTTCGCCATCCTCGCCGTGCTGCTGCTGGCGGCCCTCGGCTACTACGCCTTCTCCGTCGACCATTCGTCGGACCAGGTGCTGCTGGGCACGGTGGACGCCAACCAGGTGATCGTCAGCGCCCAGATCACCGGCCGCATCCAGAAGCTGCTGGTGACCGAGGGCCAGGACGTGAAGGCCGGCGACCTGATCGCCGTGCTGGAGCAGGACGAGCTGGCCGCCGCCAAGACCGCCTCCGAAGCCCAGGCCCAGAGCAACCGGACCCAGATCGGCATGCTGCAGGCCACCGCTGACAGCACCACCGGCGACACCGCCAACACCGTGGCCAACGCCCAGGCCACCCACAGCGCCGCCGCCGCCAGCCTGGCCGAGGCCTCCGCCAACCGGCAGAACCAGGAGTCGCTCACCCGGCGCACCGTGGCGCTGGCCGCCCAGGGCATCATGAGCGCCCAGGACCAGGACACCTCCGTGCAGGCCCTGAAGGCCGCCCAGGCCCACGAGCAGGCCGCCCGCGACCAGATGGCGGCGGCCGAGGCCGCCCTGAAGGCCGCCCAGGCCCGCACCAGCCAGGCCAAGGCCGCCTGGGAGAACGTCAAGTCCACCCAGAGCCTGTGGGCCTCGGCCCAGGCCCAGGCGGCGGGGGCCCAGGCGCGCCTGGGCTACACCACCATCAAGGCGCCCATCTCCGGCAAGGTGGGCATCTGGGCCGCCCGGGAAGGGGAAGTGGTGAACTCGGGCACCGCCATCGTCACCCTCGTGGAACTGCAGCAGACCTGGGTCTACGCGCCGCTACCGGAAACCCAGGCCGATTCGGTCAGGCTGGGCGACGTCCTGAAGGTGCGCATGCCGGGCGGCGCGGTGGTGGATGGCCGGGTGATCGTCAAGACCGCCGAAGGGGATTTCGCCACCCAGCGAGACGTGAGCCGGCTCAAGCGCGACATCAAGACCATCCGGCTCAAGCTCCTCATCGACAACCCCGGCGAACAGTTCGTGCCGGGGATGACCGCCGAAGTGCTGCTGCCCAGACGCCGTCCGGTGCGCCCTTGAGCGCCCAGGGCGCGGCCATCCGGGTGGAGAACATCGTCAAGCGGTTCGGCGATTTCGAAGCGGTCAAGGGGATCAGCCTGGAAGTGAAGCCCGGCGAGACCTTCGGCCTGCTGGGCCCCAACGGGGCCGGCAAGAGCACCCTGATCCGGATGATGACCACCCTGATCCCCATCACCTCCGGAAAGGCCTTCATCGACGGCCACGACGTGGACGCCGATCCCGACGCAGTGCGCCGCTGCATGGGCGTGATCCCCCAGGCCCTCACCAGCGACATCAACCTCACCGTGCAGGAGAACCTGTCCATCTACGCCAAGCTCTACAGCGTGCCCCGGGCCCAGCGCAAACAGAACATCGACGAGCTGCTGGAGGCCGTGGACCTCACCCGGTGGCGCGATGCCGAGACCAAGACCCTGTCCGGCGGCATGCGCCGGCGGCTGGAGATCGCCCGCGGCCTGGTGCACAACCCCAGGATCTTCTTCCTGGACGAGCCCACCACCGGCCTGGACCCGGTGTCCCGGGTGGCCGTGTGGGAGATGCTGAACACCCTCAAGGCCCGGCGCCAGCTCACCATCCTGATCACCACCCACTACATGGACGAGGCCGACCGGCTTTGCGACCGGATCGCCATCGTCGACCATGGCCAGTTGGTGGCCCTGGACACCCCGGCCGCGCTGAAGCAGAGCGTCCCCGGCAACAACGTCATCGAAGCGCAGTTCCAGACCCCGCCCCAGGACTGGGAGCAGAAGCTGGGCGCCCTGCAGGAGGTGACCAGCGTCCAGAACGAAGGCGCCGGCATGTTCCGGGTGCTCACCGGAAACGGCTCGCGCACCACCTCCGAGCTGGTGGCCATGGCCGTGCGCGAAGGCCTCGAGATCCGCACCCTGAGCGTGCAGAACACCACCCTGGACGACGTGTTCGTGCACTACACCGGGCGCCAGCTGCGGGACGAGCAGGTGAAGCCATCCGCCTACGTCATGCCTCCCAGGCCGGGGATGCAGCCATGATCCGGATGTTCGCGATCGTGGAGCGGGAGCTGCGCAAATTCTTCCGTTCGCCGGCCTTGATGCTCACGGCGATGGTGTTCCCCCTGGTGCAGCTGGTGATCCTGGGCAACGCCTTCGGCGGCAAGATCACCGAGGCGCGGGTGGGCGTGGTGGACTACGACCAGGGGCCCCAGGCCCTGCGGGTGTTCGAGGCCTTCGATTCGGTGGCGGCCACCATCCGCACCTTCAAGACCACCCGCTACGCCAGCGACAAGGCCGCGCAGCAGGCGGTGCGGGCCGGGCGGCTGGATGCGGCGGTCATCATCCCGCCCCAGTTCTCGCGGCGGGTCTATGCCGGCGAGAACCCCAGCCTGGGCCTGCTGGTGGACAATTCCGACCAGTTCCTGAGCGGCAGCCTGGAATCCGAGATGCAGTCCCTCACCAACGCCCTGAACCAGCCCCAGGTGCCGCAGCGGGTGGCCAACAGCATCGCCCTGCAGATCGTCGAGCTGTATCCCTACGTGGAGTACATGAAGTATCTCCTGCCCGGTTCCATCACCCTGGCCATGTTCGTATCGGTGATGATCGGCGGCGGGATGCTCTACATCGACGACAAGGCCCGGGGGGTGCATGAGGGCTTCCTGGTGACGCCCATCACCCGGGTCGAGCTGGTGGGCGGCCTGGTCACCGCCGGCGCCCTGAAGGCCGTACTGGCCGGCAGCGTGCTCACCCTGTTGGGCGCTTTGGTTTCCGGGCTGGGGGTGATCTTCCAGCCGGCCGCGTTGTTCCAGTTGGCGTTGATGATCATCGCCACCTCGTTCGCCTTCAACGCCATGATGTTCATGATGATGGTGCGGGTGGACGACCCCCTGGTGCCCCGGGCCATGTTCGGCATCCTGAACACCCTCCTGTATTTCCCCAGCGGCGCCATCTACCCCATCGCCGCCTTCCCGCCCTGGCTGCGGGTCCTGGCCAGCGTGGACCCCTTCACCTACGCGGTCCATGGGTTCAAGTCGGTGCTGCTCAAGGAGGCCGGATTCCGGGCCATGGCTCCCGACCTGTTCTACCTTTTGGCCATCGGCACCGTGGCCATGGTCCTGGCCACCAAGCTGTTCAAGCGGACCCTTTGAGCCATTGACTTGAGGCAATCTCAAGGTAGACTGGAAATTCCCATGGGGCTGTAGCTCAGCTGGGAGAGCGCCTCGTTCGCAATGAGGAGGTCGACAGTTCGATCCTGTTCAGCTCCACCAAACAAACCGCCTGAAGTCAATAACTTCAGGCGGTTTCGTTTTGTCCGGACATCCTCAAAACGGCCTCCAGCCTCAAACCGTCCTCAAAATCGCTCTGCGATTCCCCGCATTTCCACCCGCGACCAGGCGGCATTTTTTGAGGCCGACGATCCGGATTTTGAGGCTGGCGACCTCGAATCCGGAGATGCCTGAAAAAGCGATGGGGGCCATCGCTGGCCCCCTTCAAAGGGTCGAGCAGGTCACTGCTCCCCCAGTTCCGTTTCCAGCTCCTCGACCGTTGGCAGGACGCCAGCGAACTCCTGGGGCAGGTTCTCGACGATCAGGGTCTCCCACTGGGCAACACCGATCGGCTTGTTGAAGTCCCGCAGGGCGTATTCGGCCACGATCTTGTTCTTGGCTCGGCACAGCAGCAGGCCAATCGATGGCTTGTCATCAGGATGGCGAAGCAGATCATCGACCGCGGAGAGGTAGAGGTTCAGTTGGCCGACGAAGCCCGGGTCAAAGGGCACGGCTTTGAGCTCCACGATGACGTAGCAGCGAAGCTTCAAGTGGTAGAAGAGAAGGTCCACGTAGAAGTCCTGATCACCGACCTCCAGATGGACTTGGCGTCCTACGAAAGCGAACCCTGCGCCCAGTTCCAGAAGGAAATGCTGGATGTGGTCCACCAGGGCCTGCTCCACCTCCCGCTCCCGGCGTGGGTCAGCGGTCCCCAGGAAATCGAAAAGGTAGGGGTCCTTGAGTACCTGGGTTGCCATGTCCGAATCTGCAGGCGGCAAGGTGAGTGGAAAGTTCGTGACAGCCTTCCCTTGCCGTTCATGGGCCTTGTGGTCCATCTGGAGTTCCAGGATGCTTCTGCTCCAGCCTTGAGCGACCGCTTGACGGGCATACCAGATGCGGACCTCAGGATCCTTCTCCCTTTGGAGAAGGCGGACCATATGCCCCCATGGCAATTGTGAAACAACCTGTTTCACAATTTCGATGTCGGGATAAGCCCCAGCAAAACTACGCATAAGGAGCAGATTGCGGGGGGAGAATCCCTGCATTCCAGGGAACTCCTCGCGAAGATCCGCCGCCAGACGGTCGATGACCTTGGTCCCCCAACCCTGCCGCTCCTGGCGATCCAAGATCAAACGCCCCAGGTCCCAGTACAGCAGCACCATGCCCTGGTTGGCGGAAACGACAACCCGGAGCCGCTCCTTCTGGATCCGCTGCCTGATCTCGGCCAAGGTAAGGAGGTAGTCCTCCGGCAATTCGGCGAGAGGTGGAGCGGCAGGGAAAGCGGCCTCTTCGCGGGTCCGACCCCGCACTCGGCGCTCGCCCCGGCTGGCAGACTTCTTATTCGCCATCGGGCATCCCTTTCAAGTTGGCGTTGAGGGCCGGATCCGGTCTCATTTCTTCGGATTGCTGCAAGGAGCCATCATGTCCCACCGTCTTCGAGCGCCCCATCATCACCCCAACCAATTGAGGGTGGATGCTAGCTTATCGGATGAGCCCATTCAAGGGCATCACCACGGAACCGCACGCTTGGTCAGCCTCGTTGGTGGCATGTCCTTACCTGCGGGGAGCGAAGCCCAACCGGGTGTTCCCCCTTCCTGGACCTTGAGAGCCAAACCGGCCTGAAGGCCCCTACCCTGCCTTGACCGTGGCTTCGCGCTCCAGGAGCTCTTCGACGCAGGTCTTCGGTATGACCAAATGGGTTCCTTTCCGCCAGCCAGGCATTGTTCCTCGACCCCCAGGCTCTCCCATAACCAACTGGACAGGTAGACCTGGAGCGAGGCATTGCCGCATTGCCACTTTTTCACGTTTGGGCCCAAAGTCCCTTGCGGCCAATGTCGAACAGCGAAGAGAATGAATAATTCCGACCCCGCACCCAAATAGGCCCTTTCTGGCGACCGCATGAACGCCGAATTGTCATCCATCCTCCCGAACATCGCCCATACCCTGGATGGAACGGGATTCCTATTTGGGGCTGGAACATCTTGTGAGGCGGGTTACCCCATGATGCCCCGGCTTACCCGTGAGGTCCTATCATCTCTGGACGCCGACGAGCGCAGGTGCCTTGATTGTGTCCTCGACCACGCCGAGACGACCTACGACGAGGCCAATGCATCACCAAATATCGAAGTGCTTTCCGATTTGGTCATCGCGTACGGACTCAATTCAGGCGGGAAAAGCGTCCAAGCACTGGAGAAGCGCCTACGAATCCTCATTATTGAACGCATTCTGGCTGTAAAACAGCCTAATATTGAAAACCATATTCGCTTCTTCGCGGCATTGAAGAACAGAGCATTTGGTCTGCCATGCACTGTTTGGATCTTCACTACAAATTACGACTTGCTTCTGGAAACCGCTGCAGCCAGGGCGGGTGTTAATATCGAAAACGGCTTCCTTGGAACGACCGAACGGTACTTTACACCTTCACAGTTTTCATGTGTTACCGGCACGACAAGAGGGAGCATGTTTATGCGCGGTAACAACCTCACCGTGAAACTCGTAAAACTCCATGGTTCGGTATCTTGGAGCATGGAACAATCGGGAATCTATGAAAGACATCCGGATGCAATGACGGCCGAATCCGAGCGCTTAATGGTCTTACCTCGCCGGAAGAAGGTGTTCGAAACCCTTTCTCCGCCATATGACACGCTGTTTACTCAAATGAGCCGGGTCATTGGGACAGAATGCAAGTACCTCGTCAGTTGCGGATACAGTTTTTCGGATGACCATATCAATCAGCAAGTGCTCTTCCCAGCAATCATGCAAAACAAATGCCGCCTGTTCGCGCTGAGCCAAGAGGAACCGCCAGGATTGGGGCCATTCCTGGCCCACAGGAATTGCTCTGGAGGGTTCGAAACCCACCGCCACATCAGTTGTGTGCGCGATACCAACGGGACTGATGCTTGGAAGTTCAGCCAATTTGTCACATTGTTTGAATAGGATATTCAATGAGCGATTACCAAATCGGGAAAGTGGTTGGGGTTACAGGGGATGAGATCTTCGTCTCATTGATTGATCACGACATTTCGACGGATGACCACCGTGGAGTGCCGGATTCCATGACGGTTCATTTGTCCACAGCGGATGGTCCCACACCTGTCCTAATCGGCCAGCCTGGTACCTTTATTACCGTCTCTTTGCCCTCCGGAAAGCTCTTGTGCATGGTCACCGGGATTGAAATGCGCGAAGGCAAGGCTAGTGCGGTGGAGTCACGAGAGGCTGAAGCAGAGGGCAGCATGTTAATGGACCGAGCTACGCGGGCCTTGTCGACCATCCCGGTTGGTACCCTAAGTCCCTCAGGATTGTTCGAACGCGGAACGGATATTTTGCCCACGGTCAACGCTCCCGTTTTTGCGGTTCCCCCAGCCTTGGTGAACCATGTGTACCAAAGCTATGCTCAAGGCGATTTTGCAATTGGAAAGCTTTCAATTCTTCCAGATCAATTGGCCAAAATCAATCTGGATGCCTTCTTGACCCGCCACGCGGCGGTCCTTGGTCAAACGGGCGGCGGCAAGTCTTGGACGGTAGCATCCTTGATTCAGAAAATCTGCGGATTTGAGCAAGCCACAGTTGTCCTCTTTGACCTTCATGGAGAGTACACCAAGACCTTTGGAGACGCGGCGGATGTCATTTCCGCAAGTGAATTGGAACTGCCTTACTGGTTGATGAATTCGGAAGAGTTGCTGGGTCTGATGGTTGATCGCACAGAGTCTGCCGCCCCCAACCAGATAGCCAAGTTCAAGGAATTGCTGCAAGCAGCGAAGGAGGCTCAGCCCGAGAACCAGAAGTTGGGACTCAAGAAAATCACCATCGATACGCCTGTCTATTTTGATTTCACTCAGATCATCAACGACTTTCGGGCGTTGGATACCCAGATGGTTACGGGGTCCACTGGTAAAGATAAACAAGGGCCATTGCACGGCCAGTTTTCCCGCATGCTGATGCGTGTGGACTCCAGGCTGAATGACCGTCGGTACGACCTCATCTTTAGGCCAAAGTCCTACAACACGAGCGCTTCGATGGAAGATCTGTTCCGTCGTCTACTTGGCGAACGGAATGGAGATAGGAAGAAGGTCGTGGTTGTCGACCTAAGTCCGGTCCCATTTGACGTTCGTTCCTCAGTTATTTCCCTGATCCTTCGATGCCTATTCGATTTCGCCTACTGGCATCGCAGGGTTCATTCCAAGCGATTCCCAATCTCGGTTTTCGCAGACGAAGCGCACATCTATCTTTGCGACGGAGACCCCGCGACTGAAGCGGCAAAACATTCCGCTGAACGAATAGCAAAGGAGGGGCGGAAGTATGGGGTCAGCCTTACCGTGATTAGCCAGCGCCCACGGGAAGTCTCTTCCACCATCCTTTCCCAGTGTGGGAGCTTCCTCTGCCTTCGGATCTCCAATCCCGATGACCAATCCTACGTACGAAACCTCCTCCCTGATTCCGTGCGCGGGATTGCTAGCATGTTTTCCACTCTGAGACGTGGAGAGTGTGTACTGATCGGCGATTCGGTGCTCATGCCCACCAGGATCAAGATCGATATCCCATCCCCGGCACCGGAGAGTGACGACGCCTCCTTTTACAATGCTTGGAACCAACCGCCGGGAGACATCGATTTCGCTGGCGTTCTGATGGCGTGGAGAAACCAGGAGGTTGGTTGAACCCGAACTGAAGGACTGAGGGACAACCTCTGTCCGTGCTGCTTACGCATACTCATCCGATCCGGACGATATGCCATGCAGCTTGCCGAAGCGCTGGTTCAACGCAAGGCCCTGAAGGAGCGGATCCAGCAGCTCCAGGAGGCGATAGAAGTCGCAGCCATCAACAACGAGGGCGCCAACCCCGATAAGGACCTGCGGGTTCTGGAGGGGGACCTGGACCGGGTCCGGCAGAAATTCGAGGCCATCGTCGTTCGGATCCACCGCACCAACCTCGCGGCCCAGCTCCCCAACGGCCAGAGCATCACCGCCGCCATCGCCCGGCGGGACACGCCCGCCGCGAAGCACCGCTTCGCTAAATCCCTTCTGGACCTGGTGTTCAACCGGAACAAGCGCGAGGGCTGGAACCCGGACAAGACGCGGCAGGCGGCCTTCCTTACCCTGCCTTAACGGTAGATTCGCGCTCCAGGAACTCCTCGACGCAGGTCTTTGGGATGACCAGGGCGCGCCCAACCCTGACGCAGCCAAGCTTCCCTTCGTGGATGAGCTGGCGGACCGTGGTCGTGCCCAAAGAGATGCGCTCCGCCACCTCTGGAACGGTATAGGCCAGCTTCTCGGCAGGGAGCTGGTAAGCCTGAGGCTGGGGTTGGGCATAGGCGGGTTGGCACTGCTCGATTTTGCGTGGGCGCATGGCGCGTCTCCTGAGTCTTGATGGATTCGGTGAATGTTGATGAATGTTGACGAAAGGTCCGCCGAGGTGAAGGTGCCCAGCCGCGTTAGGGAAGACCGGGCTGTGGTGTCGGCAATGGGAGCCAAGGACAGTGTTACCTGCCCACTTCAGTCACCCGCCTTCTCAAGCTCCCCCAGTAAGGCCTGGGCCTTGGTATCCCAGCCCTTGGTCAGGGCCTTGCCGCGAAGACCTTCCCGGAGGAATTCAGCAACCTTAGCCACCTGGTCCCGGAGGTCCGTCCCGCGCTCTTCCAGGTCCAGCTGGGCGCCGATGGCCTTGGCGCAATATTCGTCCTGGGTCAGCCTGCTGCGGCCCGTCCGCCGGTGGTTCATCAGGACCAGCTTGAGCCGATACCTCAGCTCCTCGGGAACGGTCAGGGTGATCCTCGCCATGGGCACCAGGGCCGAGGGATCCGCCTCATCGGCCTTGGGCTTGGGTGCCGGCGCAGCATCAGGCGCCTGCGCGGCCCGGTCCATGGGCAACTGCGCATTGAACCCGTTCTGGACCAAGGCGAGCAGATCGGTCTCGGTGGGAGGCTTCGGCTTCATTTGGCACCTCGGTGCAGGGTTTCGC
>JARLGP010000243.1 GCA_031292735.1 Holophaga sp.
AATGCGACCGCAGCGGCGGCGGCGAGATGGAATAGGACACATCATCTCGATCCGAATGCAACGCATCATCACTGGAATCCACCAACTAAACCGCACAATGCGACACATCATTTCTCTCCTTGGCCGGGCAAGCCACATCCAAAGAAGCAGCATGCTTCTTCCTCCTCGTCGACTGGCGCAGCCGCTACCGCTGCAACCTCAGCTACAGCGTCGAATGCCACCGCGACAGAGCATCCGAATGACACAGCTGCACCTATCGCCACCGCTCCTGCTGCGACGAACACGACTGCCAATTCGACTGCCGCTGTTGCCGCTTCATCGAATTCGAGTGCAGATCCTACCTCATTGACAGGCGGCGCGTCATCAGTCATCGGCGGTGGCATCGATCCAGCTACCAACACCTCCTATTCCGTCACTTCTGTGCCGCCTGGTCTTGCGCAACGGCGTCTCCTCGCAGAGATCACCGGTTCAGTCGCCTCGGCTGCTTCGACTTCTTCTTCTTCGAACTCCTCCTCCTCCTCCTCCTCCAGCGGGCGGGGGGGGGGGGGGGGGGGGGGGGGGGGGGGGGGGGGGGGGGGGGGGGGGGGGGGGCGCCCCCCCCCCCCCCCCCCCCCCCCCCCCCCCCCCCCACAGACATGTCAGTATCCCTCCCCTTCCTTGGGCGCCTGGACCTTGCCCCGGTGGGTCCGGAACAGGTAGGTGAAGTAGCCCAGGACGATGGGGAAACCGATGAACCACCAGACCATCCCGGCCCGGAGGCTGCCGGCGCCGGCGCTGGCGTTGTAGGCGGTGAGGCTGGCGGCCGGGTCCAGGGTGGAGGGCAGCATCACCGGCCAGACGCAGGCGGCGGTGGCGGCCAGGATGCCGATGATGAAGGCGCCCGAGCCGAGGAAAGCCAGCAGGAACCGCTCCCGGGCCAGGCCCAGGAACACGGCGGCCAGGCCGCCCAGGAAGAGCGCGATGGCGATCCAGGCCAGGGGGGCTCCGGGCAGGTTGCGGTAGACCGCCGGATTCACCGCCGCGGTGGCTCCGGTGGCCGCCAGGGCCAGGAGGATCACCGCCAGCCAGAGCTTCCGGGCCGCGTGCACGCAACGGAAGTGAAGCACGCCCTGGGTTTTCCAGGCAAGGAACAGGGCTCCGTGGGCGGTCAGGGTCGCCAGGACGAACACCCCCATGAGCACGGTGTACCAGTCGAGGATGCCCACCGGGTTATGGACGCCGAAATGGGTGAACAGCGGGATCTGGAAATAGCCGCTGGCGTCCAGGGGCACGCCCCGCACCACGTTGCCCAGGGCCGCGCCCAGCAGGATCGGCATGAGCGTGCTGGCCAGGGCGAACACCCCGTCCCAGAAGGACCGCCACAGGGGCTCCCGGACATGGGAGCGGAACTCGATGGAGATCCCGCGCAGGATCAGCGACCAGATGACCATGAACATGGCCAGGTAGAATCCCGAGAAACCCGAGGCCAGGAGCCGGGGGAAGGCCAGGAACATGGCCCCGCCCGCCGCCAGCAGCCAGACTTCGTTGCCGTCCCACAGGGGGCCGATGGCGGCCAGGACTTCCCTGCGCTCGGCCTCGGTCTTGGCCACGAACAGGTGCAGCACCCCGGCCCCGAAATCGAACCCGTCCATGACCGCGTAGATCGCGAACATGACGGAAACCAGCCAGAACCAAAGCATTTCCATCTAGACCTCCCTAGGCGTGATCCACGGGGCCGTGCTCGACCTCCCTGCCCACCAGGAACAGGAAGAGGAGCCCCAGCACGAAATACAGTCCAGCGAAGCCGAGACTGGTGAAGACGGTCTGACCGGGATGGACCAGATGGGAGGTCCCATCCACGGTGCGCAGCAGTCCGTAGACCAGCCAGGGCTGGCGGCCGAACTCCGCCACCACCCAGCCGGCCGAATTGGCGATGAACGGGAAGGGGAAAGCCAGCATCAGCGCCCACAGCAACGGCCGGGTAGCGGACAGCTTGCCCGTCACCAGCAGCAGGACGGACAAGCCCATCAGCGCGATGAACAGCGTCCCCAGCCCCACCATGATGTGGAAGCCGTAATACAGGAACTCCAGGTTGGTGGGCCGCTGATCCGCGGGAAACTCCTCAAGCCCCTTCACATTGCTGGAGAACGAACCGTAGGCGATGAAGCTCAGGACCCCGGGCAGGCGCACCGGGTTGTCCAGGGTATGCGCTTCCACATTGGGCTGGCCGATCACGTTCAGCTCCGCGTAGGGCCCGCCGTGCCAGCGCCCTTCCATGGCCGCCAGGGTCGGCATCTGGTGCCGGGCCACCCGCTTGCCCTGGAGGTCTCCGGTGGGAAACGCCACCAGCAGGCTGGCCACCAGCCCAACGCAGACTCCGACCTTGAGTTTCAGGGCAGCCTGGTCCGGGTGGAGCCGGCGCAGGGTCCAGAAGGCCGCCACCGCCGTCACCGCGAAGGCGCCGGTCACCGCCGCGCCCATCATGGTGTGCAGGTATTCCACCAGGGCCCAGGGATTGAGCAGGAAGGTCCAGAAATTCCCCAATTGGAGAGAACCGTCGGCGGCGGTAAGGTAGCCCACGGGATGCTGCATGAAGGCATTGGTGGCCACGATGAAGTAGCCGGACATCCAGCTCCCCGCGAACAGCGCCAGCGCCGCCACGTAATGGGCCCGCTTGCTCAGCTTGTGCTCGCCATAGACCAGCAGGCCCAGGAAGGTGCTCTCGAGGAAGAAGGCGAACATGCCTTCCATGCCCAGGGTCTGGCCGATGACCCCGCCGGCGTGGGTGGAAAACCGGGCCCAGTTGGTGCCGAACTGGAATTCCAGGGGAATGCCGGTCACCACGCCCACGGCGAAACTGATCCCGAAGATCCGGATCCAGAAGCGGGCGGCGGTATTGAACCGCTCTTCGCCCCGGACCATGCCCAGGGTCTTGAGCGCCACGATGATCAGGGCCAGCCCCATGGTGAGCTGGGGAAAGATGTAGTGGAACGTGGCGGTGAACCCGAACTGGAGCCGATGCCAGAACAAAAGATCGCCCATGTACGCGCCTCCAGAGCAGTCGAACCGTGGATGTCAAAGGGACAGCCTACAGTGTCACGAATGCCGGCCTTGCGCAATTACGAGGTGCCGCCCCGGGTTCAGGTTTTTTTCCAGACGGAGGTCCAGGACAACGGACGAGGCGCGGCGGACCAGGCCGGATAGACTATCGTTCGGACGCTGGTGCGGCCGTCCCGGAGACCCGCATGACCTATCTTGGCGAAACCGCTTCCCTGTTCACCGCCGGCCTGTGGGCCTCGAACTCGGTGTTCTTCACCCTGGCCGGCCGGCGCGTGGGCTCCGAACTGGTGAACGCCGCCCGGCTGGTCATGGCCCTGGCGGTCATGCTGGCGCTGCACCTGGTCCTGTTCGGCACCGTGTTCCCGTTCGGGGCCGGACCCGCCCGGCTGGCGTCCCTGGGCGTTTCCGGCTTCATCGGCTTCGCCCTGGGCGACGGCCTCCTGTTCGAGTCCATGCTGCTGGTCGGGCCCCGGGTGGCCATGTTGCTCATGACCCTTTCGCCGATCTTCAGCGCGGTGCTGGCCTGGCTGCTGCTCGGCCAGACCCTCAGCCTGGGCAAGACCCTCGCCATCCTGGTCACCCTGGCCGGCATCGCCTGGGTGGTGGCGGAGGGCAGCGGCCCCGGCGAGGCCGTCCCCGCCCGCCGGCGGGCCCTGGGGTTGCTGCTGGGAGCCGGAGGCGCCCTGGGCCAATCGGTGGGGCTGATCCTGTCCGACCTGGGCATGCGGGGCGGCTTCAGCGCCATTTCCGCCAACGTCATCCGGGTCACCGCCGGCACCGCGGCCATCTGCGTCTGGATGCTGTTCCGGGGTCCCTTCCTGCAGAACGTGCAACGCCTGCGCGACGGCCGGTCGACCTTGCTGATCGCCGCCGGAGCCGTCACCGGACCGGTCCTGGGCGTGCTGCTGTCGCTCTACGCCATCACCCATGCCTCAATGGGGGTCGCGGCCACGCTGATGTCCCTGTCTCCGGTGATCATGCTCCCCCTGGCCGGCCTGGTCTTCAAGGAACGCGTGTCCGGCCGGGCGGTGGCGGGCACCCTCGTTTCCATCGTCGGGGCCGCCGCGCTGTTCTGGTTCTGAGCCAACCTTCCCGGCCCCAAAGGCTCTAGGTTTTTTTTCGGACGGAACCGTTTTTCCCTGGCAAACCACGGGGGAAGGCGGATACTTTGACGTTGAAATCCATTTTTTTTACCAATGACCATCCGTATTTACGATGCATTTCATTGCACCAACCTCCATTCAGATCCTTTTTGTCCGCCGTCCCTTCCGGCCCAAACCGTGGACCTCCCATGAAAACGTTGACCCGAAGCCTGTACGCCCAGGTGATCCTGGCCGTGATCCTGGGGGCCCTGCTGGGCGCCATGCAGCCGGATGCGGGCGTGGCCATGAAACCCTTCGGCGACGGGTTCATCAAGCTGGTGAAGATGCTCATCGTGCCGGTCATCTTCACCACGGTGGTGACCGGCATCGCCCGGATGGGCGACCTCAACCAGCTCGGTCGGGTGGGGGCCAAGGGCCTGCTGTACTTCGAACTGCTGAGCACGGCGGCCCTGATCATCGGCCTGGTCGTCGGCAACGTGTTCCAGCCGGGCGGGAGCATGCAGGTGGACCCGGCCGCCCTGGACGCCCGGGCGCTTTCCGTCTATACCAGCGGCCCCCACCTCAGCGCGCTGGACTTCGTCATGAACATCATTCCCAAGGATGTGGCCGACGCCTTCGCCAAGGGAGACATCCTGCAGGTGCTGCTCTTCTCGGTCCTGTTCGGAGCGGCGCTGAGCCTGGTCAAGGGCGAGGGCCAGCCCGTGCTCCGGTTCCTGGAGGCGCTGTCGGCGATCCTGTTCCGGATCGTGGCGCTGGTGATGCGGCTCGCGCCCATCGGCGCCTTCGGCGCCATGGCCTTCACCGTGGGCAAATTCGGACTGTACAGCCTGCTCAGCCTGGGCAAGCTGATCGCCTGTTTCTTCGCCACCAGCGCCCTCTTCGTCGTCCTCGTCCTGGGGCTGGTCCTGCGCTGGGTCGGGCTGAACCTGTTCAAGTTCCTCCGCTATCTGAAGGACGAGATCCTCATCGTGCTCGGCACCTCCTCCTCCGAATCCGCCCTGCCGCTCATGATGGCCAAGATGGAGCGGCTGGGCTGCTCGAAATCCGTGGTGGGCCTGGTGATCCCCATGGGCTATTCCTTCAATCTGGACGGGACCTCCATCTACCTGACCTTGGCCACCCTGTTCATCGCCCAGGCCACCGGCGTCGACCTCTCGCTGGCCCAGCAGCTGGAGATCCTGGCCGTGCTGCTGCTCACCTCCAAGGGCGCCGCCGGCGTCACCGGCAGCGGCTTCATCACCCTGGCGGCAACCCTTTCGGCGGTGGGCGACATCCCGGTGGCGGGCCTCACCCTGCTGCTGGGGGTGGACCGGTTCATGTCCGAAGCCCGGGCCATCACCAACCTGATCGGCAACGGGGTCGCCGCGGTGGCCGTGTCCGGATGGGAAGGCGAACTGGATCGGGCCAGGGCCAGGGACCTCCTGGACCACCCCCGGCAGGCCAGCCGCATCCCCTCCCCGCCGGAGGCGGGAGTGGAAACGCCTTTGAACGAAGAAGGCTAGATGGGAGCCAGCAGGGCGGCAGCCCGAGCCAGAAGGGCGTGCCCGGCATCCAGCGGGGCATGCCCGGCCACAGCCAACCCATGCACCGGCACCGCCCCCTGAAGCGCATTGGTGAGCAGGATGGCCTCGGCCCGGTCCAGGTCCTCCACCGTGAGGGTCGCCTCCCGGGCCAGCCCGGCCCGCGCCAGGACCCCCCGGGCCACCCCCGGCAGCGCCCCGTCGACAACCGGCGGCGTCACCAGGGCTCCGTCCAGCACCAGGAACAAGCTGGTCCGCGACCCGTCGGTCAGATGCCCCCGTTCATTGCAAGCCACGACTTCGAACAGGCCGCGCTGCTCCGCTTCCCGGGCCAGGAGCCGGTTCTCCAGGTAGGAAAGGGTCTTGAAGCGGTTCAGCGGGCTTGCGCTGAAGCGCCGGAGGACCCCGCTCACCCCCAGCTCGATCCGGGCCGGACGCAGCGGCTCCCAGGCGGCGACGGTCGCCAGCAGGCTCCGGTCCACCGCCACCAGACGCAGGACGCCGGAAGCCAGGGTCCCGCACAGGGTATGGGCGGCCAGGAAATCCAGCACCGCCTCCGGCGCCGGCGGGGCCTCCAGGCCCAGAAAGCTAGCCCCGGCGGCCAGCCGCTCCAGGTGGGCCTCCAGCCGCAAGGGCGCGCCCTGGTGCACGCGGATCGTCTCGAACAGGCCGCTGCCGTGGCGGGCCCCGGACTGGGCCAGATCGACCCGGGTATCCGTCAGGAGGTCAAGCATCGGACGATGGAGCTCCCCTTGTGGACCGTTTCCAGATACTCGCTCTTGGGGTCCGAGTCCCACACCACCCCGCCCCCCACCCCGAACAGCAGGTCGCTGGCCGAGGCCCAGGCGGTGCGGATGGCGATGTTGAAATCCGCCTGGAGCAGATCGTGGGAACACCAGCCCAGGGCCCCGGTGTAGACCATGCGCGGGGTGGCTTCCAGTTCCCGGATGAGCCGCATGGCGGTGATCTTGGGACAACCGGTGATCGAACCGCCGGGAAACAGGGCGGCGAACAGGGCTTCCAGACCCAGGCCGGGCACCAGTTCCCCGGAGACATCCGCCACCAGGTGGTGGACATTCGGGTAGCTCTCCAGCCGGGGAAAGTTCTCCACGCTCACCGACGGGATCTGGCACACCCGGGTGAGATCGTTGCGCATCAGATCCGTGATCATGGCCAGCTCGGACCGGTCCTTGGGGCTGGACATCAGGTCGCGCTTGCCGTGGGCGTCGGCCAGCGGATTGTCCCCCCGGGGGGCGGTCCCCTTGATGGGGCTGGCCAGGATCCGGCCGTCGGCGATCCGGAAGAACCGCTCCGGGGAGGAAGAGATCACGGAGAAGTCCGGCCCGGCGATGAAGGCTGAAAAAGGCGCAGGATTGGCCTCGTACAGCCGGCGGGCGAACAACCGCAGGTCGCCCCGGAACGCCCAGCGCTCCTGCCTGGACAGATTGACCTGGTAGACGTTGCCCTTGAGGATCTCCTGGCGGATCCGTTCGACCTTCTCCTGATAGCCCTTGGCCGAATCGCTGTCCCAGATCTTCCTGGCCCGGAACCCACCTTCCAGCAGTCCGTTGCGCATCGGCCCGGACCGTTCCCCGCCCTGGCGCTGGCCCTGGTAGAGGGTTTCCGTCTCCCGGTCGTAGAGGCGGATGCTCCGGTAGACCGCCAAGTGGCAGTCCGGAAACGGGAACGGTTTCGGGGCCGGCGGCGGCAGGAACGGGTTGTGCCGGCACCCGTATTCATAGCCCACGTAGCCCATGAAATCGGGAAACACCGGCGGCAGATCCCCGGAGCGCCGGAACCCCGGAAGGGGCCCCTTGGGCTCGTTCAGGACCAGGAACGGATCTTCGCCCAGCATGAGCCACCGGGTCTGGGGCCCGTCTCCGTACAGGAAGGTGAACGGCTTGTCTTCGAGGGTTTCGAAGAAGTCGATGGTCTTCAGCCGGCAGGGCCGCGCTGTCCAGGTTTCAGAAATCTCCTCGAAGGGCATGTTCCAGTATCGCAGGCCCATCCTCAGTGAGGAAGGAGTCCGGATGGAACTGGACGCCGGCCATGCGGATGCCGCGATGGCGCAAGGCCATGGGTATTCCATCGTCGCTCCGGGCGGTGACCTCCAGGCACGCGGGCACCTCCCGCACGCACAGCGAGTGGTACCGGGCCACCTTCATGGGTGAAGGCAAGCCCTGGAACAGCCCCCGTCCATCATGAAGGATTCGAGTCGCCTTCCCGTGGACCGGTTCGGGTCCCGGTTCCACGGTCCCGCCATAGGCCACCGCGAGGCACTGCATGCCCAGGCATACCCCGAAGATGGGCACCCGGCCCGCGAACCGGCGGATGGCCGCCAGGGACACCAGGGCGTCCTGGGGCCGGCCCGGCCCCGGGGAAATGACCAGCAGATCCGGCGGCTCGGCCTCCAGGCTCTCCAGGTCCACCCCATCCGCGCGGCGCACCTCCACCGTGGCCCCGGCCGCCGCCAGGCCATGGGCGATGTTGTAGGTGAAGGAATCAAAATTATCGAGGAGGAAAACCCGGGTTGGGGACACGAAAGCTCCGAGCGGACAATCAATCGAGCATTTGGCTGACCGCGGCGTAGGGGTCCATGACCTTTTCGGCGATGGCGGTGACCAGGTCGTCTTCCATCTGGGCCCCCGCCTTCGCCCGGGCCCGCCGGGCAGCCTCTTCGGCCAGCAGGCTGCCGAAGCGGAGCCGGGCCCTGGCCTTGGCCTTGGCCTGGAGACCGCCGTGGGCCCTCAGCCAGGCCCCGTGGGCGCGGATCCCCGCCAGCAGCTCGGCGATGCCCGTGCCGGCCCCGGCAACGGTGCGCAGGGCGGGCGGGTCCCAGGCCTTGGGCCCGGACAGGGATTTCATGCCCTCGATCTCCGACTCAACCTTGTCCACCCCGTCCCGGTCAGCCTTGTTGATGACGAAGATGTCCGCCACCTCCATGATGCCGGCCTTGATGGCCTGGATCTCGTCGCCCATGCCCGGCACCAGCACCACGCAGCAGGTCTGCACGCAACTCACCACATCCACTTCGTCCTGGCCGACCCCCACGGTCTCCACCAGCACCACGTCCCAGCCGGCGGCGTCGAGCAGGTCGATGGCGTCCTGGGTCGCCCGGGCCAGGCCTCCCAGGGCCCCGCGGGTGGCCATGGAGCGGATGAAGATGCCCGGATCCGCGGCGATCCGCTGCATCCGGATCCGGTCCCCCAGAATGGCGCCGCCGCTGAACGGCGAGGTGGGATCCACCGCCAGGATGCCGACCTTCTTGCCCTCGGCGCGCAGGGTCCGGGCCAGCTGGTCGGTGAGGGTGGATTTCCCCGCGCCGGGCGAGCCGGTGAGCCCGACCACCACCGCGCGGCCCAGGTGGGGCCAGGCCAGGGCCATGAGTTCCCGCGCCTGGGGATGCCCGTTCTCCATCCAGCTGATGGCCCGGGCCAGCGCCCTCGGCCGGCCGTCCAATAAAGGTTGGATAAGAGTTGCCGCCGTTTCCATGGTTACAGAATGCCATCGGCCGGCGCATCCGGCGAGATGGTCTTGGGTCGGGCGCCGGTTGGGGTCATGGGGATGTTATGATTCGTCTGGACCTTTATGTCTATTCGAGAAACCATGAGCCCCAAGCATCCCGACCCGACCCTGCCGCCCCGCACTGCCAGCGCCCTTCCCGGGGATCAGCGGGCCGGATCGGTGAAAATCCAGAAGCGGGAGATCAAAGAGCCCAGCAACCTGCGGGAAAAGGTCTGCGCCACCTGCGGCAAGACCTTCGAACTCACCCCGGAGCAGAAGTTCTTCAACTGCCCGTACTGCTACAAGAAGACCCAGCCGGTGCGCAAGCCCGCGCGCAAGAGCGACGCGCAGATCCTCACCCAGATCACCTGCATCGAGTGCGGGACCGTCGAGTACCTCGACTTCGTGCCGCCGGATGTGCATGCCACATACTGTCATGCCTGCTTCAGCAAGAAGCGGCAAGAACTGCAGGCATCCCGCCAGCAGACCGAAGGTCAATGAACCGCTTGGAGTTGTCAATGAAGGTTTGCACCACTGTTTTCGCCGCCCTGGTCCTGGTTGGCCCGGGAGCGCTGATCCAGGCCCAGACCCCGGTCCCGCCCAAGACGGCCGCCAAGCCGGCGACCTCCACCAAGGGCAAGGAAAGCCTGGAAGCCCAGTTCGCCCGCCAGAATTTCAAGCAGGTGCTGGACGCGGTGAACGACGCCTGGTTTGGCAAGCCCTATGCCGGCGTCAACGCGGTGGACCTGCAGGGCACCATGACCATCAACCTCACCGCCGCCGCCATGAACGCCAAGGTCGACGCGATCGGCCAGGGGGCCGTGAAAGGCGACCTGACCAAGGGCGCCACCGTCAATCTCAAGCTGAAGGGCACCTACTTCGCCAATGCCGATTTCCGCACGGAACTGACTGGTGAATTCGGCAATCTGCTGTACTACCGGGTCGGCAACAAGGGCTTTCTGTACAGCAAGGAACAGAACGCCTGGACCAGCCGGATCGACCCGCCTCCGGTGGACGCGCCCACCTCGTTCCTCGGCTGGTTCCGCCAGTGCGTCAACGAGATCCAGACCGTGTACGTGGACGGCAGCAGCTTCAAGGCCACCCTGGGCAAGGAATCCGCTGCGGGCGGCAGCACCATGCAGACGCTGCTGTTCTCCTCGCCCACCGGTCCCTATGACGCCAAGAAGCGCGAGCAGAGCATGGCCGAGAGCCTGGGCTTCTGGAAGCGCGGCAAGCTGGAAGTGGTGTTCGACAAAGCCAGCCACCTGCCGCACCAGATGAACTACAGCAACGACAGCCAGGGCATCTTCACCCACATGACCTTCAGCTACAACCCCGGCGGCAAGCTCAACAGCGTCACCATCGCCAATCAGAGCAAAGGCATGGAAGGCCCGGCCTCGATCAGCCTGGGGTACGACGGCGGCGGCCTGATCAACCACCTCACCGGCCAGATGGGCTTCACCCAGGGCACCATGCGCTTCGACCTGGACATGGCCTTCGCCAAGGGCCGCAAGACCAGCTCCATCGTCACCGTGCCGCCGCCCACCGCCACCAAGAAGGGGCGGGAGGAGATGGAGACCATGCTGCTGGTCAACCTGGCCGGCAAGGTCCTGGACCTCCAGCGCAGCGGCTTCAACCTGCGCAGCGTCACCCTCGGCAACAACTAGCATCCCTTGCGGAGCTCGCGGCGCCGGCCGACGTTTCAATCGCGTCCGGGGCCTGTTGTTGCTATGCTTTTCACTCAGTCGGGGCGTGGCGCAGCCTGGTAGCGCATCTGCTTTGGGAGCAGAGGGTCGAAGGTTCGAATCCTTTCGCCCCGACCAATTAGAACCAGCAACTTAGACACGATGAGGGCCGAAAATCTTCGGCCCTTTTTGATGTCGTGACACTCCTATGACACTTTTGGGCCGGGGAAACAGCCACGCACAGGGGATGTCGTCGCCGAAGGGCGAGGTGTCCACCTCCTCGTTGACACGGTAGGGGTCGGT
>JARLGP010000244.1 GCA_031292735.1 Holophaga sp.
CACGTCCGGCAGGAGCTCCATTTCGGGATCAGCCTTTTCGGACGGCCACGACTGGGCCGTCAAGGCCACCTGTGTCCTCCGATTTTAGGGGGCGTGGCGAAATAACCTGTGCAGTTCAGGTTTCGCCATGGCCCCCCTTACGACGCATGCGTCGCAAGGGATCCAAGGACCTTATGCCGGGGCCGCAACGATCTGTTCAGGTTAATTCTAGACAACGGCTTAAGGTTCAAGGTCGGATCATTCCGCACAGGGAGGTTCCAAATGATAAATTTCCACCCAACCCTGGGTCCGCAGGGATCCGCCCGCCCCCCATGCCGGCGCTCGGCCCGCTCCCCCCTGGGGCGTGCAGGCAGGTCCGGGACGGAGCCCAACCCGGGCCGATGGGGCACCCTATTCCGTTTCCCGGGCTCACCGGGCCATGAATGCCCGTGCCGCCAAGGCCGCCAGGATCGCCAGAACGCCGATGACCGCCAGCAGCCAGGGACGAGCCTGCCGCTTCCGGGGCTGGAAGGTCGGCCGGGGTGGTTGCGGCCGTTGCCGGGGGGCCTCATCCGGCGCAGGAGGAGCCTCCGGAGTCTGGACGCCGGCCCCCGGATCCGAAGCCGGCGACGGTCGGGAACCCCGCTCCACCCCCGAAAGGGTGGGCTGATCTTCGGTGGCGGGCGCCATGGACGACGGGGCCTGGACCCAGGGTTCGGGGGCCGGACCGGACGCGGATTCCGTCTGGGGCGCAAACCGGGTCGACAACAGGGATTCCGATTCCTCCCGGGTGCCTTTGAGCAGGGTGTTCACGTACTCCGCCAGGTCGTGTTCGTTCGGCTCGTAGCCTTGCTTGGCCAACAGGGCCTTCAGATCCCTTTCCAGCAGCCGGGCCGAAGCATAGCGCAGCTCCACATCCTTCTGCAGCACCCGGCCCAGGATGGCCCCCATTTCCGCGGAAATGCCCGGGTTGATGGTACGCACATCCACCACCTTTCCCAGCCGAACTTTTTCCAGGACGCCCAGCTCGGAATCGGCCTGGAAGCACCTCTCCCCGGTGAGCAGCTCAGCCAGCACCAGGCCGAGCGAGTAGATGTCGGAGCGGCCATCCAGGTCCTGCCCCAGCGCCTGTTCCGGACTCATGTAGAGCAGCTTGCCCTTCAAGGACCCGGACTGGGTCTGGGTGGTCTTGGAGGCCGCCTTGGCAATGCCGAAATCCACCAGTTTCACCGCCCCCTCGTAGGAGATCAGGATGTTCTGGGGGCTGATGTCGCGATGCACCAGCTTGAGTTCCTTGTCGTCGGTGGCCCGTTTCCGATGGGCGTAATCCAGGGCGCTCGCCACCTTCATGATGACCGTGGCGGCCAGCGCTTCCGGCATGGGAAGCTTGTACTCCCGCATCTTGCGCAGCAGGCTGCGCAGATCCCGGCCATCCACGTATTCCATGGCGATGTAGTAGAAACCGCTGGCCTTTCCCAAGTCATAGATCTGCACGATGTTGGGGTGGCTGAGCTGGGCGGCCAGCTTGGCCTCGTCGATGAACATCCGGACGAACTCGTCGGTGTCCGACAAGTGCGGAAGGATCCGCTTGATGGCGACGATTTTCTCGAAGTTCTGAACGCCGCGCTGCCGGGCCTTGAACAGCTCGGCCATGCCACCCACGGCCACTTTTTCCAGCAAGTTGTAGTTGCCGAACTGCTCCAGGACGGCTTCCTCCTGCGGCGCGGGCGGGAGCTCCGCCGGAACCGGGGCGGCCTCCGCCGCCGGAGGCGGGATCGCCGCCGCGGGGGCCGGAGGGGGTGCCGCCAGCGCGGGCGCCTGGGCGGCCACGCCCGGATGGGTCTGGCGATCCATCGGCTCCAGAGCGGGCGCGGCCACCGGCTCCAGGCGCACCGGCTCCGGGCGAACCGCCGCTGGAGCGGGGGCCGCCGGGCCTTCAAGATCGCTCAGGATGTCCCCGAACAGATCCTCAGTGGTGAATTTCCGCACCCCCTCGGCGCCGCCCTTGAGCAGCCCGCCCAGGATTCCGGGCCAGGCTTCCGGGGTGTCGCGGTCCATGCGCACCAGGGGTTCCAGCAGGGTCGGATCGAACCAGCTGGGGTCGGTCCCGTGCCCGCCCAGAGCCACCAACGGAAGCCGCGGGTTGCGGATGCGCAGGGCCTGGAGCGCCAGGACGCCGCCCAGGCTCACGGTGGCCGGATCGAACAGCCCGAGGTCGGGCATGGCGCCCTCGGCCAGCCGGGCTGCGGGATTGGAGCTGTCGACCCAGGCCGGATCCCAGCCCTGAGCCTCCAGTTCCTTGACGAGGCCCGGGGTGCGGAAAGCATCTCCATCCAGGACAAGCAGGACCAAACGTTTCATGATTCCTCAGGGAATCCCCGATTGTACCCGTTCGCCCGGGCCAGCGCGAACGGCAACTGCTCCTGTCCCTTCAAGGATCAATGCTGGTAATAACTGCGAAGCCAGGATAAGCTGAACCTCGGTCCTGATTCCGGCAACGGAAATTCCGGGCGAATCCAAGGCGAAAGGAGGTGTCCCCCACTATGCCACTGGTCAAAATCAAGGAAGATGAAACTTTCGAAAATGCTCTTCGCCGCTTCAAGCGGAAATGCGAGAAGTCCGGCATTCTCAGCGAACTGAAAAAGCGCCAGCACTACGAGAAACCCAGTGCCAAGCGCAAGCGCAAGATGCTTGCCGCACGAAAGAAGACCCTCAAACGCCTCGCCCAGGAGCGGAGATTGATGGGCTGATGCCCACCGCTTCCGTTGTACGATGAGAAGGCCCGCACCGCGGGCCTTTTTGCTGCCCATGAGACCCCTCGATCCGATCCCCCATGCCGAACTGGAAGCCATCGAGTTTCCCACCCTCACCGGCCTCGTGGCCCGGGGCGCCCGTACCCGCCTGGGCCGGGCGGCCCTGGCCCGCATGTCGCCCTGGGACGGGCTGAGGGGACTGCGCCGGCTGCGCCAGATGGAGCTGGGCCCGCTTTGGGCCGCCGACCCGGCGGCCCTGCCCGTGGTGCCCTTCGACGAGGCCCTGGAGGAAGTGCTGAACCCGGTCGGCTGGCCGCTTCCAGAACACTGGCGGCAGTTGCGCGAGGGACTGCGGGCCTGCGCCGTGCTGCTGCGCGGGATCGCCGCCCTGGAATGGCCGGAGGCGGACCCGGCGCCCGCGGGCACCGAGCTGGGCATCGACCGGCTGCAGGTGACCGCCGCCCTGCTCCCCGACCCCATGCCCCTGGCCGACCAGCTGGCCCGCAGCTTCACCGAGGACGGCCAGCTGGACCCCATGAAGGTGCCCGGCCTGGCCGAGCTGTACCGGGCCCGTTCCCGGTGCTTCCAGGCGGTGCAGAACCGCCTGCAGAAGACCCTCCGGGACGTCCCCGAAGCCTTCCAGGAGAACAACATCGTCGAGCGCAACGGCCGCCAGTGCCTGGCCGTCCGGGTGGAGCGCAGGGGCATGGTGCCCGGCCTCGTGCTGGACCGTTCCAGCAGCGGCGCCACCGTGTTCCTGGAACCGTTCGAAGCGGTGCAGCTCAACAACGACTATGTGGAAGCCGACCAGGACTACACCCAGGCGGTGCACGCCTTCCTGCGCGACCTGCTGGAGCGCCTGCGCGCCCGCCGGTTCGACTTCGAGCGCTGGCACCAGTTCCAGGCCGACGCCGACGAGGCCCTGGCCCTGCTGCGCTGGGCGGCACTCTGCGACGGCGTGCTGCCCGACCTGGGCCAGGACCGCCTGCACCTGCTGGAGGCCCGCCACCCGCTGCTGCTGCCCGGGGTCCGGGCCGCCCTGGAGCTGGAGCCGCTGGACCACGAGGCCGTGCCGCTCACCCTGGAACTGGACCGGGAGCGCCCCGGCGTGGTCATTTCCGGATCCAACACCGGCGGCAAGACCGTGGTGCTCAAGACCGTCGGCCTGCTCACCGCCCTGGCCCGGGCCGGCTGCGCCATCCCGGCCCGGCCCGGCACCGAAGTGCCGGAACTGGCCACCCTGCACGCCGACATCGGCGACCACCAGACCCTCGTGGGCAGCCTCTCCACCTTCTCCAGCCACATCCTGCACCTGAAGCGGATCATCGCCCAGGCCAAGCGGGGCGGGCTGGTGCTGCTGGACGAGCTGGGCACCGGCACCGATCCCAAGGAGGGCGCCGCCCTGGGCATCGCCGTGCTCCAGGCCCTGTCCCGGCGCCAGTGCTGGGTGCTCTGCTCCACCCACCTGGGCGAGATCAGCCAGTGGGCCCTGCGCCA
>JARLGP010000245.1 GCA_031292735.1 Holophaga sp.
CGCGGCCCAGGCGCCGGGCCAGGTCCGCGGCGAACCCGGCGGCGCCGGGGGCCCCCGCCAGCAGGGCGAAGGGACCGGCATGGCCGGCCCAGGCCGGGTCCCAGTCCGGCAGGGCGCCGTGGGCCCGCAGGATCCGGGCGTCGATCCAGTCCAGGCCGGCCTCGGCGAAAGCCAGCTGCACGGAGCTGAGGCCCGGAAGGCGCCGGAACGGGACATCCGGGAAGCGCCGGGCCAGGGTCCCGGCCAGGCTGGCCAGCCCGGGGTCGCCCGAGACCAGCACCACCACGGCCTTCCGGCCCAGGTGCGGGGCCAGCTCCTGGAGGAACGGCGCCAGCCCGCGATCGTAGCCCAGCCGCTCGGCGCCGCTCTCGGGGAACAGATCCAGGAGCCGGGGCGCGCCGGCCAGAAGCCGGGCCTGGGCCGCCGCCCGGCGCGCCCGGGGCGTCACCAGGTCGGGAGCTCCGGGGCCGCAGCCCACCACCCAGCAGGGAATCATGCCCATGGGGTTCCCTCCAGGCAGCCGCCGTAGATCCCGCCGTCCATGGTGGTGAGGAGCACCCCGCAGGGGAGTCCGGTCCGGCTTCCGGCGGCTTCAAGCACGGCCCGCGCCAGGGGCTCCGCCAGCCGAGGCCGCAGTTCCGGGGCCAGGGCCTGGAACACCCCCTCCACCGTCGGGGTCGTTGCCAGGACGCACCCCGCCACCGTCTCGGCCAGGGCGTGGACCCGGGGCAGGGGGCTGGGGCTGCGGGCGGAATGGGTGTCGAAGTGGCCTTCGGCCAGCTTCACCAGCTTGCCCGGGTGGCCCGCCAGCAGGAGGGCGCGGAAACTCTTGGCCGCGGCCAGGTCCAGGGCGTGCCCCCATTCGTTGGCGACCTCCACCACCGGCAGGTCCGCCTTCCAGGCGGCCAGCGCCCGCTCGCCGAGATGGCCCGGCACCATGGCCACGGCATCGTGCCCGGCGGCCCGAACCACGTCCAGGGAACAGTCGATGGTGCCCCGCACCGCGTCCAGGCTGAAGGGCCGTACCCGGCCGGTGCTGCCCAGGATGGAAAGCCCGCCCAGCACGCCCAGGCGCGGGTTGAAGGTGCGCCGGGCCAGTTCCGCCCCGCCCGGGATGGAGACCCGGATGGCGGCGCCGGTCCAGCCAACCTCCTCCAGGGCCGCGCGGATCATGGCCCGCGGTGCTGGATTGATGGCCGGTTCTCCGGGCGGGATCCGCAGCCCGGCCAGGGTGACGACGCCCACGCCGGTCCCGGCCGCGAAGCTCCAGCCCGGGGCCCGGGTCACGGCGACGATCACGGTGGCGCCATGGGAGATGTCCGGATCGCCGCCGGCATCCTTCACCACCGCCGCCTCGCCTCCGCCGGGCACCGGCCGGGCCCAGGCGATGGGGAGCGCCAGCCGCGCGCCGCCGGGAAAGGGGATCTCCAGGGCCGCTCCGACCGGGGCTCCGGACGCCGCCAGGGCCGCCGCCTTGGCTGCCGCGGCCGCGCAGGCCCCCGTGCTGAAGCCGAGGCCGCCGCCCATCAGGCCCCCCAGTCCCGGCGCCCGGTGCGCACCAGCACCACGCTCATGTAGCCCAGCCGGGTGCCCCGCGCCTGGCGCAGGTCCAGGACCAGCCGTTCCCGCTCCTGCTCCACGGCGAAGGCCAGCCGGGCATGGTCGAGAAGGCCCCGCTGCTCCAGGAGCTCGATCAACCCGTCCAGGTGGTCCGCCACCTTGTACAGGACCACGGTCTCGCTGTGGTCCAGCGCCTCGGCCACCGCCGCCAGGTCCGTGGCGGGCATGAGGGTGAGCCGGTCCTCCTGGAGCGCGAGCTCCTCCTGGAAGGCTGCCGCCGCGGCCTGGGCGGCGCTGATGCCGGCCACCACGTGGATCCGCTCCGGGCCGATCCGCTCCCGGAGCGCCTGCAACAGGTAGCTGCTGGTGCTGTAGATCAGCGGATCGCCCATGGTGATCTGGACCACGGATTTCCCGGCCCCGAGGCGGGCGGCGGCCCACTGGGCGGCGGTTTCCCAGGTGGCCCGGACCCGGGCCTGGTCCCGGGTCATGGGATAGATGTGCTCCAGGATCTCCTGGCCGCGCAGGTGCCCGCGCACGATGCCCAGGGCCAGGCTGGCCTCGCTGCGATCGCTGCGCGGAGCGATCAGCGCGTCGCAGCCTTCGATCAGCTGGGCGGCCCGCAACGTCAGCAGGTCGGGGGCGCCGGGGCCCACGCCCACCGCGTAGAAGTGTCCAGGTTCGGCCTTCATGGCTGCTCCGTTCGGGACAGCGCCGCGCCCAGCTTGGCCAGGAACCGGCGGCGGACCCAGGGGCGCAGGGCCAGGGCCGGGCCGCAGCTGAACGCCGGGACCGACAGGCGCGATTTCAGGCTTCCCGGCTGGTCGCCCAGGATGTCCGAGGCCACATGCTCCCCGGCCACCAGGAGGAAGGGGCAGACGTGGGCCTTGCCCGCGCTCCGGGCGCTGTGGATGAAGCGCTCCAGGCCGGCGGCGTCCCCGCGGCCTTCCAGGCGGGTGAGGAAGAGATCCTCGCGGGCCGAGGAAAGCCGCGCGCCCAGGGCGTCCAGCCCGGCGTTGAAGCGGGCCTCGGTGCCGTGGCCGTGGGCCACCACCAGCACCGGGCCATCCGGCGGAAGATCCCCGAGCAGGTCGGCCACCACGCCCAGGCAGTCCGCCTCATCGGCCAGCAGGGGGGCGCCGAAGCTGGGGCGCAGGCCCCCGGCCGGCTCGGCCAGCATTTCATGGTGTTTTGCGCCGGGCACCAGGTGCAGGCTCTGGACCGCCACCGCCCGGAAGCCCCGGGCGCGCAGACCGGCATAGGCCTCGGCCAGGGTCAGGGCGGGATCCCCCCGCTGCTTGAGGCGCGCCACCAGAGAGGTGGCGGTATAGGCCCAATGGATCTCCCGGTCGGGGAAGGCGGAGCGCGCGTCCGCCTCGATCCGGGCGTAGCTGTCCCGGGCCGCGGAGGACAGGGCGCCGAAGGCCACCAGCAGGATCGGAGTGTTCACGCGGGCTCCCGGGCGAGAATGGCCAGGGCGTGCAGGGCGGCCACCGCCAGGGGGCTGCCGCCCCGGCGCCCCCGGAGCAGGATGAAGGGGACCGGGAGGCCCACCAGCTCCTCCTTGCTTTCCACCACGTGCACGAAGCCCACCGGCAGGCCCAGCACCAGCGCCGGGCGCAGCCCTTCCTCCGCGATCATCCGGTTCAGCTCCAGCAGGGCCACGGGGGCGTTGCCGATGGCGATGATGCCGCCTCCCAGGACGGCCCGCGCCTCGCGCAAGGCGAACAGGCTCCGGGGCAGGCCGGTGCGGGCGGCCTGCTCCGCGACCTCCGGATCGGCCACGTGGCAGTGGATCGCGTCCCGGGTGTAGGCCGGGTTCACCGCCTTCAGCCGGGCCAGGCTCAGGCCCGAGCGGATCATGTTGGCGTCCGCGTAGATCGGCGCGCAGGCGCGCAGGGCGGCCAGGCCCGCGGCCACCGCCGAGGGGCTGAAGCGCAGGTCCGCCAGCAGGCTGAAGTCGGCCGAGGTGTGGACCATGCGCCGGGCCACCGCCCATTCCCCGGGCGAAAAGCCGTGGGCCGGCGCTTCCCGGTCGATGGTGGCCAGGGAGGCCGCCTCGATGGCCTCGCCGGACATGGGCGCGGCCATGAGCGCGTGGATCAGGCTGGGCATGGGGCCTCCTGGGCGTGGGGGTTGAGCAGCCCGGCCAGCCGCACCACTTCGCCCACCACGATCAGGCCGGGGCCCTGGACCTCCAGGGCCTCCACCCGGTCCGGCAGGGTGGCCAGGGTGCCGGTCACCGTCCGCTGCCCGGGGAGGGTGCCGTTGACGATGAGCGCCGCGGGCAGGTCCGCGCCGCGGCCGTGCAGGATGAGCTGGCGGCAGGCCTCGCGCACCCGGCTTCGGCCCATGAACAGCACCAGGGTTTCCGGGCCCCGGGCCATGCGCTCCCATTCCTCCGGGGCGGGCGGCTGGCCGTTGCGCTTGTGCAGGCTGAAAGCCCCCAGGCTGCGGCCGAAATCCCGGTCGGTCACCGGAATGCCGGCGGTGGCCGGCACGGCGCTGAGGCTGGAGACGCCGGGCACGATGACAAACGGGATCCCGGCCTGGGCCAGGGCGCGCGCCTCCTCACCGGCCCGGCCGAACAGGCACGGGTCGCCGCCCTTCAGGCGCAGCACCCGCAGGCCCTGGCCGGCCAGGTCCGCCAGCAGCGCGTTGATCCGGTCCTGGGTGAGCACGCAGCCGCCTTTGTGCTTGCCGGCGTCGATGTGGCGGGCCGTGGGCGCGAACCGGTCCAGGATCTCCCGGTTGGCGAGGGCGTCGTACACCACCACGTCCGCGGCGCGCAGATGGGCGACCGCCTTGAGGGTGAGCAGGCCCAGGTCCCCGGGGCCGGCGCCGACCATGGCCACGCTGCCGGGGCGGAACTCCGGATCGTCCGAAGCCCAGGACGTGAGCCGCGCCCTGCGCTCTCCGGCCGGAAGGCTCCGGAAGGCGGGGGACTGTTTGGCGTTCCGGATCGTTTCCAGCCGCCGCGCGTGTTCGGGGCCATAGCGGGGCGCGGCCTCCTCCTTCAACCGGGCCGCGTAGGCCGGGCAGATGCCCCCGGTGGCGAAGCTCACCGTGAGGGCGCCCTGGCGCAGGGTCGCCGGGAAGTGCACGTCCGAATCCTCCGGGGCGTCCGCCCTGAGCACCAGGGCGCCCATCCCCCGGGCATCCCGGGCGATCCGGGCGTTGAGGGCCGGGTCGCCGGTGGCCGCCACCACCAGGAAGGCGCCCTGGAGATCCCCGGGGCCGGAATAGGCCCGGACGATCCGCTCGATCCGCTCGACCCGCTCGATGGCCGGGAGATCCGGATCCGCGCCCTCCCGGGCCGGCGGGGCGATGATCCTCAGCCGGGCGCCGGCCTGGGCCAGCTTCTCGGCCTTCCGCCGGGCCACGGCGCCGGCCCCTACCAGCACGGCGAGACGGCCCTGCAGCCGCAGTTGCAGTGGCAGCCAGGCCGGGATTTGGTTCAAGTCAAGGTTCGGATCACCCATGTTCGCCCTCGCGTTACGCCGAGATGACGTACAACGGGTCGGAGGCCTTTCGGCAACCAACCCGCTCCCTCGGCGGGGGTCTATCGCTCAGAGCCGGTCTCCGGACTCGCGAATGGCTGGTTCCTTTCGGATCCCCCGAAGTCTTCCCGGTTTCCCAGTGACTCCGGCTTCTGGCCGCGCGCCCGAGGACGCGTCGCTTACCGTTGCGGGGCAGTGCCGGAGTTGCACCGGCTTCCCGAACACTCTGAATCTATGTCGCCGACCAGCCTAGCATGGTTGGGAGCGGAAGGGCAGTCAGCAGCTCCCGTGCTGCCAGGCCCGCATCCTCGCCACCCAGGTTTCCGCCCAGGAGGGCATGGCTCCGAAGTGGAGGTGCGCGTAGGAAGCCAGCAGGTTGCCCTCGGCGTGGCCCTGCAGGCTGGACTCCCCGCCCAGGCTCCGGCAAGCCCAGGCGGGGCTGGCGATCGTTCCGTCCCAGACGCTGTGGTGGAACTCGTGGGCCCTGCCTTCGGCGCCGGCCGCGCAGAACAGCGTGTCCCGCGCCGCGGTCAGGTGCTTGTAGCCGAAGGACTGCAGGCGCCCGGCCATGCGCGAACGGCCCGGGATGAGGCCCGCCATGGGATGGGCGCGTCCGTCGGCGTCCACCAGGGCCTCGGCCAGGGCCATGTAGCCCCCGCATTCCGCGAAGATGGGCATCCCCGCCGCATGGGCGGCGCGCAGGCTGGCGAAGAAAGGCCCGTTCCGGCTCAGTTCCCCGGCATGCAGTTCCGGGTAGCCGCCGGGCAGGTACACGCCGGCGACGCCCGCCGGCAGGTCCTCCCGGAGCGGACTGAAGGGCACCCAGCGCACCCCCAGCCGCTCCAGGCGGTCCAGGGTGTCCGCGTAGCTGAACGAGAACGCCGCGTCCCGGGCCAGGGCCACCGGCAGCTCTCCCGGGGGGGGCGGCGGGAGGCAGGGGATGCCCTGCGGCGCCCGGGCCAGGGCAGCCAGGGCGTCCAGGTCCAGGGTGGCGGCCAGGTCCCGGGCGAGGCCCTGGAGGTTGCCTTCCAGGTCCGGCAGCTCCTCTGGGCGGAAGATGCCCAGATGGCGTTCCGGCAGGCGCCAGGCCTTGAGCGCGCCCGCCCAGCCCAGCGGCTTGACGTCCGTGTGGGCCCTCACCGCCGCTTCCAGGATTCCATAGTGCCGGTCCGAGGCCACCCGGTTGAAGATCACGCCCGCGAGGTCCAGGCCCGGCACCAGCCGGGCGTGGCCCAGCACGGTGGCCGCCACGCTGCCGCCGACCCCGGAGGCGTCCACCACCAGCACGGCGGGCAGGCCCAGGCGCAGGGCGAGGTCGGCCCCGGAGCCCCGGAACGACACGGGATCCGCCCCGTCGAACAGCCCCATCACCCCTTCCACCAGCGCCAGCCCGCTTCCGGCGCTGCCCCGGGCCCAGGTCTCGCGCAGCCCGGCGTCGTCCAGGAACCACCCGTCCAGGTTCCAGCTGGTCCGGCCCGCCGCGACCCGGTGCAGCATGGGATCCAGGTAGTCGGGCCCCGCCTTGAAGGGGGCCACCACCCTGCCTCGCTGGACGTAGGCCCGCATCAGCCCGGCGGCCAGCGTGGACTTGCCGCACCCGGAGTGGGTGCCGGCCAGGAGGAAGCCGGGGGTGGTCACCGGCGCCTCGCGGCCGCCAGCAGGATCTCCCAGGCCCCGGGGCGCAGGTGGGCCTTCACGTGGGCCGCCCAGCGATCGATGCGCGCCTCCAGCGGATCCGCCGTCCTCACGGGCTGGGCGGGGAATCCGCGGTCCGCGCGCACCCGGTTGAGGAAGGCCGAGCGCCAGGGGTCCGAGGCCAGAAGGCCGTGCAGGTAGGCCCCGGCGGCCCGCTCCAGGCGCCAGCCCACCTCCGCGCCGCCGCCGGCCAGGGGCTCGCCCAGCTCCTCGGCCAGGCCGGTCCGGCCTTGGTGGATCTCGTAGCCGGAAAGGCCGTGCCCTGGCTCGGGCCACTGGGAACGTTCGGCGGACTGCCGGGTGATCTTCTCGGGCTGGAATTCGGTGGCGATGGGCAGGAGGCCCAGGCCGGGGAACACCTTGGGCCCGCCTTCGCCGCCGGCCGGGTCGCACAGCTCCCGCCCCAGCATCTGGTAGCCGCCGCACAGGCCGAGCAGCCACGCCCCCCGCCGCGCCGCGACCCGCAGGGCCTCGGCCATGCCGGACACCGTGAGGTAGACCAGGTCGCCCACCGTGGCCTTGGAACCGGGCAGCACCAGCAGGTCCTGCTCCACGGCCAGGGCGGGGTCGGTGATCCAGGCGAGGTGCAGGTCCGGTTCCGCCAGCAGGGGCGCGAGGTCCTCGGTGTTGCTCACCCGGGGATACATCACCGCGCCCACCTTCAGCTTCCCTTCCGGCGCCGGCTCGTCCACGGGGATGCGGAACGGCTTGTCCTCCTCGTCCAGGCCATGCTCCATGTGCGGCAGCAGGGCCAGCACGGGCAGGCCCGTGCGGCTCTCCAGGATGCGGATGCCGTCGTCGAAGAGCTCCGGGTCGCCGCGGAACCGGTTCACCACGATGCCCAGCACCCGCGCCCGGTCCTCGGGGGGCAGGAGCTCCAGGGTGCCGACCACCTGGGCGAAGACGCCGCCCCGGTCGATGTCCGCCACCAGCACCAGGGCGGCGTCCACTTCCCGGGCCGGGCGGAGGTTCACGAAGTCCCGGCCCATGAGGTTCAACTCCACCGGGCTGCCCGCGCCTTCCAGCACGATCACCTCGTGCTTCCCGGCCAGCCGGCGCAGGGCCGCCAGGGCCACGTCCCGGTAGGGCGTCCGGTCCTGGAAGTAGTCCCTGGCCTCCTGGATCCCCAGGGACTTGCCCAGGACGATCACCTGGGCGCCGGTGTGGGTGAGGGGCTTGAGCAGCACCGGCCCCATGTCCACGTGGGGCGCCTTGCGGCAGGCGGCGGCCTGGAGGATCTGCGCCCGGGGCATCTCCAGGCCGTCCGCGGTGACCCCTGCCTGGTTGGCCATGTTCTGGGCCTTGTACGGCGCCACGTCGAAGCCCTCGTCGGCCAGCAGGCGGCAGAGGGCGGTCGTCACGAGGCTCTTGCCCACGTCCGAGGCCGTACCGAGCACTGAAATCGCACACACCATGTCGCCGCCTCAATCCGAAGGGTTGATGATACGAGTATTCCGGGTTGACCGGCGCTTCGGGCGTACGGTAGCGTGGGGTCATTCCAAGGCAAGCCCGGCTCGTCCGGGCTTTTAAAAGGGAAGCCGGTGTGAATCCGGCGCTGCCCCGCAGCGGTAAGAGGGAACGAAGGTTCATCGGCACTGGCCTCGCGAAGGCTGGGAAGCGGAACCCAAGGAAGCTGGCTCGCCAGGATGCCCCCAAGCCCGAAGACCTGCCTTTGATTCCGCTCCCAAGGCGGCACGTTTCGTTTCGAGGGGAAGCGAACGCGGCAGGAAACCATCCCGTTCATTCCACGCCAGACGCGAGCGGCGCCATGCCGCCGACCTTCCGCCCCGTCCCCGGGGCCGGAGGTTCGCAGAGGAGGGCAGATCATGCACATCGAAGATGGCCTGTTGTCGCTGGGAGCCTGTGCCGCCTGGTACGGGGCCACCGCCGCGTTCGTCATTCCGGGGATCCGCCAGATCCGCCGCAAGGTCCATGAAAACCTGTCCTACAAGCCCTTCCTGGCCATGGTCGGGGTGGCGGTCTTCGTCATCTCCGCCATGCACCTGCCCGTGCCGGTGACCGGATCCTGTTCGCATCCCTGCGGCACCGCGCTGGCGGCGATCCTGGTGGGGCCGTGGGCCTCGACGGTGATCGCAGCCGTCGTGCTGTTCTTCCAGGCCCTTTTCCTCGGCCATGGCGGCATCACCACCATCGGCGCCAACACCTTTTCCATGGGGATCGCCGGGGGGCTTTCGGGGTATGCCCTGTGGAAGGCCTTGCGCGGAATGCATGCCCCGCTGTGGCTCGCGGCGGGCGCGGCCGGCCTGGTGGGCGATCTGGTGACCTACCTGGCCAGCGCTTTCGAACTGGCCTTGAGCCTGCACGGCCAGGTCCCCCTGCTGAAGCAGTGGCTGATCTTCTTCATGGGCTACGGCCCGACCCAGCTGCCGCTGGCGGTGGTGGAGGCGGTGTTCACCGTCGTGGTCCTGAAGGCGATGGCCAGCCGCCGGCCGGACCTTTTGCCCGGCGTTCTCACCCGGAAAGGGATTTGACATGGCCACCCCAGTCCCCCCGCCGGCGCGCTTCTTCGACGGCTTCACCCGCGCCATGCTGGGCGCGATGTGCGTCCTGCTGATGGCGCTCTTCCTTTCGGCCGGCTACATGAGCCGGCACAAGATGGAGGCCGCGGGGACGGACGACCGCGTCAACAACCTCGCCACCACGGCCGCGGGGCATGCGCATCACCCCTTCAGCGCGTTGCCCGGCGATACCCAATTGGGCGCCTTCTCCATCGCCAACTTCTTCGCCGGGATCATCGTCGGCTACCACTGGCTGCGGCTGTTCGGCAGGTCCAGGGAAGGGACCTGAACCCATGGACCTGTCCTGCTGCCTGACGGACCGCCAGGGTCCCCTGTGGCGCATCGACGGCCGGATCAAGACGGCCCTCCTGCTTCCGGCCGTGGTCCTGGCCTCCGCCCTGCGACCCTGGTGGCTGGCCTTGGGGTTGTGGCTGGCGGCGACCGGGCTGTTCCTCCTGCTCCGGCAGAGCTGGCGGGATCTGCTCAAGCGCCTGCTCATGCCTCTGGGCATCGCCTGGGTGGTGTTCCTGAGCGTCATGCTGACCCAGGGCCGGCATCCGGTCTGGCAGGGATCGGTGGCCGGGCTTACCATCCGGGTCTACCGGGAAGGCCTGGCCATGGGCCTCCTGCTCTTCCTGCGCGTCATGGCCGCGGTGACCCTGGCCGCCCTGCTGGCGTTCAGCACGCCCATGGTGGAGATCCTGGCCACCCTGCGCATCTGCAAGGTGCCGGACACCATGCTCGACCTGGCCGACATGATGTTCCGCTACATCTTCATCCTGAACGACACCGCCCGGGCCCTGCAGCGCGCGCGGATGAGCCGGCTGGGGGGCGAGGCCCCCTGGGGCCGGCGGATCGCCGACACCGGCCAGATCGCCGCCAACATCCTGGTCCAATCCCTGGACCGCAGCACCCGGATCTACAAGGCCATGCTGTCCCGTGGCTGCAGCGAGTCCAGCCACCCTCCGCCCCATTTCCAGACCCCCGTTCCGCGCCGCGACCGGAGGCTTGGCTGGATGGGAGCGGCGCTCCTGCTGCTGTTGTCGTTCACCCATGCCTGGATCGGACTGCGCCATGACGGAAGAAATCATCAACCTCACCGAAGTCTCCTACACCTATCCGGACGGACATAAGGCGCTGGACGGGCTGACCCTGTCCGTGAGGGCCGGGGAGCGGGCCGCGCTGCTCGGTCCCAATGGCGCCGGAAAATCCACGCTGTTCCAGCTTTTCAACGGACTGCTGCGGCCCGGCGGCGGCCGGGTGATGGTCGCCGGGCGCGACGTGGCCCGGCAGGACCTGGGCACCTTGCGCCGCAAGGTGGGCATGGTCTTCCAGGACCCGGACGACCAGTTGTTCAACTCCAGCGTGTACCGGGAAGTGGCCTACGGGCCCATGAACCTGAACCTGCCGGCGGACGAGCTCGAGGCCACCGTGACGTGGGCGCTGGAGGTGGTCGGCCTGTCGGCCTTCCGGGACAAGAGCCCTTTCAACCTGAGCGGCGGGGAGAAGAAGCGTCTGGCCCTGGCCGGCGTGCTGGCCATGCGCCCGGAGATCCTGGTGCTGGACGAGCCGACCAGCGCGCTGGATCCCAGGGGGGCCAGCCACCTGCTCTCCCTTCTCAACGAGATCAACCGGGATCTGGGCGTCACCCTGGTGTTCGCCACCCACGACGTGGACATGGTGCCCCTGCTGGCGGACCGGGTGCACCTGATGGACCAGGGCCGGATCCTGCTGAGCGGCACCCTCGCGGAGGTGTTCAACCAGAGGGACCTGCTGCGCGGGATCGGCCTGCGCCTGCCGCGCGTGGCGCATCTGGCGGAGCTGCTGATGCGCGACGGGGCGCTGCCTCCAGGGGATCTGCCGCTGAGCATCGGTCCGGCCAGGCGGCTCCTGGCCCGGGCCTGCATGGGTCCGGGTGCGGACCCGAATGCTGCCGATCCCTCGGCTGCATCCGGGAGGGTGGAAGGGACATTCAAAGCCGACTGATTCCAGGTTTGGAGGAAACCGAAGCAATGCGCCGCGAAAGTTGAGGAAGTGCTCTTCGCCGGGGACTTCCAAACAGCCAAGGGTCGCCGGCATAGGATCCGTTACAAAATGTCTTTCCTTTTCCCTTGCCCCCGATTTAAATTGTCTTACATTTTATCCATGAGAGACCCGCATGGAGTTCATTTGGCTTCCCAAGTACCACACGCACTGTTTTAAACATCAAGCAGAGTCACCTGAAATCTGCCCGGACTTCATCGAGCAGGTTCTTGAGTACGGCTCCCCGTCCCGGATCTACCCGGACAAGAATTACCCTCACCGGACGATTTTCGAGGGCTACCATCCCCCTGGCCACGGAAGGAAACCCCGTCCGTATCGGGTCGTCTTCGAGGTTGCCGAGACGTATGAGATTGTTCCCGTTGCCTGCTGGCGAATCAAGGATCGAGATTTCCGCAAGGAATCCCCCCAGCAAGCACCTGCCAATTCTCAAAAGACCGACACTCCGTCCAGCCCTGCAGCATTGAAAAAACGATGAAAAAGTATAGCCGTTCCTTCCCAGAGAATTTCAACCCCAGCCTGAAAGCGAACCACCATGACCACTCGCAAGAATGCGCTAGCCCTTGCACTCGAAAAAGGAACCTTGAAAACCCGTCCACTTGCCGCGATCGAGGCTGATCAGGATAAAACCCTGGAGTGGGCTGAAGCCGTTGCCAAACATCTCCCCATCAAGGTTCGACGAGGTCGTCCCAGGAAGGGCGAGGAACCCCCCGTCAGCCGCTCGGTAACTGTCCGATTCCCCGAGCAGGAGGCCGAACAGATTCTGATGGTTGCCGATCGTCAACGGATCAGCATTTCGGAGTTCATTCGAACTGCTGCGGTCATGGCTGCACATGTTCAACTTCTCCCCAAAAAGGGCAAGGCGGCCACTGTCAAGGTTGCTGCCTCTGCCCCTCGGATTGCTGTTAAGGCCCCAAAACTCAAATCCAAGGGATAGGTGCGGTTTCGCGCTGGGCCCCGCAGGCCGCTGAACCCCGCCTCTTGTAAAAAAGAAGGTGTAACCCTGTTTCGGTAAAGGCCCCATATTGAAGTTGCATCGATGGAGAGGGGGCACGCCGATGGGATCCACTCTGCCTGATCGAATCGCATTCCTGGGCGGCTACCTGCCGCGGCTGTGCGGCATCGCCACCTTCACCCACGACCTCTGCGAGGCGGTGGCCAGCGCGATGCCCGGGACCGACTGCTTCGTGGCGGCCGTGAACGACCGGGTGGAAAGCTACGACTACCCCCCCCGGGTGCGCATCCAGCTGGACCAGCAGGACCTGGATTCCTACCGGCGGGCCGCGGACCTGCTCAACTTCAGCAACGCGAGGGTGCTCTGCCTCCAGCACGAATTCGGCATCTACGGCGGTCCGGCCGGAAGCCACCTGCTGGCCCTGCTCAAGGAAGTGCGCATGCCGGTGGTGACCACCCTGCACACGGTGCTCAGCGACCCGAACGCCGACCAGCGGAAGGTGATGGACGAACTGGTCCAGCGCAGCGACCGGCTGGTGGTCATGGCCCGCAAGGGGGCGGAAATCCTCGGCGCCACCTACGGCGTCCCGGACGACAAGGTGGACATCATCCCCCACGGCATCCATGACATGCCGTTCACCGACTCCAGCTTCTACAAGGCGCAGTTCGGGGTGGAAGGCCGCCAGGTGCTGCTCACCTTCGGCCTGCTGGGGCCGGGCAAGGGCCTGGAATACGTCATCGAGGCGTTGCCGGAGATCGTCAAGCGGCACCCGGAGGTGGTCTACCTGGTGCTGGGAGCCACCCACCCGCACCTGGTGGCCCGGGACGGGGAAAGCTACCGCCTGGGCCTGGAGCGGCTGGCGGAGCAGCGGGGGGTGAAGGAACACGTGATCTTCTACAACCGCTTCGTCTCCCTGGAGGACCTCAAGGAGTTCATCGGCGCCACCGACGTCTACCTCACCCCCTACCTCAACGAGGCGCAGATCACCTCGGGCACCCTGGCCTACGTGTTCGGCGCGGGCAAGGCGGTGGTCTCCACCCCCTACTGGCACGCCCAGGAACTGCTGGCCGACGGGCGCGGCATCCTGGTGCCGTTCCGCGACCCGCACGCCATCGCCGAGGGGGTCTGCCGCTTCCTGGACGATCCGGCCCTGATGCTGGCCACCCGGGAAACCGCCTACCGCATGGGCCGCGCCATGATCTGGCCGGCCACGGCGGGGCGCTACCTGGAAGCCTTCCAGCACGCCCGCAAGGACCGGAGGGTCACCCCCCGCTCGGCCTTCGCCCAGTGGACCCTGGCCAGCCGCCCCTACGAACTGCCTCCGCTCCGGCTCGACCACATCGTGCGCATGAGCGACGGCACCGGCATGCTCCAGCACGCCGTGTTCAATGTGCCGAACTACAGCGAAGGCTACTGCACCGACGACAATGCGCGGGCCTTCATCCTGTGCAACCTGCTGGACGAGCTGGGCGGACGGCCCCCGTCGGACAGCCTGGACCGCCTGGCCACCAGCTACCTGGCCTTCCTGGCCGCCGCCATGAATCCCGCCACCGGCCGGTTCCGCAATTTCATGAGCCATGGGCGGGTCTGGCTGGAGGAGGCGGGCAGCGAGGACAGCCACGGCCGGGCGCTGTGGGCGCTGGGCAGCGGGGTGGGCCGTTCCCGCAACGAGGGCCACCGGAGGCTCTGCGCGCAGCTGTTCGAACGCGGCCTGGCCGTGGTGGAGCACTTCACCTCGCCCCGGGCCTGGGCCTTCACCCTGCTGGGCGCCCATGAGTTCCTCCGCAGCTTTCCCCTGCGGGAGGATGTGGCGGCCTTGCGCGCGGACCTGACCGGGAGGCTGATCGGCCTCTGGAAGGCCTGCTCCAGCAAGACCTGGCCCTGGTTCGAACCAAGCGCCACCTACGACAACGCGCGGCTCAGCCAGGCCCTGCTGCTCAGCGGCCAGGCGATGCCGAACCCGGAGGCGCTGGCCATCGGCCTGCAGTCCCTGAGCTGGCTGGTGTCGGTGCAGAAGACCCAGGCCGGCCATTTCCGGCCCATCGGCAGCAACGGGTTCTGCCAGCGGGACGGCGCCCACGCGGATTTCGACCAGCAGCCGGTGGAGGCCCAGGCGATGGTCGCCGCCTGCCTCGAAGCCTTCCGGGCCACCCAGGACCCGTCCTGGTCCCAGGAGGCGAAACGGGCCTTCGAGTGGTTCCTGGGCCGCAACGACCTGGGCCTGCCGGTCTACGACTCCGGCACCGGCGGCTGCGGCGACGGCCTGCACCCGGACCGGGTCAACGAAAACCAGGGGGCGGAATCCACCCTCGCCTTCCACCTGGCCCTGGCCGAAATGAACTTCGCAGCGCATCTGATCGGACCTTCCATGAAGCAGGCCAAATGAGGGGCATCACGGTCCGGCACCACCCGCTTCTGCTGGTGCCCATGAGCGACCGGGTGATCATCCGCCCGTTCATCCCGTCCAGCGCCCAGCGCATCACCACCATCATCGGCCGCGCCCTGGCCCTGGACGAGGCGGGAACCGCCCGCGAACTGAAGGCCATGCTGCGGGAATTCGACTCCCGGCATTTCGACCTCGAGCGCCTGCTGCTGGCCAACTACGAGCGGGTGGTTCCCCACCTGTTCACCCAGCAGCCGCTTTCCGAAGCCCGCAAGCTGCTCATCGGCGCGCTCTTTTCCGGCGAGTACGCGGTGGAATCCGCCGCGCTGTTCAATCCGTCCATCGTCCCCCACCCGGACCAGGACGGGGTTCCCGGGGGCGGCCTGCGCTTCATCATGAGCCTGCGGGCCACCGGGGAAGGGCACATCTCCTCCATCGAATTCCGCACCGGGCTCATCAGCGCCAACGGCCGCTTCGAGGTGGACCCGATCTCCAGGCGGGTCACCGCCCCGGAGATCGAGCCCAACCCCAGCTACCAGAAGGTGGCGTTCATCATCAAGCTGCACGAGATGGGCTTCGACAACGACCACTCCGCCACGGTGATGGCCGGGCTGGGCGAGAACTTCGACCGGAACGCCCTGAACCGCAGCCTGGCGCGGATCCGGCGGGAAACCCTCCCGGCCACCCAGGACCTCATCAACACCCTGCTCTGCGTCCAGTGGCTGGCCGACTCCAACTACGAGATGAGCTTCTCGCCGGAGCATGCGGTCAGCGAGCGCATCCTGTTCCCGGTCTCCAGCAACGAGAGCAACGGCATCGAGGACGCGCGCTTCGTCCGGTTCCAGGACGAGGACGGGACGGTGACCTACTACGCCACCTACACCGCCTACAACGGCCACGCCATCCTGCCCCAGCTCATCGAGACCCGGGACTTCCTCCACTTCCGGGTGCTCACCCTCAACGGCACGGCCGTGCAGAACAAGGGCATGGCGCTGTTCCCCAGGCGGATCGACGGCAACTACGTGATGCTGTCCCGGCAGGACGACGAGAACCTGTTCATCATGTTCTCGGACAATCCCCACTACTGGAGCGATTCGCGGATGCTGCTGCGGCCCGCCGAGCTGTGGGAGTCCGTGAAGATCGGCAACTGCGGATCGCCCATCGAGACCGAAGCCGGATGGCTGGTCATCACCCACGGGGTGGGCCCCATGCGCAAGTACTGCATCGGAGCGGTCCTGCTCGACCTGCAGGATCCCACCAAGGTCATCGGCCGGCTGCGCGAGCCGCTGCTGGAACCGGAAGGGATCGGCCGGGAGGGCTACGTGCCCAACGTGGTCTACAGCTGCGGGGCGCTCGTCCATGGCCGCGAGCTGATCCTCCCCTACGCCATGAGCGATCGCGCCACCGCCGTGGTGAGCCTGCCCCTGGACCAGCTGCTGGACGCGCTGAGGGCCTGAAAGGACCGCCGGATCCATTATACTGGAGGCACAGGCATAGGAATCTTCGGCACGGCGCGGTGCCGGCAACCATGAATTCACATGGAATTCACGCCAGCAGGACGGCCCCGCGCCCGGGCCGGATCCCACCGGGAAAGGGGTTTCCGCCATGCATCCAGCCACCCTGCTCGACGAGGACCTGAGCAAGCTGATCGAGGCCCGCCACCACGACCCGTTCGCCGTGCTGGGGCATCATGCCCAGGGCGGGGAGTCGGTGGTCCGGGCCTTCCTGCCCCGGGCCGGGGAGGTGTCCATCGTCGAGGGCAACCTGCCGCTGGAGCGGGTCGGGGCCAGCGGCCTGTTCCAGTGGAGCGGCCCGCAGGCGGACCTGCCCGAGCACTACCGCCTGGTCTGGCGGGACGCCGAACACCACCAGCACGTGGCCCACGATCCGTACAGCTACGGCCCGCAGCTGGCCGATTTCGACCTGCACCTGTTCAGCGAAGGGAAGCACTGGCACGCCTACCGCTTCCTCGGCGCCCACGAGCACGAGGTGGACGGCGTGGCGGGGGTGCTGTTCGCCGTCTGGGCGCCCAACGCGGAGCGGGTGAGCGTGGTGGGCGATTTCAACGGCTGGGACGGCCGCTGCCATCCCATGCGGGTCCGGCACGGGTTCGGGGTGTGGGAACTGTTCCTGCCCGACCTCCCGCCGGGAACCCTGTACAAGTTCGAACTGCGCAACCGGGACACCGGCGAGGTGTTCCTGAAAGCCGACCCCTACGGCCAGTCCTTCGAGCTGCGCCCCCGCACCGCCTCCATCGTGCCCGACGCCCGGCCCTTCCCGTGGACCGACGCCCCCTGGCTGGAGCGGCGCGCGAACCAGGACTGGCGGCACGCGCCCATGGCCATCTACGAGGTCCACCTGGGGTCCTGGCAGCGGGGCGAGGAGGGGGAGTTCCTCAACTACCGGGAACTGGCCCGCCGGCTGGTGGCGTACGTGCAGGGGATGGGCTTCAGCCACATCGAGCTGATGCCCGTCACGGAATATCCCTACGACCTCTCCTGGGGCTACCAGGCCACCGGCTACTACGCCCCCACCAGCCGGTTCGGCACGCCCGAGGACTTCCGCTTCCTGGTGGACCTGTGCCACGCCCAGGGCCTCGGCGTGCTGGTGGACTGGGTGCCGGCCCATTTCCCCAAGGACGCCCACGCCCTGGCGCGGTTCGACGGCACCCGGCTGTACGAGCACGAGGACCCCAGGCTGGGGGAGCACCAGGACTGGTCCACCCTGATCTTCAACACCGGGCGCCACGAGGTGAAGAACTTCCTGCTCTCCAGCGCCATGTTCTGGCTACAGGAGCTGCATGTGGACGGGCTGCGGGTGGACGCGGTGGCCTCCATGCTCTACCTGGACTACTCCCGCAAGGAGGGGGAGTGGATCCCCAACCGCTTCGGCGGGCGCGAGAACCTGGAGGCCATCGACTTCCTGCGCGAGCTCAACGTGGTGGCGCACGACCAGTGCCCCGGCGTCCTGATGTTCGCCGAGGAGTCCACCTCCTGGCCCCAGGTGAGCCGCCCGGTGCACCTGGGCGGGCTGGGCTTCGACATGAAGTGGAATATGGGCTGGATGAACGACACCCTGCGCTTCATGAGCCACGAGCCGGTGCACCGGTCGTTCCACCAGGACCTGCTGACCTTCAGCATGCTGTACGCCTTCACCGAGAACTTCGTGCTGCCCTTCTCCCACGACGAGGTGGTGCACGGCAAGGGCTCCATGCTCAACAAGATGCCCGGGGACGAGTGGCAGCGCTTCGCCAACCTGCGGGCGCTCTACGGCTACCTGTTCACCCACCCGGGCAAGAAGCTCCTGTTCATGGGCACCGAATTCGGGCAGGGGCTGGAGTGGAACAGCCAGGGGGTGCTGGACTGGTACGTGCTGGACTATCCGCTTCACCAGGGCCTGCAGCGGCTGGTGCGCGACCTCAACCACCTCTACTTCGAGACCCCGGCGCTGCACGGCCTGGAATTCGACTGGCAGGGCTTCGAGTGGATCGACTGCCACGATTCCCAGCAGTCCGTGCTGAGCTTCATCCGCCGGGCGGGCGAAGCCTGCGTGGTGGTGGCGGTCAACCTCACCCCGGTGCCGCGCCACGGCTACCGCATCGGCATGCCGCGGCCCGGCCGCTACCGGGAGATCCTCAACACCGACTCGGCCCTCTACGGCGGAAGCAATGTGGGCAACGGGGCCCAGGAACTGGTCACCCAGGAGCTTCCCTGGATGGACCGGCCCTGGTCCCTGGAACTCACCCTGCCGCCCCTGGCGGTCCTGGTGCTGCGCCCTGAGGAAGCGGGCTGACTACGCCTGGTCCGCCGGGAAATCGGCGCCCTGGGTGACCTCGGCCCACTGGTCGAAGTTCTTCTGCATGGCCGTGAGCTTGGTCCGCACCATGGTCAGGGCCACCTTGCCGAGCAGGAGCCGGGCCGGCGGTTCCGCGGCTTCCACCGCCTGGACGATGGCCGCGGCGGCCCGCACCGGGTCACCGGGCTGCTTGCCGCTGTAGCCGCGGATCGCGTTGCGCCGGGCGCCGGCGGTGGCCGCGTAGTCGGCCATGGTCCCGGTCACTTCGTTGGCCGAGCGGCCCGCCCAGTCGGTGCGGAACGGGCCCGGCTCCACCAGCACCACCTTGATGCCGAGCGGCGCCACTTCCTGGGACAGGGACTCGGACAGGGCCTCCACCGCGAACTTGGTGGCGTTGTAGAAGCTCAGGCCGGGGAAGGCCACGAGCCCGCCCTGGGACGAGATGTTCACGATGGTCCCCGAGCGCTGCTTGCGCAGCAGCGGCAGCACCGCGCGGGTGGTCTCGGTGAGGCCCCAGACGTTGATCTCGAACATCCTGCGCACCTCCGCCAGATCGCTCTCCTCGAAGGAGCCGAAGTAGCCGATGCCGGCGTTGTTCACCAGGACATCGATGGCGCCGAACCGATCCGTGGCCGCCTGGACCGCCGCGGCGATCTGCTTTGGATCGGTCACGTCCAGCTGCAGGGCGAGGGCGTTCTTTTCATGGCCGACGGTGAGGTCCTGGACCTGCGCGAGATTCCGGGCGGTGCACACCGTGGGATAGCCCAGTTCCAGGGTACGCTGGGCCAGGGCCCGGCCGAAGCCGGTGGAACAGCCCGTGATGAACCAGATTTTCTTGGCCATGGTTCCTCCTTTTCAACCTATACTATACGTGCAGTTTGCTTAATCAGGAGGGGGAAATGGAGTCCATCTTCGATACCGCCAACGTCTGCTCCAACGGCGCCAGCGAGGAGGTGCTGGGGCGCTTCCTGAACCGGAACGTCCGCCGCGAGGCGGTGGCCATCGCCACCAAGGCTGGGGTACGAATGAGCCGGAGCTGACCGGGCCCGCCATGAGCGCCGGCGCCCCGGATCCCGCCGCCACCCCCGAGCCCCGGCATCGGGGGCGGCAGCGCAGCCTGGAAGCGCAATCCGCCATCCTGAACGCCACCTGCCAGCTGCTGGAGAAGAAGTGCCTGCGGGACGTGACCACCGAAGCCATCGCCCAGTTGTCCGGGGTGAGCAAGGCCACCATCTACAAATGGTGGCCCAGCAAGGCGCTGGTCGCCCTGGACGCCTTCCTCATCCTCATGACCCGGGACGTCCCCACCCCCGACACCGGCTCCGCCTATACCGACTTCACCGAGCAGCTGAAATCGCTGGTGAGCTTCTACACCAGCCATGCCGGCCGGGTGTTCTGCCAGTTCATCGCCGAGGGCCAGAGCGACCCCGCCTTCCTCGCGCTGTTCCGCGAACGGTTCGTGCAGTCGCGCCGGGACGAGGTGAAGGTCATGTGGCAGCGGGGCGTCGCCCGGGGCGAGATCCGCGCCGAGGTGGACCGTGAAGTGGCCCTGGACCTGTTCTACGGCGCGGCGATCTTCCGGCTGCTGGTGGGGCACGGCCCGCTGGACGACCGGGTCGCGCAGGCCATCGTATCGGCGGTGTTTTCCGGGGTCAAGACCCGAACTCTTCCGGGTTGATGCCTTGCAGATAGCTGGTGAGCCTCCGGTGCTTCTGCAGGGAAGCCTTGCTCTTCTTCTGGTAGATGTAGAACCGGCCCTCCACCGGCCGGATCGCCGGCAGCAGGGGCACCAGGTCGCCCCGCGCCATCTCCTCCAGCACGCTGTAGGTGGGCACCAGAAGCGCCCCCAGCCCGGCGATGGCGGCGTTGACCATGGCCCGGATGTGGTTCACCTGGATGATCCGCAGGAATTCGGGACGCTCCGGCTCGGGCAGCGCCAGCAGGAACCGGTGCCACCACACCCCGGCCTTGTCCAGGGACAGGATGGGGCAGGACGCCAGGTCCCGGGGGCTGGCGATCCCGCGGGCGGCCTTGAACGCCCGGGAGCCGGCCACCACATAGGTTTCCCGAAACAGGGGCAGCTTCTCCAGCTCCGCCAGGAAGTACTCGCCGCAATCGATGATGAGGTCGACGTCATCGCGCAGGAGAAGCGGAAGCAGCTCGTAGGTCAGGATGAAATCGATCTCCAGGCCGGGGTTTTCGGCCATGAACGGGGCCATGTGGCGCATGAGGATGCTGCAGCCGAACTCCACGGTGGCCCCCACCCGCAGCCGGCCGTTCATGGCGGGGTGCGCCAGGTTCTCGGCCGCCGCCTCCAGGGAGGTGAACACCTGCTCGCAGGCCCGCAGCAGCAGGCTCCCCTGCTCCGTGAGCCGGAATCCCCGGCCGCGGCGGTCCACCAGTTCCACCCCGGCCGAGGACTCCAGCTTGGAAACGGCGTGGCTGATGGCCGATTGGGTCAGGTTCAGCCGCCGGGCCGCCGCGGTAAAGCTGCCCGTTTGCCCCAGCGCCTGGAATGCCCGCAACTGATAAAGATCAAATGGGTTGGTCATATCCATGAAGGGCACTCATGCTGAGTATGTATGAAAGGATTTTTGAGAATCGCTATATCCCATTGTATATATCCACAAGGAGGGAGTAAACCATGAAGGGTGCCATGGAGCAGGTCCTGGGCAAGCTGGGCATCGCCGAGCGCAATCCCGGCGGGTTCGCCGGCCAATGGCTGGCTGGCGGCAAGACGCAGCGCGTGGTTTCACCCCTGGACGGGGAGGTCCTGGCCACCGTGGGCAATGTGGACCGGATGGATTTCGAGCAGATCCTCGCCGGGTGCCATCAGGCCGCCGCGTCCTGGCGGCTGGTGCCGGCGCCCAAGCGCGGCGAAGTGGTGCGCGCCCTGGGCGACGAGATCCGGCGCAACAAGGAGGCCCTGGCCGAGCTGGTGACCCTGGAGATGGGCAAGACGCTGCGCGAAGGGCTGGGCGAAGTGCAGGAGATGATCGATGTCTGCGATTTCGCGGTGGGCCTGTCCCGGCAGCTGTACGGCCGCACCATGCCCAGCGAGCGGC
>JARLGP010000246.1 GCA_031292735.1 Holophaga sp.
CCGGCCATGGCAAGACAAGGCACGCGAGGTGAGCGATTTGGATAATCGTTCGCCGAGCGTAACGCGGGATTGCCGTGGCCGCTGCCATCACCCGAAGGGCGACGTCTGGAGGCCCGCTTCTCGTGTACAAGTCCCTTGAAGGATGCATTAACATCCTCCTGCGGGTCTTGCACACGATAATCAGGCCTCCAGACGTCGTCGCGGGGCCTTCGAATACGTAGACAGGCTCCTAGAACCCCCCCCGGATGGATGCGGTCTTGATGGTCCGGAAACCCGGCGTGGCCTTGACCATCAGGAACGTGGTGGATCCGGGCGCCACGTCCAGGGCGATCTTTTCGCTCCAGTCGTAGGAGGAAAGGGTCAGCTCGTTGCCGCCGGGCGGAAGGAAGAAATGGGCGGACTGCACTTCGGCCGGAAGGCTGAGCCAGGAACGGAGATCGGCGCTGGTGACCACCTTGGTGGCGATGCTGGCGATCAGCCCGCCGAAGGGGCCGAAGTTGTCCGACGCCTTTTTCTGGGCTTCGATCTTGGCGGCGGCGCCGATGGTGCCGCGCGTGATGATTTCGGGGATCCGCTCCTGCAGGGCCTTCACCTCCAGCAGGCGCATGTCCACCACCTTGCTGGTGGTCTGCCCGCCGGCGGGGGTCTGGATCCGCAGCGCCGGCTGGGGGAACTTGAAGTCGTTGTAGATGGGGAAGGCCAGGCTGAACAGCTTGCCGGACACCGGCATGTTGATGGAAACCTCGGACAGGGGCGGCACGAAGCCGGCCTCGAAGACGACCACGACGGTGCCGGTCCGGCTGTGGTCCACGGGCTGGTAGCTGCGGCCGATCCCCAGCCGGGTCTCCAGCGCTTCCAGGGCGGCGGTGTCCTGGGCCTGGGCGGCCAGGTCCAGGTAGGCCTCCTGGATGGCCGGCGCGTTCGGCGCCAGTTCGTAGGCGCGCTTGATGTCCACCAGCGCGTCGTTGAGCCCGGCGGGCCCCTGGGCGCTGTAGATGTTGCTGGAAAGGTAGTAGGTGAAGGCGTTCTCGTAGCTGTTGCGCGCGTTCCGCGCGTAGGAATACATTTCCCGGAACTTGGGGTTGGGCGCCGGCACGTCGGCCTCGGCCGCGTTCTGGTCCTTCTGCGCGGCCTTGGCCAGGGCCTTCTGCCGCCTGGTCCGTTCCATCACCTGGTATTCCTCGGCCTTCTTCACCTCCACCCGGGCCCCTTCCAGATCCTGCTTCATCAGGTAATTCATGGCGTTCAGGGTGCGGGCCATGACCTTGTCCTGGCAGGCCCCTTCCCAGGGAAGGACGGTGTCGTTGGTGAGGGCGGCGCCCGCCTGGCCCGCCACGCCCCCGGCCGAGACCACGGCCCGGCTTTCGTAGTCGTGGGCCACCTTGTCGGCGGCGGCGAACAGGTCGATGCTCTTGCCGACTTCGCCGATCATCCGGTAGAAGCTGGCCATCTCATAGAGATACAGCAGCTGGTTGCGGCCGGAGGAGGTGGCGTCCTTCAGGAACAGATGCTCGGCGGGGGTCAGGTCGCCGGTCTGCATGAGCGGAGGCAACACCGTCGCGAAATCCCTGGGGTGGCTGGCATAGGCGGGTGCGGCCGCGACGATGGCCGCGGCAGAGCAGGCAAGCACGTACCGGTTCGGGGACATGGAGACCCTCCTTGGATGACCGCATGGAATTTCGAGGTGCAATTCATACTATGGCCTTGGACCGGGTTTTCCAAAGGCTTCCAGGGCGTCCGGTCAGGGTTTGGCCAGTTTCCGGTACAGCGAGGTGCGGGAGATGCCCATGGCCCGGGCGGTGAGGCTGATGTTGCCGCCGTGCAGGGCCATGCGCTCGAGGATCTCCTTGCGCTCCTGTTCGGCCAGCACCTGCTTGATGTGGATCCGGTGCTCGCGCAGGGAGGGCTCGGCCGGCGCCGTAGGGGGATGCGGGGCGGGGCGCCCGGAGCGGGCCAGGATCTCGTCGGGCAGGCTGTTGATCCCGATGGGGTACTGGCTGGAAAGGTTGACCAGCTTTTCCACCGCATTCTGGAACTCCCGCATGTTGCCGGGCCAGTCGTACTGCTGCAGGCGGGCGATCACGGCCGGGTCCACCGGGATGCTGTGCACCCCCAGCTTCTGGCAGATCCGTTCGTAGAAGATCCGGAACAGCATCGGGATGTCGCTGCGCTGCTCGCGCAGGGGCGGCAGCTGCAGCGAGATGACGTTGAGCCGGTAGTAGAGGTCCTGGCGGAAGTTGCCCTGGGCGATCTCCTGCAGCAGGTCCTTGTTGGTGGCGCAGATGATCCGGACGTCCACCAGCAGGGCCTTGTCGCCGCCGATGCGGGTGATCGACTTGTCCTGCAGCACCCGCAGCAGGGAGACCTGCTGGTCCAGGGGCATGTCGCCGATCTCGTCCAGGAACAGGGTGCCGCCGGCGGCCAGCTCGAACTTGCCCGGCCGGCCTCGCTTGTGGGCGCCGGTGAAGGCCCCCTCCACGTAGCCGAACAGCTCGCTGCCCACCAGCTCCCGGGGGATGGCGCCGCAGTTGATGGCGATGAAGGGGCCCTGCCGGCGGGCGCTGCGGTTGTGGATGGCCTGGGCGAACATCTCCTTGCCGGTGCCGCTTTCGCCGCGCAGCAGGACCGTGCTTTCGCTGCTCGCGGCCTGGATGCCCAGCTGGACGGCCTTGGCCAGGGCCTGGCCGCTGCCGATGATGTCGTCGAAGGTGAAGGTGGCGTGGGCCCCGCTGAACCGGTTGATCAGCTTGTTGATCCGGTGGATCGGGTTGAGGAAGATCACCGCGCTGGTGATGCGGTCCTGCTCGTCCTTGACCGGCTTGGCGGAGGCCAGGCAGGCGGTGAACTCCGAGCGGGTGCCCAGGTTCAGCTCCAGGTCGTTGAAGGCCCGGCCGGCCCGCAGCAGCTCGGTCACCGGCTCGCGCTTGTCGATGTACTGGGCGAAGGGGCTGCCCACCAGGGCTTCGGCCTTGCTCTTGAAGATGGTTTCGGCCACCGGGTTGACCTGCTGGATCACCCCCAGGTTGTCCAGCACCACCACGCCGTCGGACACGGTGAGGAACAGGTTGCTCAGGTGCCGGTTGAGCAGGCGCAGTTCCCGGTTCTTCAGCTGGACCCGGAGCTGCTGGCGGATCGCCTCCGCCGCCGCCACCACCATGCCGAGGGTGTGCTGGTGGGTGGCTTCCACCGGGCCGGTCATCTCCAGCACCCCGATCATGGTCTCGCTTTCGTCGAAGATGGGGGCGCCCGAGCAGGTCCAGGGGTGGTGCTTCAGGCAGTAGTGCTCGCCGCCGGAGACCTGGAACGGGCGCCGCAGCTGCAGCGAGGTGCCGGCGCCGTTGTTGCCGATCTCCGCCTCGGTCCACACCGCGCCCCGGCCGAAATTCAGGTCGGGGGCGTTCTTGATCACTTCCGGATCGCCCACGGTCTCCAGGATGTAGCCGCGCTCGTCGCACAGGAGCACCACGAAGCTGGAGCTGGCCACGAACTGGTACAGGTTGCCCATGAAGGGGCGGGCCACGTCGATCAGGCTCTTGCGCTTCTCCAGCAGCAGCTCCAGCTCCGGCCCGGCCAGCTGCCGGGTGCTGCGCCCCTGGAAGGGGTCGATGCCGGCTTCCCGGCAGCGCAGCCAGGCCTGGGCAATCTCCGGGCGGAGGGTGTCCGCGTCGAGGGTGCCGCTCTGGATGAACCGCTCCCAGGCCGCGAACGGGGACGAAAGAATGGGTTTGGCCATGGACACCTCCTCTGCCGCATCCTGGCAAGGGCCAACCTGTAACGGGACTGTCGTCGCTTAGGCTGCATGAGTGGAACGCTCAGGTTACACCTTTGCGACAGTTCCGGGCCGCGCTTTCCGGGCTGCCTGGCTAGATCCCTTGTTTCTGAACAGATATCGCATCCCGCTGGGGCGCCGGCATCTGGCATGGTCCTTGATTGAGTGGTAGCAGTGAACGCGTTTGCAAGAAACCGCGCGCAGCAACGGCCCGCGCCACCCATCACCTACGCCGAGGCGGTTGAACCCGTCGCGGCTTTCTGTCTTTTCTGCAGAGGAGAACGCTATGGTGAAGCCCGACAATAACTACAAGCTGTTCATCAACGGCCAGTGGGTTGACGGCAAGGAAGGCAAGACCTTCAAGGCCACCAATCCCTCCAACGGTGAGCTCCTGGCGACCTGCGTGGACGCCGGCAAGGAGGACGTGGACCATGCGGTCACGGCCGCCCGCAACGCGTTCCAGACCTGGCGGCACGTGAGCCCCCAGGAGCGGTCCCGGCTGCTGCTGAAGGTGGCCGACCTGGTGGACGCCAACGCCGAGCGCCTGGCCATGATCGAGACCCTGGACAACGGCAAGCCCATCCGGGAGACCGCGGGCATCGACGTGCCGCTCACTTCCGACCACTTCCGCTATTTCGCGGCGGCGGTGCGCACCGAGGAAGGGCAGGCGGTGATGATCGACAAGGACACCATGAGCCTGATCCTGCACGAGCCCATCGGCGTGGTGGGCCAGATCATCCCCTGGAACTTCCCGCTGCTCATGGGCGCCTGGAAGATCGCCCCGGCCCTGGCCGCGGGCGACACCGTGGTCATCAAGCCCTCCTCCACCACCTCCCTGAGCCTGCTGGAACTGGCCAAGCTGATGAACCAGGTGCTGCCTCCGGGCGTGGTGAACGTGATCACCGGCCGCGGCTCGGTGTCCGGCAACTTCATCCTCGAGCACCCCGGCTTCAACAAGCTGGGCTTCACCGGCTCCACCGAAGTGGGCTACACCATCGCCGACGCCGCCGCCAAGAAGCTGATCCCGGCCACCCTGGAGCTGGGCGGCAAGTCGGCCAACATCTTCTTCCCGGACGCCCCCTGGCAGAAGGCCGTGGAAGGCGTGCTGATGGGCATCCTGTTCAACCAGGGCCAGGTCTGCTGCGCCGGCTCCCGGGTGTTCGTGCATGAGGACATCTACGACAGGTTCCTGGCCGAGTGCGTGGCCGCCTTCAACAGCGTGAAGGTGGGCCTGCCCTGGGAGAAGGACACCCAGATGGGCGCCATCGTCAACGGCGACCAGCTGCAGAAGATCCTTGCCTACGTGGAAGTGGGCGTGAAGGAAGGGGCCAAGCTGGCCTGCGGCGGCAAGCGCATCACCACCGGCGGGCTGGACAAGGGCTTCTTCATGCTGCCCACCATCCTGGCCGGGGTGAACAACAAGATGCGGGTGGCGCAGGAGGAGATCTTCGGACCCGTGGCCACCTTCATCAAGTTCAAGAACGAGGAGGAAGTGGTGGCCATGGCCAACGACAGCGAGTACGGCCTGGGCGGCGCGGTCTGGACCAAGGACATCAACCGGGCCCTGCGGGTGGCCAACGCCGTGGAAACCGGCCGCATGTGGGTGAACAACTACAACAACCTGCCTGCCCACGCCCCCTTCGGCGGCTACAAGAAGTCCGGCATCGGCCGCGAGACCCACAAGATGATCCTCGAACACCTGACCCAGAAGAAGAACATCTTCATCAGCCTGAGCGAAAGCAAGGTCGGCATGTACTAGGGCCACGCCGCACCGGGGGAGGGCTCGCCGGAAGAGCCCTCCCCTGCGGCCGTTTCGCCGTTCGGGGCGCGCAGCCGCGGCCCCGCTTCCTTCCACTGTTCCAAGGAGAACCCCATGATCCGCACTCCACTCGGCGTTCCTGATGGCAGATTCAGCTTCTGGAAAAGGACAAGGTCGACGATGAAAAGACCGACGTGGTTCGCTGCAGCCGTGGGGGTGGCCGTCCTGGTGTCGGGCGGCGTGGCCCATGCAGGAGCGCCCTTCGTCGGGCTCGACGGCGTTGGCGGCATCGCCTTCAACCCGCTGGCCTACCTCGCCGGCACCCCCACGAAGGACTGCTTCGTCGCCAAGCCCGAAGTCGGCATGTGGTATATCGGCCTTTGCAATTCATCGATCGACTGGACCACCTATGGCATTGCGACTTCACTGTGGAAGCGGGTCGAGGTGTCCTACGGCTTCGAGACGGTCGACATCAGCAAAGTCGACAACGTCCACAAGAATACTTTCGGAGCCAAGCTCCTGGTGGTGAGCGAGAACGCGAACCAGACGAAGTGGATCCCCGCCATCTCGCTCGGCGCGAAGCGGAAGAACACCAGCTACAGCGTCGGGGCCGACACCAAGAGCTATGGGTACGATTACTATGTGGTCGCGACCAAGCTGGTCACCCAGCTGCCGGTCCCGGTGCTGCTCTCGGTCGGCGCGCAGTCCACCAAGGAAGAGGTGACCGGGGTCATCGGCTTCAACAAGGAACGGAAGATCATCCATTACGGCAACATTGATTTCATTCCGGTCAGCTGGCTTTGTGTCGGCGCCGAATACCGGTCGGGGCCCGACTACGGTGCTTCCGGCGGCAACTACAAGGATGCCGATTACTTCAACCTCCACGCCGCCTACTTCGCCAGCAAGCAGCTCTCGGTGGCGATGGCCTATACCAATGCGGGCAAGAACACCTTCAACGGCGGGGAGGGAGGCTCCCGTCTCGGCTTCGGCGGCGGCTACGTGCTGAGCATCCAGTACGCATTCTGAGGGCACGACGACCGGGCCTGACGCCCATCCATCCTGAACCTCCGGGAACGGCCCGCGGCGCTCAGCGCCGCGGGCCGTTCCTGGCGCAGCCGTCAACGGCGGCCGGCTTGCAGACTTGCCCGAGGCGCCGGCGCGACCGTCCTCAGGTACTCGTCGATGCCATGGGCGGCCGCCTTGCCGTCGCCCATGGCCAGGATCACCGTGGCCCCGCCGCGCACGATGTCGCCGCCGGCGAACACCCCGGCCATGCTGGTGGCCTGTTTGTCGTCCACCACGATGTTCTTCCACTTGTTCAGCTTCAGGGCCGGCGTGGTGTTGGTGAGCAGGGGGTTGGCGGTGGTGCCCAGGGCCACCACCACGATGTCGCAGGGCAGCTCGAACTCGCTGCCCGCCACCGGCACCGGCCGGCGCCGGCCGGAAGCGTCCGGTTCGCCCAGCTCCATCTTCTGCAGTCGCACCGCGCGCACCCAACCCTTCTCATCGCCCAGGACCGCCACGGGCGCCACCAGGAACTGGAAGTCGATGCCCTCCTCCTCGGCGTGCCGGATCTCCTCCGCCCGGGCGGGCATCTCGGCCCGGGTGCGGCGGTAGGCGCAGATGGCGTGGCCGGCGCCCAGCCGCTTGGCGGTGCGCACCGAATCCATGGCCACGTTGCCGGCGCCGAACACCACCACGGTCTCGCCCCGGGCGATGGGAGTGCCCCCTTCCACGTCCATCCAGGCGCCCATGAGGTTGACCCGGGTCAGGTATTCGTTGGCGGAGTAGACGCCCTTGAAGTTCTCCCCGGGGATGTCCAGGAACATGGGCAGGCCGGCACCGTTGGCGATGAACACGGCGTCGAACTCCCCGGCGATCTCATCGACCGTCAGGGTGCGGCCGATGATCACGTTGCACTCGATGGTGACGCCCAGGGCGCGCAGGTTCTCCACCTCCCGGTCGACGATGGTCTTGGGCAGGCGGAATTCCGGGATGCCGTAGCGCAGCACGCCGCCGGTGTCATGCAGCGCCTCGAACACGTGCACCTTGTGGCCCATGCGGGCCAGTTCGCCGGCGGCGGTCAGGCCGCCCGGACCGGAGCCCACCACCGCCACCCGGAACCCGGAGTGCACAAACGGAGGCTGCTCCCGGGGCATGTTCTCGGCGGCCCAGTCGGCCACCCAGCGTTCCAGGAAGCCGATGGCCACCGGCTCGCCCTGCTTGCCGCGCACGCAGACGCCTTCGCACTGCACTTCCTGGGGGCAGACCCGGCCGGTGGTGGCGGGCAGCGCGTTGTCGACCCTGAGGATCTTGGCCGCCCCCCGGAAATCGCCCAGGGCGATGGCCGTGAGGAACTCGGGGATGTGCACGCCCACCGGACAACCTTCCATGCATGGCTTGTTCCTGCAGGCCAGGCAGCGGTTGGCCTCTTCCATGGCCAGCTCGGGGGTGAGCCCCTGGTTGACCTCGCGGAAGTTGCAAGCCCGCTCCTGGGCGTCCTGGGTGATCATCTTGACCCGCTTGATGGTCATGCGCTCTTTGAGGGACAGGTTGGTCATGGGTCAGTCCTTTATCAACAATGCGATCTGCTGGTCCAACCGGCAGCCGTGGGCGTCCAGCTCGAGGTAGGTTGCCTGGCGCGCGGCCAGTTCGCGGAAGTCCACCAGGTGGCCGTCGAATTCCGGGCCGTCCACGCAGGCGAACCTGGTCTTGCCGCCCACCGTCACCCGGCAGCCGCCGCACATGCCGGTGCCGTCCACCATGATGGGGTTGAGGGAGACGATGGTGCGCACGCCATAGCCCCGGGTGAGGTCGCAGACCGCCTTCATCATCGGCACCGGGCCCACCGCGTAGACCGCCGCGGGGCGCAGTCCGGGATCGTCCAGGATGCGCTTCAGGGGCAGGGTGACGAAGCCTTTCTCGCCGCCGCTGCCGTCCTCGGTGGTGGTGTGGAGGTGGCTGGAGAACGCCCCCAGCTCCTTCTGCAGGATGACGTACTTCTCGCTGCGCCCGCCGATGATGGTGGTGAGCTCGTTGCCGGCCTGGGCAAGGCCCTTGGCCAGGGGAAACAGCACCGCCGTGCCGGCGCCGCCGCCCACGCAGACCACCCGGCCCAGGCGCTCGATCTCGGTGGCCTGGCCCAGCGGTCCGGCCACGTCGCTCAGGAGGCCGCCGGCCGGCACCGCCACGATCTCCCGGGTGCTGATGCCCACCGCCTGGATGATGAGGGTGATGGTGCCCGCCGCCGGGTCGTCGTCGGCGATGGTGAGCGGGATCCGTTCCCGCCCCTGTCCGCAGCGGACGATGACGAACTGGCCCGGCTTGCGCGAGCGCGCCACCCGGGGCGCCTCGATGACCATCCGGTGCAGTTGGGGCGCGATTTCCTGGTTGTCTAGGACGCGATTCATTCACTCCTCCTTGGGGGGTATGGGGGTCGCAGGTCGGTGGATGTGGCGATCTTCTTGTACAGAGTGGTCCGCGACATGCCCATGGCCCGGGCCACCTGGCTGAGGTTGCCCTTGTGCTGGCCCATCAGGTCGAGGATCTCCTGCTGTTCCTCGGCCTTGAGGGTCTCCCGGATCTGGCTCCGGCGGTCGCGGAGCGAGAAGGCGCGCGGGACCGGGACCGGGGCCGGGTCCTGGACGCGGATCTCGGTGGCGGTGAGGATCTCCTCCGTCAACTCGACCGGGTCGAGCCACTGCTGGCAAGGGAGGTTGACCAGTTTCTCCACGAAGTTCTGGAATTCCCGGATATTGCCCGGCCACTGGTGCTGCTGCAGGCGGTGGATGATCCCCGGGGCCGCCGGCGCGAGGTCGAAGCCGGGCTGCTTGCCAAGCCGTTCGGAAAACACCTTGAACAACAGGGGGATATCTTCCTTGTGGTCTCTCAGGGGCGGCAGATTGATGGAAATGATGTTGAGCCGGTAGTACAGGTCCTGGCGGAAATTGCCCTTGGCGATTTCCACGAGGAGATTCTTGTTGGTCGCGGCGATGATCCTGACGTCCACATGCATGGAATCATCCCCGCCGATCCGGGTGATGGTCTTGTCCTGGAGCACCCGGAGCAGGGATACCTGCTGATCCAGCGGCATATCGCCCACCTCGTCCAGGAACAGCGTCCCCCCGGCGGCAAGTTCGAACTTGCCGGGCCTGCCGCGCTTGAGCGCACCCGTGAAGGCCCCTTCCACGTAGCCGAACAACTCGCTTCCCACCAGCTCCCGGGGTATCGCTCCGCAATTGATGGCGATGAACGGCCCCTGCCGCCGGGCGCTCTGGTTGTGGATGGCCTGGGCGAACATCTCCTTTCCGGTGCCGCTCTCTCCGCAGAGGAGGACCGTGGTGTCGCTGGCCGCGGCGCTGTTCCCCTGCAGGATGGCCCTTTTCAGCGCTTTCCCATTGCCGATGATGTCGTCGAAGGTGAATGCCGCGTGGGCCCCGCTGAACCGGTTGATCAGCCTGTTGACCCTGTGGATGGGGTTCAGGAAGATGACGTGGTTGGTGATTCTGTCCTGTTCATCCCTGATCGTCTTGGCCGAGGCCAGGCAAAGGGCGGAACTGGTTCTTGCATGGATGTTGAGTTCCAGGTCGGTGAACCCGCGGGCCGATGCGATCAGGGCGTCCAGAGGGTTCGGCCTGTCCAGGAACTGGGTGAACGGCCTGCCGATGAGGAGATTCGGATCCATCGAAAAAATGTTCTCGGCCACCGGGTTGATCTGCCGGATCACGCCATCCGCGTCCACCACGACCACGCCGTCCGATACCGACAGGAAAATATTGTTGAGATGACTGTTCACCAGCATCAGTTCCCGGTTCTTGGTCTGCACCCGGAGCTGTTGCCGGATCGCTTCCGCCGCGGCCACGACCATTCCGAGGGTGTGCTGGTGGGTGGACTCCACGGGACCGGACATCTCCAGGATTCCGATCACCTGGCCCCATTCATCCCGAATGGGGGCGCCTGAGCAGGTCCAGGGGTGGTGTTTCATGCAGTAGTGCTCGGCACCGGAAACCTGGAACGGGCGCCCGAGGACCAGGGCGGATCCGACGCCGTTGTTGCCGATCTCTGCCTCGGTCCACACCGCGCCGGGAATGAAATTGAGGTTGGCATCGCTCCCGATGACCTCGGGCGCCCCCAGCGTCTCCATGAGATAGCCGCGTTCATCGCACAGCACCACCCCGAAGCTGGAACTGGCCACAAACTGGTACAGGTTGCCCATGAAGGGCCGGGCGATGTTGATCAGGTCGCTTCGCTTCTCCAGGAGCCGGGCAAGATCCCCCTTCTCCAGGGTGCGGGTGCTCCGCCCTGCGAACGGATCGAGACCCGCCTCCCGGCAACGCCGCCAGGCTGCGGCGACTTCCGGGCGGAGCAGCTTTTCATCGAGGTTTCCGGTCTGGATGAATTCAAACCACGCGCTCGTTATCGGAGAGGAAGAACGAAGAGCCTGGTCCATGGGTGCTTCCTTCTGTTCGGGAAAAGGCGTTGGAGGACTCCCTTTGGGGAATGGCCAATGAACATGCAATTATTTTTGCCGCAAGGAATATGATTTATACTTTATTAATGCATGTTTCGTACCATGCGTCCCGCCTTGGGCGGACCGGGCCGTCCAATGGGGGCTATTTTCTGGCGGCATGGATGTTGGATTGAATAGGAGTGATTCGGCAACCCGGATCAAACCATCAGCCCCCGGGATTCCTGGCGGGGAGTGTTCCTGTTGCGTCCAGTTTCGACACACAGGTGTAAGCCATCTGTAAACCCACCCGCGGGGTCATGGGAAAAGGCCATTAATAAACCTGGTTCCAAGTCGTTCCGAGGGCGGCCCCCCATGCCGGAGCGCCACCAGGATGTTCAAGCTACTTTCTTCGCTTCAGTTGCTCGCCAGCTTGAGGCCCGGGGCCTCCTGCGGGGTCATGGCATACCACTCTCCGGAAGCCAGCAGGCCGATCAGGTTCTCGCGGTTGAACACCACCGGAGCCGCATGCTCATTGGCGAGGTCCGCTTCCGTCTGCAGGCCGGCCTGGATCGCGTTGGCCTTGGGATCGCTGGCCCGGATGCCGTCGGCCACCTGGAAGGACTGGTCAGACCCGTCGCGCACCTGGCTCTTGAACCAGGACTGGCACCCCGGCTGCCAGAAATAGAGGGTCAGATCCTCCTGGCGGTGGATGGTCGTCATGGAGACGTTGAAGGAATACTTGTCCAGGGTGGGCACCTCGATCTCCGCGGGCGTCGACTGGAGCCTCGACTGGGCATTCTGCATCGCCACCTGGGCAATGGCCAGGTTGGCGGCGGAAAGGGCCACCAGGAGGCCGCCGCCGTTCTGGTTGTTGGTGTTGCTCTGGACCGCCGTGTTGTAGTTCCCTTCGGTGAACCGCACGTCCCACTCTGCCGCCGCGTAGGCGGGGTTGGGCTCCATGTGGTATTCGGAGATGAAGGTGGAAGCCACCGTCCTGCGGCCCACCTGCTGGTCGGTGGCCTTGGTGGCCACCCCGGCGACGACCACCACGAACTTGTCCCGGGCATCGGCCGGGAACCTGGCCGCTGCCGGCTTGGCCAGGTCCAGGTCCCGGAACGCGACGCCGTCGAACTGGAAGGGGAACTCGGTGGCGGTGGCGGCCGGATCGGTGTTTCGGTAGAACATCACGTATTTGGCCATGAGCTGTTCGAGCAGCGCCGGGTCGGCGCCCTGCTGGTGCAGGTCCGCCAGCAGGGTCTGGAAATCGGTCCAGAACAGGTTCCGGGGATTCAGTTTGGCCGCCAGCTCGATGTATTCCACCAGCCAGTCCTTGGCCATGCACTTGCCCAGGGCCGGCAGCAGGGGATCGGCGCCCAGCCCGGCCAAACGCGCCGCCCGTTCCTGCAGCAGCCTTGCGTGCCGGCCCAGCATTTCCGGTTCCGCGGACGACGCGAGGCCCGGGTAGACCGAACAGAATGCCTGGCGGCAATCGCCGTCGAGGTAGGCCTGGAAGGCGTCCTCCTGGTTCTCGTGGAAGAAGGCCAGCAGCCGCTTCTGGTACGCCTCCATGGCGTCGGCCGCCGGGCTCCTGAACCTGGGGTCCCGGAGCAGCTGGAAATGGTTGTATTCATCGCTGAGCTGCCGCAGCTGGCCGGCGACCTCCCGGCCCGGAGCCCAGCTGGATTCGGGCATCTCCCCGAGCCCCATGAGGTCGTTGCCGGACTGGCAGAGCCGGGCGAAGCGCTTCTGCACCTGGGCGTTGTAGTCCGCGGCGATCTTGAAATACCAGTAGTCCAGTTTCGGCGCCTTGGCGGCCAGATCATGGGCATTGGCGTTGTAGGTTTCAAGGAAGGCCTTGGCATGGCCGGCCTCGAACGCGGTCTTGAGTTGCCGGGCGGCGCTGCTGGTGGCCCAGGTGAAGAACGAAGGCGGTTCCAGTTTCGCGGGCGCCTGGGCCAGGCCCGCGGCCGGCAGCAGGGCCGCCAGAACCAGGGCGTCCAGAAGGGGGGAGTGGGGGGTTCGCATGATTGCCGGGCCTTTTCCTACTGGATGTCCGTGACGCGGTTGTCGAGGAAGGTGACCTTCAGATCCGGATAGAAATAGATCTTCTTGGCGCCCAGGTCGGCGGATGTGCGGGGCTGGCCCAGGAGGGTCTGGACCTGGGCCAGGGTCATGCCGGGCTTGAGGCTCGGGGCCGCGCCCCGCTGGCCGGCGCCCTGGGGAACCGGGCCGAAGTCGCCGGAGACTTTGGCCAGTTCAGCTCCGGCCTGGGGATCGGGCTGGGCCAGGGCGCCATACCGTTCGCTGGGGGGCGCGGCCGCTTCGGGCGGCATCGGCGGCAGGCCGCCGCTGCCCTGCCGGCTCTGCAGGTCGCCCAGGCTCCGGTCCACGTCGGCCCGCATCTGGTTCAACAGTTCGTTGAGATCGCCGGTGCCCACCCACAGCACGGAGCCGTTGGGGAACGGATGGGTCCGGCTGGCCATCAGGGTCACCTGGGCCTCCGGGCGGTCCAGGTCCGGCCGGGTGTCGATCCGCACCACGTCCCCGGCCCGCAGCGCCCCGGACTGGGTGGCGGTCCAGGCGTTGACCGGAGTCGAAACCAGCACGATCCGGGGGAACGCTCCCTGAAACGGCTCCGTCGGACCGCCCTGGGCGGGCGCATAGCTGGACTCTTCCTGGACTTCCCGCCCCACCTCGGTGGCCAGCCCCTGCCGGGCTTCGGCGGACATGGGCACGCCGCCGTCCGCGGATTCCATCGCCTGCCCTTCTTCGCGGCGGATGGTGTCGTCGTCCTTGAACACCATGGCGACGATGCGGTTGGTGAGCCAGTCCAGGGGGCTGCTGCTGGCCTCCTCCTGGGGGGAGTAGTAGTCATGGTACCGCCCGTACCAGGGTTCGGACCGCCAGTTCCCGTCATCCGGCACCGGCGCGGGCCAGGGGGACTGGACGGTCGTGTAGAAGGCGGGCCTGTAGTAGGCGTGGGGCGTGTAGACGTAGTAGGTGGAGCCGCCCTGGGCGTACGGGCGGTAGAGGCTCACCTGGGGGCCCGCCAGCCCCACGTAGGTCCGCTGCACCAGCGGCTCGTCGCCCTGCCGCACCGGGCGCTGCAGGTAGCCCCACCGGCCGTGCGGCGAAGCCACCGCGATCTGCCCGGGACCCTGGACCCGGTAGAGCGGAAGGGCGCCCGGGGTGAACAGGACCGACCGGCCCGGGCCGGCATGGACTTCCCGCACGGCGCCACCGGGGGTGCGGAACACCCTGCCGGCATCCGGGCGGTGCAGCGGCTGGAATACGGCGGGCGCCCGCTCCGGCCCCGCCTGGGGGGCAGCGGGCGCGGGCCGGGAGGGCA
>JARLGP010000247.1 GCA_031292735.1 Holophaga sp.
GGGCCGGCCACTTCTCCTCCTCCGGGAACCAGCGCTTGGCGTCGCCGCGGGTGCCGAACCCGAGGGTCACGTAGGGCCCGCCGGCCCAGCCCGCCGCCGCCAGCTTGGCGGTGCCGCCCAGGCCGCCGAACCGGTCGGGGCTGATGGGCTCCCAGCGCAGGCCGTCGGTTCCGGTGAGCTGCACCAGGAGCGGGCGGAACCGCTCGACGATGGGCACCGGCAGGTCCCGGTAGGTGAACCGGTAGTGGTAGAGGAAGCCCAGGTGGTTGTTCACGTCCCCGGCCCGGATGGGCACCCGGGCCAGCCAGGCGCCCAGGGCCAGGCGCACGCTCTGGCTGAGGTTGATGACCGCCGCCGGACGGTTTTCCCGCCAGCGGCGCACCAGGTTCCAGGGATCGGGCTTGCCCTGGCCGCCCGATTCGGTGAGGCTCTCGGTGATGAAATCCGCGCTGGCTTCGCTGAACAGCGCGGCGCCCATGGCATGGCCCACGGTGATCCACCGGAGCTCCACGCCGGCCTCGGCGGCCACCCGGTTCCATTCCCGCTGCAGGCTGCCGAAAAACGGGAGGGCGAAGATCACGTCGCCCAGCAGGCGGGGAAAGCGCACCCACACCTCGGGGCTGGTCCCCTTCCGCAGCTCCTCCCGCAGCCTTGCGCTTCCGCAACAGGTCAAGACGCGTCCCCTCCAAGCTGGACGCTTGCTTGACCCTGGTGGCAGGGGGACCGGTCCAGGCAGAAGTCTACCATCGGGGCCGGCGCTTCATAGATATTGAATATTCCAGGGAACCTGCCGATAGAATGGAGCTGGTTCCTTCGTGGGAGGCATGCTTGCCTGAGCTCGTTCCTCCGCTCGCCACAATCCTGGTGGTGGACGATACGCCCGGCAATATCGACGTCTTGCGGGAGATCCTGGCGCCGGCGTACCGGGTGAAGGTGGCCACCAGCGGCGTCCGGGCGCTGGAGATCGCCGCCCAGGAGGAGCCTCCGGACCTGATCCTGCTGGACATCATGATGCCGGACCTGGACGGCTACGAGGTGATCCGGCGGCTCAAGGCGGACCCGCTCACCCGCGGCATCCCGGTGCTGTTCATCACCGCCAAGGAGGCCCCGGAGGACGAGCAGAAGGGCTTCGACCTGGGCTGCGTGGACTACATCACCAAGCCCATCAGCGCGCCCCGGGTGCGGGCCCGGGTGCGGACCCAGCTGGCCCTGCACGACCAGAACCGGGCCCTGGAGGGCGCCGTGCGGGACCGCACCCGGGAGCTGCAGGAGACCCGCCTGGAGATCATCCAGCGGCTGGGCCGCGCGGCGGAGTACCGCGACAACGAGACCGGCCTGCACGTCATCCGCATGAGCCACGCCAGCCAGATCATCGCCCTGGAGCTGGGGCTGCCGGCCCTGGAGGCGGAGATCCTGCTGCACGCCGCGCCCATGCACGACATCGGCAAGATCGGCATTCCCGACCGGGTGCTGCTGAAGCCCGGCAAGCTGGACGCGGAGGAATGGGCCATCATGCGCCGCCACCCGGAGATCGGCTTCGGCATCATCGGGAACCATACCTCCCGGCTGCTGAAGATGGCCGCCCAGGTGGCCCTGACCCATCACGAACGCTGGGCCGGCGGCGGCTACCCGCACGATCTGCGCGGGGAGGCCATCCCCCTGGCGGGCCGGATCGTGGCGGTGGCCGACGTGTTCGACGCGCTCACCAGCGTGCGCCCGTACAAGCCCGCCTGGAGCGTGGAAGCCGCCGTGGCCGAGGTGATCCGCGGCTCCGGCAGCCACTTCGAACCCCGGGTGGTGGAGGCCTTCCTGGCCCGGCTGACCGACATCCTTGCGGTCACCGCCGCGTTCGAGGACTGAGGCCATGGAGCGCCGGGCGCGGATCCTGCTGGTGGAGGACGACCCGGTCCTGGCGCGGATGATCCTGCGCGCCCTGGAACGGCCGGAATGGCACGTGCTGCCGGTGTGCCGGCTCACCGACGCCCTGGGCTCGGTGACCGCCTGGGGCGCCGACCTGGTGGTCCTGGACCGCAAGCTGCCCGACGGCGACGGCCTGGACCTGTGCCGCCGGGTGCGGGCCGACCCGGGCAGCGCCTCGGTGCGGATCCTGGTGCTCACCGGGGCCCGCACGGAGACCAGCGAAATAGTGGAGGCCTTCGAGGCCGGCGCCGACGAGTACCTGGTCAAGCCGGTGCCGCCGGCGGAACTGGCGGCGCGGGTCCGCTCCCTGCTCCGCGACATCTCGGCCCGGAAGGCGGCGGAAAAGGAGATCCGCAAGCTGAAGCAGGCCCTGGAGCAGAGCCCGGCCACCGTGATGGTCACCAGCCTGGACGGGACCATCGAATACGTCAATTCAACCTTCCATGCCCTCACCGGATACTCCACCGCCGAGGCGGTGGGCATGAACACCCGGGCGCTGCAATCGGGCCTGCACGGCAAGGCGTTCTACCAGGAGCTGTGGCGGACCATCCAGGCCGGCCAGGTCTGGCGGGGCAAGTTCAACAACCGGAAGAAGAACGGGGAGCTGTTCTGGGAGAAGGCCACCATCGCCCCGGTGTTCGACGAGAAGGGCCAGGTCACCTGCTACGTGGCGGTGAAGGAGGACGTGACCGAGCTGATGCGCACCGAGGCCGCCCTGAAGGCCGCCAAGAACGCGGCGGACGCGGCCAGCCAGGCCAAGAGCGCGTTCCTGGCCAACATGAGCCACGAGATCCGCACCCCGCTCAACGCCGTGCTGGGCTTCATCCACCTGCTCCAGGGCACCAGCCTCACCGAGCAGCAGCAGGAATACCTGGCCAAGGCGGGGGTCTCGGCCGAGCATCTGCACGGCATCATCAGCGACATCCTCGACTTCTCCAAGATCGAGGCCGGCCGGATGGACCTGGAGGTGATCCCGTTCGACCTGCGGGAAAGCCTGGGCAGCCTGGCCGGAATCCTTTCCCACCGGGCCGCGGAAAAGGGCCTTCGGCTCACCTTCGACCTGGATCCGGAGCTGCCGCCGCTGGTGCTGGGCGACCCCCTGCGCCTGGGCCAGGTGCTCCTGAACTTCGGCAGCAATGCGGTCAAGTTCACCGAGCACGGGGAGGTGACGGTCACCGTGCGGGTCCTGGAGCGGGCCCGGGGCCGGGTCCGGCTTCGGTTCGAAGTGCGCGACACCGGGATCGGCCTGACCGAAGCCCAGGTGGAGGGCCTGTTCCAGCCCTTCACCCAGGCCGACGATTCCACCACCCGCCGGTTCGGCGGCACCGGCCTGGGCCTGGCCATCAGTCGGCGCCTGGCCCGGCTCATGGACGGCGGGATCGAGGTGTCCAGCCAGCCCGGGCAGGGCAGTTCGTTCGCCCTGGTGCTGACCCTGCGGGAGGCCCAGCCGGAGCGCAGCCTGTCCGGCCTGGTCCTCAAGGCCGGCTTCGAGGTTCCCGCGCCCCGGGTGGAGCGGGCCGGCACCGTCCGCGGGGTGGACATCCCTGGCGCCCTGGCTCGGCTGGGCATCGACCCCGACACCTACCTGCAGCTTCTCCGGCGCTTCGGCGCGGGGCATGAGGCTGGGCTGGCCGGCCTGCGCGCCGCCCTGGCCCGGGGCGACCGGGAAACCGCCCTGCGCCACGTCCATTCCCTGAAGGGCGCCGCCTTGAACCTGGGCGCCGGCGCCCTGGGCGGGGCCGCCCGGGACCTGGAGGAATGCCTGCAGGGCGGCGGGTCCGGTGAGCTTGAACTGGAACGGATCCACGAGCGGATGCGGGAGCTGGAGGAAAGCCTCGCCCTGCTGCCGGAGCCGCAGGAGCAGGGTCAGGAGCGGGAGGGGGCGCCGGACCGGGCCGCGCTCCTGCGCCTGCTGGAGGCGCTGCGCCAGGCCCTGCGCGAAGACGACGCCCGGGCCGGCAGCGACCTGGCGGAACTGGCGGCGCTGCTCAAGGGCGGCCCGCTGCAGGCGGCCCTGGCGCCCATGAAGGCCCGGATCGAATCCTACGACTACCGCCGCGCCCTGGAACTGTTTCCGGACTTCCTGGCCGAGGTGGAGGCGACGCCGTTCAGTCCACGCCAATGATGACGCTGGAGGCCTTGATGATGGCGTGAGCCAGCACCCCCGGCTCGAGCTTCATCCGTTCGGCCGAAGCCTTGGTGATGGTGGAGACGATCTCCACCCCGTCCGACAGCTGGAGCACGATCTCCGATTCCACCGCTCCGTGGGTCACCTGGGTGACGCGGCCTTGGAGGACGTTCCGGGCGCTGAGTTGCATGGGCTGCTCCGAAGAAGGTGGGATGATTCTATCGGCCCGCCTGGTTATTTGTTGGATAATTCATGGAAGGGGTTTCCCGGAGTTCCAGATGCCCAAGACCATCGCCCTCCTTGGCGAGTACTCGCCGACTTTTCCGCCGCATGCGGCCACCGACGCGGCCTTCGAGCATTCCCGCCGACTGCTGGGCGCGGAGCTGGAGGCCACCTGGGTTGCCACCGACACGATCACCCCGGACCTGTTCCAGCGTTTCGCCGGCATCTGGGTGGCGCCGGGCAGTCCCTACCAGAACCTGGAACAGGCCCTGTGGGCCATCCGCCAGGCCCGCAAGAACGGCATCCCCTGCCTGGGCACCTGCGGCGGCTTCCAGCACATGGTGCTGGAATACGCCCGCAACGCGCTGGGCTTCCGCGAGGCCCAGCACGAGGAGTACGAGCCGGACGCCTCCACCCTCTTCATTTCGGAACTGTCCTGCCATCTGGCCGGGCGGACCCTGGGGCTGACCTTCACGCCCGGCTCGCAGGTGGCCGCCCTCTACGCCGCCGGCACCGCCAAGGAGCGCTACTACTGCAATTTCGGGATCAATCCGGACTGCGTGGAGGTGCTGCGGGAAGGGCCCATGCAGTTCACCGGGGTGGACGCCGCGGGGGAGATCCGGGTGCTGGAACTTCCGGGCCATCCGTTCTTCCTGGGCACCCTGTTCGTGCCCCAGGCCCGGTCCACCCCGGCCCGGCCGCACCCGCTGGTCACCGGGTTCCTGAAGGCCGTGCTGGGCTAGCTGTTCGGCATCACCGAGTCCACCCCGGGCACGAAGTAGTCCATCTTGTTCAGCTCGGCGTCGGTGATGGTGCGCCCGGCGGGAACCCTCAGCCTGCCGGCCTGGTCGACGATGGGGCCGGTGAAGGGATGCAGCTTGCCGGCGCTGATCTGCTTCCTGAGCTTCTGCACCAGCGCCTGGACCGGCTTGGGCACGGCCGGGCTCATGGGGGCCAGGGCGATCATGCCCTGGCTGAAGCCGCCCCAGGTGGTTTCCGGCTTCCAGCTGCCGGCCAGCACCTCCTCCACGGTCCGGGCGTAGAAGTCGCCCCAGAGCTGGATGGTGCCGCACAGCTGGGAGTGGGGGCCGTACTTCGCCTCGTCCGAGTTGTAGCAGAAGGAGGCGACCCCCCGCTCCTCGGCGGTCTGGACCACCGCGGTGGAATCGGTGTCGTGGGTGAGCATGTCGGCGCCCTGGGCGATCAGGGCCAGGGCCGCTTCGCGCTCCTTGCCGGAATCGAACCAGGCGTTGATCCAGACGACCTTCACCGTGGCCCTGGGATTGACGCTGCGCATGCCGCGGGCGAAGGCGTTGATGCCCATCACCACCTCGGGGGTGGGAAAGGCGGCGACGATTCCCGCCACGTTGCTCCGGGTCATCCTGCCGGCGATGACCCCGTTCAGGTAGCGGCCCTCGTAGAACCGGCCGTTGTAGCTGCCGACGTTGGCGGCGGTGCGGGTGCCGGCGGCCTGCAGGAAAGTGACCGTGGGATAGGCCCTGGCCACGGTCAGGGTGGGGTTCATGTAGCCGAAGGAGGTGGTGAACACCACCTTGCAGCCGGCCTTGGCCATCTCCCGGATGACCCGTTCGGAATCGGCGCCCTCCGGCACGTTCTCCACGAACTGGGTGGCCACCTTGCCCTTGAAATGCTTTTCCAGCTGCCTGCGGCCCAGGTCGTGCTGGTAGGTCCAGCCCGCGTCGCCCACCGGGCCCACGTAGACGAAGCCCACCTTCGCCTCCGGCGCGGCCCCGATCAGGGCCGCACCGGCCAGCAGCGCGGCGCCCCCCAGGATGCTGTGCAGGAGCGGCTTTGGGTGCATTCGGGAATCCTCCAAAAGGGAACGGCGAAGCGGGCGATGGGGCGGGGGGAACGGTTCCGGATGGTAAGGATCATTTTATTCGGGAAGGCGTAACTTTTCCGACCTGCCGACCCGAAAAAGCATGAGCACTGGATATGCTTTATGTTTATTATATAACCATGACCTTTCCGAAAGGATTCCTGTGAAGATCGTGCTCGTGGCGGAAAGTGGTTTCACCCGTTCCTCGATCAACGTGAACCTGCGTTCCGCCGGATACGAGATCACCGAGGCGGACCCCACCAGCCTGGCCGACGTGTTGACCGTCATGCGCGAGGTGCTGCCCCATCTGGTGGTCTTGGACTACGAGATCCCCTTGTGCCACTGTGAAACGGTGGTGCGAATCGTGCGCGAGGATCCGGTCCTGGCCAAGACCCCCCTCCTGGTGGTGGTGGATTCCATGCGCATGGAGGCGGTGGACCGCATGAGCCGTTGGGAGCAGGTGCGCTTCCTGCAGAAGCCGCTCCAGGTGGAGACCCTGCTTCAGGCGGTGCACCATCAGTTTCCAACTTTCAGTAACAATTCATTAATTCAGGACTCCGTGCTCTGACGGTCTCCTGTTGCCCCTGGTCCGTCTGCCCTGGGACAATGGCCCAAGGCGCCCTTGCGGTCGCTGGGGGTGGGCAGTGGGGACAGTGGAGTTCGAGCGCCGGCGCGACATCAGGTTGAGCACCAGTGGCGGTCCCTATCAGGTCAGCTTCCAGTTCATGGACCGGCACGTGACCCAGGCCAGGCTGGTCAATGTGAGCGCCAGCGGGTGCGGCCTGGAGATCCAGATGGCCGACGCCTGGGACATGGACACCGGCGCGGTGCTGGAGGAGTTCTTCCTGCTGCACCCGGACCTTCCCTGCGTGCCGCTGCGGGCCGTGGTGGTGCGCCTGCTGGGCAAGGTGCCGGGCAAGACCAGCGGCTATTTCCTGGCCGGGGTGGAGTTCACCATGATCACCCCGTTCGTCAAACAGCTGATCCGCGATCACGTGGAAGCCCGCGCCAGGGTCAGCTGAGGGCCCGCACCCCGTTTGAAAAGCCTGGAGTCGTCATGCCGTCCCATTCCCTCGACCCTCTGCGCACGCTCCTGGATCACCTGGAGGGTGACGAGCGCGCGGACCAGTTGGCTTTCTTCCAGGGCCTTCTGGAGGTGGGGCCGGCCGCCATCGAGGAGCTGGATGGCCGGCTGCCCGGGTCCCGGGCCCCCAAGGCCCTGCGCCGGCTGGCGCTGGAGGCCAGCTTCTACTACCCCTGGCCCGGCTGGGTGCCCATCCTGCACCGGCTCCTGCGCTACGAATCCGATCACGAGATCTTCGTGACCGGGGTGCGCGCGCTGGGCCGCATCGGCAGCCCGGAGGCCCTGGAGGCCCTGCGCGACCTCAACGGCATGCGCCAGGGGGCCGAGTTCACCGAGACCCTGGCGGAGGTGCTCAGCGAGACCGACCCCCAGGAGGCCTTCAACCACTACTTCAGCCAGCTGATGGAGGGCAGCGCCAACACCCGGGCGGCCAACGAAGCGGCCCAGCGGCTGGTGCATCTGGTGGACGGCACCCGCATCGAGGCGCTCCAGACCCTGATCCAGCATCCGGACCTGCTGGTGTTCCGCTCGGCCCTCATGCTGCTGGCCCATGTGTTCACCCCGGAGGCGGCCCAGGCGCTGCAGGCCATCTTCCTGGAAAACCACCGGGAGGTGCTGGCCGACCGGCGGCTCAAGGAAGCCCTGGCGGCCTTGCGCAACCTGCCGCCGGCGGCCGCCTTTGAGGCCGCCGGAACGGCCCTGGAAGCGCTCGATCCCGAGGCGGATCCCGGAGGCCTGCTGGGCGAGTTCTACCAGGACGTGCAGGGAGCCACCCGGGAGGGCAAGGTCAGCCAGCTGAGCACCCTGCTGGGCCAGGTCGCCGACGCCATGCACCTGCGCAGCCGGCGGCTGGGGTTCGCCCTGGACACCACCGCCGAGGGGCTGGCGGAAATGGCGGTGCGGGGCCTGGTCGGCACCCCCGCGGTGCTGGACCTGCTGGTGCCGGCCTACCGGGAGCAGACCGGGCGGGAAGGGCTGGCGCGCGCCCTGGCGCGGCTGGCGCCGGCCGGGGCCGAGGAGATCCACCAGCTCATCCTGGCCGGGCCGGACGGCGCCCAGCGGGCGGCGGCGGTGGAGGTGCTGGGCGCCCGGGCCGACCCCGCGCTGCAGCCGGTCCTGCTCCGGGCCTGCCGGGATCCGCTCACCGACATCGCCGACCGGGCCCGCTTCTTCCTTGGCGCCCTGCCCGGGGCGGAGGACCTGGCCCAGGCCCTGCTGCACGCTCCGGGGCCGGCGGATTTCCAGCTGGGCCTGCGGCTGGTGGCCGAACGCCGGTTTGCCGGCCTGGTGCCCGACCTGCTGGCGCTGCTCAAGGATGCCGCCCGGGAAGAACTCAGCCTGCAGCTGGTGGAGGCGCTCGGGGCGGTGGGCTCCGTCCAGGTGCTGGAGCCCCTGCTGGAGCTGTTCCACTCGGGCCAGAGCCCCCGGCTGCAGACCGCCCTCGCCCTGGCCCTGCGCGACACGGCGCTGCCCCAGGCGGCCACGGCGCTGTGCGCCAAGGCGGCCGAGCTGAAGAACACCACCTTCCGGGTCATTGCCGTGGAGGCGCTGGCGGCGGCTCCCGGCCCGCTGGCGCCGGAGGCCGGGCCGATGCTCCTGGACCAGGTGCGCGGCGCCTGGAACGACCGCAACCCGTGGCCCCTGCGCCTTCGGCTGGTCCTGGCGCTGCAGGCCATCGACCTGCCGGCCCCGGAGGTCTGGCTGGAGCTGGCCGGCCTGGTGAACGACGCGCTCCAGGAAAAACGCTCACCCAGCGCCTGGAGCCCCGAGGAGCTGCACCAGGTGCAGGCCGCCGCCCGGGACCTGGCCAAGCGGGCGAGCTGAGGCCTGTTCCATGACCGCCCGGGCCAACAGGTAGGACAGGGTGGATTCCGCCCCCAGGTTCTGGTTGACGCCATGGCCTGCCGGCCCGGTTCCCGGCACTGCCCGGCGGTGGCGCCCAGGGCCCAGAGGGTACGGCCGTGGCTGTCCTCGGAGCCCTGGGACTCCAGCCAGGCGCGGGAATAGCCCATGAAGTTGCGGAACCGGCCGGACTCCGGGTTGAAGGCGTGGCTCACGAAGGCCAGGTAGCGGGAGGCCAGCAGGTCCAGCCCGGGATCCGGCGCGGTGCGCTCCAGCAGCGTGGTGAGCAGCAGGGCCCGCGCGTTGTCGTCGACGCAGTAGCCCTCCTCGTAGCGGGGCACCGAGAACCGGGCGTGCAGCAGGATCCCGGTGCTGTCGGTCATGCGCCGCAGGTGGGCGTGGTTGAGCTGGGGGAGCGCCATGGGACCTCCTGTTCAGGCGTGTTTGCGCAGCGAGCCCGGGCTGCCGCGGGTGCGGCCGTAGCTCTTGAGCTTGCGGTAGAGGGTGGCCGAGCCGATGCCCAGCTGCTCGGCGGTGCGGGCCTGGTTGCCGTCGTTGAGGTCCAGCACCGCCAGGATGTATTCCTTTTCCACGGCCTCCAGCCGCTTCACCGGCGAGCTCACCAGCGGCACCGGAATCGCCTGGCGCACCTCCTCGGGCAGGTCCTCCAGTTCCGCCCGGCCGCCCTGGGCCAGGGCCACCGCCCGTTCCATGGCGTTCTCCAGTTCGCGCACGTTGCCCGGCCAGGGGTAGCGCAGCAGCTGGTCCGCGGCGCGGGAGGTGAGCTCGGATACCGGCCGGCCCAGCCGGGCGGCGGCTTCCAGCAGCAGGATCCGGGCCAGGGGAAGGATGTCCTCCCGGCGCTTGCGCAAGGGCGGCACCGACAGCTCCACCACGTGCAGCCGGTAGTACAGGTCCATGCGGAACCGGCCTTCGGCGATCTCCTGGGCCAGCTCCCGGTTGGTGGCGGCGATGACCCGCACGTCGATGTCCCGGGTGGTGCTTTCCCCCACCCGGCGGATCTCGCGCTCCTGCAGGACCCGCAACAGCTTCACCTGCATGGCCGGGGACACCTCGCCCACCTCGTCCAGCAGCAGGGTGCCGCCGTTGGCCGACTCGAACAGGCCGGGGCGCTCCTGCATGGCGCCGGTGAACGCGCCCTTGACGTGGCCGAACAGTTCGCTTTCCAGCAGGGTCTCGGTGATGGCCCCGCAGTTCACGGCAATGAACGGCCCCGGCGCCCGGGACGAGGCGTGGTGCACCAGGCCGGCCACCCGCTCCTTGCCGGTGCCGCTTTCGCCGCTGATGAGCACGGTGGAATCCACCTTGGCCACCCGCCGGGCCAGGTTGATCAGCTGGCGCATGGCCGGGCTCCGGGCGACCATGCCCATGGGCTCCGGGCACTCGGGCTCCCCCTGGCACGGGCTGCTGAGTTCCAGGTCCTCGGTGTGCATTCCGGCTCCATGCTCCGGGCTGGACGCCATCCGGGCGGATGGACGGAACCCGATCCCGAAGATGGGTCCAGCCATGAAATAAATAATAAAAATAAGGAACGAATTATTGATGTAAGGCAAGCCATGATTTAAGATCGGCCAGGGCCAGAGGCAGCATAGCACCCATGCGGGGCGGGCCGGCAAGGGAAACCACGAACCCTGGCGAACCCGCACAGGCATGGAACCGCCCGCCCCCGCGCCCCTTGGCTCGATCAGAATGATGGGGCAAGGTCCGTTCTGATGGGTTTCCGGGGCCTTTCCCTGTCTGATGGCCAAACAAACAAGCCATTGACGCCGTTGTCATTAATGGCATAACGCTTGCACTATCGTGATTGGATGGCCCATGCCGGTAGCGCACCGGGATGGGCATGATCCAGGCTGTTGCCATGCCCGTCATTAGGAGGTCCTATGAGTCTTTTTAGCGCCCCGGGGGCGCTTCGCCGAATGGCCATCGTGGGCAACCACACCCCGCGCCAATGCGGGATCGCCACCTTCACGGCGGATCTCAGGGCGGCCCTCTCCAGCCGGTTCCGGCAGCTGGATTGCCGGGTGCTGGCCATGAACGAGCCGGGGAAGGACTACGCCTATCCGGAATGGGTGCGCGCGGCGATCGCCCAGGAGGATCTGCCCGCCTACGGCAAGGCGGCCCGATGGCTCAACGGGCAGGGCCTGGACGTGCTGAGCCTCCAGCACGAGTACGGGATCTTCGGCGGCCGCGCCGGAAGTCACGTGCTGGGCCTCCTGCGCGAGCTGCGCCTGCCGGTGGTCACCACCCTGCACACCATCCTTCCGGAACCGGATCCCTGCCAGTGGACGGTCATGAACGAGATCATCCGCCGCTCGGAGCGGCTGGTGGTCATGAGCGCCCACGGCGCCGCGCTGCTGCAGGAGGTCCACGGGGTCGCGGCGCGCAGGATCGACCTGATCCCCCACGGGATTCCCGCCGTGCCCTGCCACGGCCGGCTCAAGCGCCGGATCGGCCTGGAGGGCCGGCAGGTGCTGCTCACCTTCGGCCTGCTGGCGCCGGACAAGGGCATCGAGTTCGTCATCGAGGCCATGCCCGGGATCCTGGAGCGGTTCCCGGAAACGGTCTACGTGGTGCTCGGGGCCTCCCACCCGCACGTCAAGGCCCAACAGGGGGAGAGCTACCGGCGGATGCTGGAGGACCGGGCGCGGAGCCTGGGAGTGGCGGGCCGCGTCATTTTCCACAACCGCTTCGTCAGCCAGGACGAGCTGACCGCCTACCTGGCGGCCGCGGACATCTACATCACCCCCTACCTGAAACTGGAACAGATCACCTCCGGCACCCTGGCCTACGCCCTGGGCGCGGGCAAGGCGGTGATCTCCACCCCCTACACCTACGCCAGGGAGCTGCTGGGAGAGGGCCGGGGGATCCTGGTGCCCTGCCGGGATGCGGCCGCCATCACCCGGAACGTGGTGGACCTGCTGGGTGATGACGCCAGGCGCCTGGCCATGCGCCGGCTGGGGGCCGACTACGGCCGGGCCATGAACTGGCCGGTGGTGGCCGGGAGCTACCTGGAAAGCTTCAGCCGGGCCTGCGTGGACTACTCGGCCCGGATGGCGCCGCGGGCCCGGTCCTGGCAGATAGCCCTGCCATGAGGATCGAGCCCCTGTTAAAAACGCGCCCCCGAAGGGGCGCTTGTTTTGGCGGAGAGCGAGGGATTCGAACCCCCGGTGAGTCGCCCCACGACGGTTTTCAAGACCGTTGCCATAAACCACTCGGCCAGCTCTCCAAGGCAATCATTGTGCCATCCGGCCCGGGTCCCGTCCATGGCGGGCCGGGATTGCGCCGGTCAGGCCTCCTTTCCCTGGAGGATTCCTGCACCTGGCCCGTGAAACGAAGGTTTCTGAACCACTGCCTGGACGACTCCTGGAGAGATCGGAATCTAGATGGAAGGAGAGGGCTCCGGGACGGTTTGCTGCCGGGAAACGACGATCTGGATGATCTGGGCGATGTCGAGGATCAGCGCGACCTCGCCGGAGCCGAGGATGGTGGACCCGCCGATGCCCTTGAGGTTGTGGAACAGGAGGCCCAGGGGCTTGATCACGGTCTGGAATTCGCCCATGAGCTTGTCCACCACGATCCCGGCCCGGGTTTCTCCGTACTGGACCACCACCACCCGCTCCCGGGCCGGGAACTCGCCGGGGATCTGGAACACTTCGCGCAGCCGCAGGAACGGCAGCACCTCGCCCCGCAGGTTGATCAGGTGGTTCTGCTCGGATTCCAGGAACGGGCCCAGGTCCAGGCACTCGATCACCACGTCCAGCGGCACCACGTAGGAGGCGCCGGCCACTTCCACC